>JAHJLI010000231.1 GCA_018821785.1 Pseudomonadota bacterium
CGACAGACAATACCGGCGAGATTGTCAAAGGGTATAGCGATCCGCGCCTGACGTATCTTTATCAGGAGAACAGAGACGCCTATAACACTATCAATCGGGGCCTTTCCCTTGCAAGAGGGCAATATATAGCCATTCTCAACTCTGACGATGTGTATGCTGTGAATCGTTTAGAGCGTCTCCAGAAGGAGTGCGAGGAGAGAAAAGCGGAGTGCATTTTTTCTGATGTCATACCGATCTCCGATATCGGCCAGGAGTATAGCGACCCGAGTTTTGGATGGAACATCTGGCACTTGAAAAACAGAACCTGGTATTTCAAATGTCGGGATATTTATGCAGCCTTTTTAAAAGGCAACTTTATGGTCACAACATCAAATCTTTTTATGACGACAAAAGCAATGCGGACGGTAGGCACCTTTTCTGCCTTGAGATATCTGCATGACTACGATTATATCTTTCGGATGATGCTTGCCTTTCCTGAAGGTGTACACTACCTGGACCAGGAAAAGCTGCTGTATTACCGCATCCATTCGGGAAACACCCTCGGCGAAGCAGCCATAACCGGCCGGGAGCAGGATCAGGATTTGATAAAAAAGTACATGATGGGAAAACTTCCTGAAACATACGGCAAGTATGTCCTTGCTGGGGCAGATCGATTGATTGAACTTGGTGAAGAACTGCATAATGTCAAGGTAATACTGGAGCCACAGAACCAGCAAGGGGTACGCCCGGCTTTCAAGGCGTTGATGAAGAGTTTGAGAAACTGGGTCGGCAAAAAAAGCAGATAAAAAACTATGGAAGTTACTACATACTACTCATTAACCTCAATGGTTGAGGCTGGGAGACGAAAGGCATGCGATAAGGAGGTGATTTCTTTTGATCTCTTTGATACCCTTCTCGTTCGCAGAATTCATGATCCAGACTTGGTGAAATTGCCGGTAGCCAGGTATATTGCAGAGCTTGCCAAACAGCAGGGCCGTCATTGGCACTGGCAAAAAGTGCAAGAGCGGAGAGATCATATCGAGCAAAAACATAGGGCTGAGACCGCAATACAATTTGCCGATCATGAAGCGTGCTACCCACTCTTTATGCGTGAACTTTTACTTGAGATATTTCAGAGCTCTTATGATGATGTTCTGCTTGAAAAGGTTACCGACTATGAGCTTACCATGGAGAATTCCATGCTGGTGCCACGCCAAATTCTTGTCGAATGGATTAAAGAACTTGCCGGTGCAGGAAAGAGAATATTCATTATTTCAGATATGTACCTTCCAGCTACCCATCTACGACAGTTGCTCAAATATGCCGGGCTGAATGAATTTGTTGAAGAAGTAATCTCGTCCGCTGATACTTTTCTGGCAAAGGCCTCCGGAAAAGCTTACCCCATGATAGCAGAAAAATATTCTCTCTCACCCAGAGCCTGGATGCATATTGGTGACAATCCTATCTCTGATGGTATGCGGGCCGGGGAAGCCGGAATAGATGCGATGATTATTCATGATCCCGGCGAACAACAGCGCAAGTCGATAGTCAAACGTTATTATAACTACAGCGACGGCCGTCCTTTTTGGCGGGGCAGGGTGCTGCAACAGCTCATGGCACCCTTGGAGGCCGAGAACCAACTGAATTCAGCTCTGTACTCCGAAGGGTATAATTTTCTTGGGCCGCTGATTGGGGTATTTATTCAACAGGTTGCAAGGTTCTGCAAGGAAAATGAAATAACTAAGATTTTCTTCCTCTCTCGAGAAGGATGGACGTTTAAACGCTACTGGGAAAAAGCGATGCCCAGCCTCTATCCTGCAGGAGGTTTGCCTGAAATCGAATATCTTTATGTCAGCCGGATGGCCCTGGCCGGGGCATCATGCGCCCATCAGGGACTGACCAAAGCCAACGCCGACATAACCTTTCTTCCTCCGGGAAATCGTGATTTTCGTGATGTTTGCCGAATTTTCAGTCTTGAGCCTGAAGCTTTCATCTGCCATTTAACCAAGTTTGGACTGCAGGCCGACACCTGTCTCAGTCATGTTCACGATGGATATGTTCCTAAGAATCGCAAAAATTTTGACGCAATGCTTGAGGATGATTCGTTTCAAGACGAGGTAAAACGTCAGACTGGGGAGCAGAGCCTGGCCATGCAGCAGTATTTTGCTCAGGCTGGATTGTTCGACCATAAACATATCGCTCTCGTAGATATCGGTTGGCTGGGGACTATTCAACGTTTCCTCTTTGAAGCGATTGCCCATAGAGCCGATTGTCCAACCTGCTTCGGTTTGCTATTTGGTGCTACTCGGGGGATTCCTTATCCTGAAAGTGATAAAAATATTATCAAGGGGATTATGTATGATCGCAATCGCTTCGATTTAGCTGCAAGCACCCTTAGTTATGCCCAGGATATTTTCGAAGAAGCATGTCGTGCCCCACATCCGACACTTAACGGTTACCGATTGACCAAAGAAGGCTTCGAGCTGGAGTTCAGACAAACAAACGATGCCATCGGCAAAGCTGAATTGGAACAAGACGGATATTTTATGCCTCTCCAGCAGGGAATAATTGATTCCGCAGAGAGATTCGCTGCTGCCGCTGCTCTTTTGGGGTATTATTTTGAAGATTGGAAGCCCTGGCTGAACTACCTCCTCGTCACGAAACTCGCTTTCCCGCGAACAAAAGAAGTGGCCAACATCAGACACCGTCACCATCTCGACGATTTTCATGGCAGCAAAAAGCCCAAATCCGATTTTGGCAAAGGCCTTGTACCTCTTTGGAGTCAGTCTCAGCTTCGATTAAAATTCAATCCGTTTCTGCGGATGCGGTGTTTTTTCAGCCATTTGCGGAGGAGAATTAACGAATGAAAAGTTCCTTGAATAGCCGCTATGACATTGACGGTTTAGAGATTTCGAGGCTGGCAAGAGTGGCGCTGTGGAGTAAATTCGTGCCGATGGGAAATTTTCACGGCGGACCTGGTGGCAGGTGCCTTGCTGTTCTTATTCTGCTGCACTATTTAGGATATCCGATGTATCTGTTGCTTGCTCGCTATGGCCATCGTCTTCATCTTCTTCGAAGGATAGCTGCAAAGTTTCGAACATAGGTGTTGGTTGCTCCCTCACCAACCTTTGGTGGTGATTGAGGTCAGCTTTTGGGCTATTTCTTGATAGCAATGGCGAGGATACTTTTTTTGTTGGGATGAAGTTTGAATTGGCGGAATGATACGGTTTTTTCAACAACCATTGTGCAATTGCCAATCTGGATTCTGGTGTCGGAAAAAATGGTACCGAGAACATCAATCTTGATTTTTTCTATTTCTATACTCCCGGCACAGCTGTAATCCTCGCTGAACTGGGCTTTTTCATCTTCCGGACCACCAGCCTTGGAATACAACCCCGTTCCAGGGATCACGTTCAATCGCAGTAGGAGGAGTTTGGTATTGGCTAGTTCTTTTTCCATGGCTTTGACCTTTTTTGAGGTTGAGCTGCCATGGTAACGTTGTAGCCATTGAATTATTGCATCCTGCTGTCCCACTATGCTTGCCTTGAGGTTGTTGAAATGGAGAAGGCGCTCGGCAATTACCCCGGCAGCAATAAAAGACGGCGTACAATTAATCGATCCGACATCGCCGATGGTGATGTTTCCTTCGGCAATGAGCCTACCCCCAACGATTTTGCTTGATTTCTGGCAACGGATGTCAGAACCGGCACTAATATCGCTGTAATAAGACTGCTTGCGGATGACGGCAATTCCCCCGCACTTGATGGTACCCTGTTCGATAAAATTAATATCGGCATCACCTTTTATTTCGAGGAAGCTGTCTTTTCCGGTAATACCGCCTTTGACGACAAGGTTGCCCTGGCTGATAACCTTCGCAGACATCACCGCACCGGAGATTTCTACATCGCCGGCAACTGTGACCCGAAACCCTGGTTGTACCGATCCTCGAATGGTAATGCAGTTCATGCTTTCGACGTTTCCGGTCTCATAGTCAATATCGCCGAGTATTATCTGGTGAGAACATACCTTGATGACATTCTTATTGACGATGGAAAGTACGCCACTTTTGGTGGCAGTGACCTGGAGCGTTTCCTTAGAGTATTGCACATCGTTGAGCACATCAATTTTAATGTCTCTTCCAGCCTTGGCCGCTGTCTCTTGGCCATAGACATTGACGCCTGGGGCACCCTGTATGGCAGGGATCTTGGTTGCGACACACTGGCCGGCCTTTACTCCAACCATTATCCGTCTTTCTCTGAAATCGATGGATCCGTTTTCGAGGATCGTGCCGGCAATCGGCCCGATTTCCATATCGTATCTTAGAAAAGCATCGATACTTTGGCCGACGGACTGGCCACGAGCTATGATGAAGCTTTTGAACTCTTTTTCACCGCTTTTCAGAAATGCCTTCGCATCTTCTATCGACTGGTGATCGATGCCGAAAATGATTTTTTGATCGGCTAAAAGTTCCTCCAGGTTTTCCTGCTGTAAAGAATGACCCGTCTCTAACGGCGGATGAATGACAAGTGTTACCAACATATTATCCGGAGAAACTTTCAACAGGGGCTCTATAGAGACGACAGTGATAGGTTCCGGTACATCGCTGCGACGAGTTTTTTTTACTTTCGGATAGCCGGATACCGTTGCAACAATAGCGCCTTCATCTTCGGAGAGTTGGGCAAAGTCTCCTGGTTCAATTGGAGACTTTGCAAAACCCTTTGCAGCAAATCTATGGAAATTGGGAAAATCTGCGAGAAGTTGACCTCCTTTGACAAGTTCAGTGACCGGGATTTTGTCTGTAGAAGAATCGTCACCAATTTTCAGGAAGTTGGTCGTAAAGTGAAATGTCGGATCAAGGAGCTTCCTTTTTTCAGTATCACCAGCTGAAGATTGTTCATTCATGTCACTATCCATTATCAGAAGACAGACCCTGGGCGCTAAAAAGGCCATTGCAACTTTATCATATCATACAGCATCTTCGTAAACCAGTAATAACCTTTGAATACTGTTTACATTTAAGGGCTTCGCTCGTATGATGGCGCGATGAATACACAGAGAAAAGCCTATACTTGCGCCCTGATTACAGTCGGATTATGGTCGACGATTGCTACTGCCAGTAAGTTGAGCCTCAGGTATCTCAGTCCCGGTGAACTCCTCATGTACGCAACCATCATTTCCAGTTGCGTATTGTTTTTGGTCCTTTTTGCCCAGAAAAAGGTACAGAACCTTCTTGCCTTGACTCGGCGGGATTGGTTGATGTCGGTCCCGTTTGGATTTCTCAACCCTTTTCTATACTATCTCATTCTATTTCAGGCCTATGATCTTCTGCCAGCCCAGCAGGCGCAAATAATAAATTATACCTGGGCAATAACTCTCACCTTGCTGTCTATACCTCTTCTTGGTCAAAGTGTTGTAGGCATGCAATGGCTGGCGATCGGTGTGAGTTATATCGGTGTTCTGGTTATTGCCACACAGGGAAATTTATTGGCTCTGCATTTTGAAAATCCGCTTGGTGTGGGGCTGGCCTTGTTGTCGACAGCCATTTGGGCTCTCTATTGGATTCTTAATACCAGGGATAAACGAGATCCGGTTCTTGGCCTTTTTCTCAATTTTGTCTGCGCAGTCCCCTTGATTACGGGGTATGTTTGGTATACCGATGGTTTTCGTCAGGTTGCCTTGATTGGCTTTGCGGGAGCTGTTTATATTGGGGTTTTCGAAATGGGGGTGTCTTTTGTTCTTTGGTTAATGGCTTTAAAGCTTACCGATAATACAGCAAAAATAGCCAATCTTATTTTCATCGCTCCCTTTACCTCACTTTTTTTAATTCACTTTTTGGTGGGCGAGGAGATTTACCCTTCAACCTTGGTAGGGTTGGTGCTGGTTATGGGTGGGCTCGCTATCCAATCTTTTTGCACAACTACAAAAAGAAGAGGAAAAACTCTTAAGTAATTAACTATGCCAGTGGGGACAGAGCCGTGTCATATGGTTCTGGCATCATATTAGGGGCCTGGCTATTTCTGCTCCGATTTTAAGACAGCGAGGAAGGCAGTCTGCGGAATATCTACATTGCCGACTGTTTTCATACGCTTTTTCCCTGCCTTTTGCTTTTCGAGGAGCTTGCGTTTTCTGGATATATCGCCACCGTAGCATTTGGCAGTGACATCCTTGCGGAGGGCGGAAACGGTAGTTCTTGCAATAATATTTCCGCCGATGGCCGCCTGGATTGCGATCTTGAACATCTGTCGTGGAATCTCTTCTTTCAACATTTCACAGGAGTGGAGTCCCCTGGCCCTGGAATTTTCACGATGAACCAGTTGTGAAAGGGCATCCACGGGTTCGCCATTGACCAGGATGTCGAGTTTAACCAGATCGCTTTTACGATAATCAAGCATATCGTAGTTGAAAGAGCCGTAGCCTTGGGTGAGTGACTTTAGCCGGTCATAAAAATCATAAATCACCTCCGCTAGAGGAAGCTCACACTGTAATTCGATCCTTCCTGGTGTCGGGTAGTGGAAACTGGTGTTTTCCCCACGCCGATCCATGCAGAGGGTCATCACTACTCCCATGTATTTTTCGGGTATGAGAATCGTTGCCTTTATGTAGGGTTCTTCAACTTTCGCAATATGAGTCGGATCAGGGAAGTGGGCAGGGTTGTCAACATGTTTACTGCTGCCGTCAGAAAGATGGAAGATATACTGTACTGAAGGAACGGTGAGGATCAGCGAGATATCAAACTCACGTTCAAGACGCTCCTGAATAACCTCAAGGTGCAAAAGACCGAGAAATCCGCAACGGAAACCGAAGCCAAGAGCCACCGAAGAATCTTTTTCAAAAATCAAGGCTGCATCATTGAGCTTCAGCTTTTCCAGTGCTGTCGCAAGTTCTTCGTATTCATCGGTGTTGATGGGGTAAATTGACGAAAAGACCACTTGCTGCACTTCTCTGAAACCCGGAAGCGGGTCGGCGGCCGGGGCATCCCGCAAGGTTATGGTGTCACCAGGCCGGGTGTCTTGAACCGTCTTAATGCCAGCCAGAATGTAACCTATTTGTCCTGCTGATAGTTGTTTCTGGGATTCTTTATGCAATTTAAAAAATCCAACTTCATCAACACGGTATTCACGCCCATTCGCCATAAAACGAATAACATCGCCCGCTTTTACTGTTCCATTAATAATACGCACGGAAATGAGGGTGCCACGAAAGGAGTCGTAATTGGCATCAAAAATCAGAGCTTGCAGCGGCGCATTTGGATCACCCTTGGGGGGTGGCAGTTTTTTAACTATAGTTTCAAATAGTTGTGGAATTCCGGTTCCGAGTTTGGCGGAACAGAATTGCACAAGTTCGCTATCAAGGCCGAGATCTTCTTCAATCTGGAGTGCAATTTTTTCAGGTTCGGCGGAAGGTAGGTCTATTTTGTTAATTACTGGAATAATTTCAAGATCGTTTTCCATGGCCAAATAAAGATTGGCAAGGGTTTGGGCTTCCACTCCCTGGGCAGCATCAATGAGGAGCAAAGCGCCTTCACAGGAACTGAGAGCTCGCGAGACCTCATAGCTGAAATCAACGTGGCCAGGTGTGTCAACCAGGTTGAGGAAGTATTCCTGGCCGTCTTGAGCGGTGTAGGGCAGGCATATGGTTTGGCTCTTTATTGTAATTCCACGCTCTCGCTCAATTTCCATGTTATCAAGGAGCTGATCTTTGAATTCTCGGTCTGAGACAAGATTGCAAAATTGAATCATCCTGTCTGCGAGGGTGGATTTACCGTGGTCAATATGCGCAATTATGCTGAAATTTCTTATATTTTTCATTAGTTAAAGGGATTGCTAAACGGAAACAGGAAGAGTTTCTACCTGCAGTTTGGGTTGAGGGCATAAGAATCTTTAATATTTAGCATATATGTTCAATGATTAAAATAAATTTCTCAAATTCTTAGACTGTATGATAAAATCGAATCTAGGCGTAGTTGAGACAAAAGGGTGGTTTATGGCTTTGATAATATAATTGCACTTTCATCCATGTAAGGTAATATTACATTCTTTGAGAAAATTTCTCGGCATAATTTCCGGAGAAAGAAGTTGATGAATAAAAATAGCCCTATGGACCCTGAAATAGACATAGAACCGTTGGATGATCTCGAGTTGGAAACTGAAGTTGACAGTATCCACGAACCCTACGACAATTCACTTGTTGCGGTGTCGGACGAGGAAAACCTGCCGGCACTCAGCAATCCTGCACTCCACCGTTATCTTCAGGAAATCAGCCAATATGAGTTGCTGACTAGGGAAGAAACCGACGAGTTGGCTGTGAGGTTTCGCGAGGAGGGAGACCAGGATGCAGCTTATCGGCTGGTCAGCTCCAATCTACGACTGGTTGTCAAAGTTGCCATGGATTTCCAAAAGTATTGGATGCAAAACTTTATGGATCTCATTCAGGAGGGCAATGTCGGATTGGTGCAGGCAACAAAAAAATTTGATCCCTATCGAGGCGTCAAATTTTCTTATTATGCGGCATACTGGATACGAGCATATGTTCTCAAATTCATTATGGACAACTGGAGGCTGGTGAAAATCGGCACCACTCAAGCTCAAAGAAAATTGTTTTTCAGTCTCAACAAAGAACGAAAACTTCTTGAAGGCCAAGGGTTTAACCCTGAGCCGAAGTTACTCGCAGAACGTTTAAACGTCAAGGAGCGTGAGGTTGTTGAGATGGGACAACGCATGGATAACTGGGACGTTTCCCTTGAGAGTCCGGTGCGCTCCGATTCAGAAGATGAACAAAAGAATTTCCTGCCCAGCGAAGGTCCGGGCATTGAATCTATGGTGGCCGGAAAAGAGATAAAAGTAAAACTTGCGGAGCTTATTGAAATTCTCAAGGTTAAACTCAACGACAAAGAAAAAATGATTCTCGAAAAACGCTTGTTGACTGATGAACCACTCACTCTCCAAAATATTGCTGATAGATTTCAAATTTCCCGAGAACGAGTACGACAGATAGAAGTCAATCTGCTGAAGAAAATGAAAAAATATCTTGAGTCTGAAATGCCTGATATTACAGATTATTTTGATGGTGAAAAGATTGTAATTAGTTCAAAATGATAATCGAATATCTGCTGCACCGTGGCAGATGCCAGACCTCTACCAGACAACCTTGAAATTACCCTAATACGATAAATATTATGAAAGTACCATTGCTTGATCTTCAGGCGCAGCTAAGCTACCTCGAAAATGATCTGATCGCTGCGGTAACCAGAGTTATTAAGTCAACTCGATATATACAAGGCCCGGAGGTCGAATGTCTTGAGAAAGAAATTGCCGAGTACTCTGGGGCGGCTTACGGGATTGGTGTTACCAGTGGCACGGATGCTCTTTTAGTATGTTTGATGGGTTTGGGGATTGGTCCGGGAGATAAGATCTTAACTTCACCCTATTCATTTTTTGCGACCATGGGAGTTATTTTGAGGGTTGGAGCAATCCCTGTCTTTGCAGATATCGATCCGGTCAGCTTTAACATCGATCCTGTAAAAATTGGTGAACTTCTTGCTGCCGATACCGAACGAAAAATAAAAGCGATTATTCCTGTTCATTTATATGGTCAATGCGCCGATATGACCGCAATTATGAAACAGGCTGAGCAATATCGGGTGCCGGTTATTGAGGATGCGGCCCAGGCAATCGGGGCCGAGTATCCAATGTCGCAAAATGGAAAGGTTGATTATAAACGGGCAGGGTCCATGGGAATAGCCGGTTGCTTTTCCTTTTTCCCGAGTAAAAACCTTGGTGGAATTGGCGATGGCGGGATGGTTATTGTTCAGGAAAAAGAAATTGCCGAGAAACTGGTCCTTTTGCGCAACCATGGGGCGCATCCCAAATATTATCACAAATTGGTTGGTGGAAATTTTCGACTTGATCCTATTCAAGCAGCTGCCCTACGAATCAAACTTCCTTATCTCCAAAAGTGGCACAGGCAACGCGCCGAAAATGCAGCAACATACAATCGACTTTTCACTGAAACGGGCCTTGTTGCAGAGCAAAAAGTGAAACTTCCGGCAAGTGTATATGCCGATAGTTTGGGCCCTGAACATGGCATAAAAAATGTACATATTTATAACCAATATGTGCTGCGTGTGCGAAGGCGCACTGAGTTGATCGAATGGCTCTCCAAAAACGACATTGGATGTGAAATTTACTATCCGGTTCCTTTGCACAAACAAGACTGTTTAGGGTCGCTAGCATCAGAAACATATTGCCCTGAGGCAGAAAAAGCTGCAGATGAAACTCTTGCTTTGCCGATTTATCCTGAACTCACCTCAAGCATGCAGTCATATGTCGTTGAGAAAATAGTGCAGTTTTACCGCTAAATGGTTACCATGTGCAGGTGCCCTCTGGTATACGTGCACATAGTCCTTTCTTGTTACCTGCTTAAGCGGGTCTGCCGCAGCGCATACCTTTTTTAAAACAGGAAAACAATATTGAATTCACTTTCAGCAAAAGGATACTCCTGGTTTGGTTCAGAGCATCTCTTTTGGCAAATCGTTTGGCAGACATGACTTTTTCCAGACTGAAGACAGTCGTTTTTAGTCACCTCCTGTTGTTTTGTCTTTTCTTCGCCGGGGTGTTTGTTCTTCCGTGCACAGCCCGTGAAGGGATTGCTCCAGAGAGGAATATTTCCGTGGTTCAAGGTGACCAGGGAGTCCCAGAATGGAAGCTCCTTTGGGATAAAGCGAGGAGCCACGTCCGGGAGGAAAAATATCTCCAGGCAGCATCCGTTTACTCTGAGTTCTTCAAACAAAAAAACAACATCGAACAAGCAAATTGGGAATATTGCAAGGTTCTTCTGAAAACAGGAGACTACAAAACTGCAATAAAAATTATTGCTACACTGCTCGAAAAAAATTCCCATAGAAATGAATATATCCTCGCTGGAGGACAGGCTGCTGCCCAAAGCAAAGATTGGGAGGTAGCAGCCAGATATTTTGGGAGAGTTCTTGAAAGAGATCCAATGGGAGAGCTTTCCGATGTCGCGCTTGAAGGTTTGGTTGTCAGTCTTCGAAGTTTGTGGAAAAAAGAACTTGCCTTGCCACTTGCTGAAAGACTCATTGCTCGGCAACCAGAAAATCTCAAATTAATTCAGGAAATGGCCTTTGACGCCAACGTTATTGGTCAAAATGAGAAGGCGCGTCAGTTGTTTAAAAAATTATTAGAAGGGCAAGATGTCGAAGACAGTGTTCTTTTTCAGGCAATAAAGGTGTTTGATATCCCTGGAAAAGAAAAAGAAAGAATTGGTCTATTGGAAAAATACATTAAACGACATCCGGAATATCTGCCATTTCGTCACAACCTTATTGAATACTACCTGACCAATAGTGAGTATGAAGCCGCTCTAGGGCACCTGGTCTACCTGGTTGGTCATCTGGAAGACAACGATGCTTTCCTCCTTAAAGCAGGGGATATTAATCTTCATAAATTAGGAAGGCCTGATAAGGCGCTGATTTATTATGAAAAATATTTTCAAAAACATCCAAATGACAAAGAAATCAAACAAAACATAGCAAACATTCAATACATCCTTGCTAATGATTTTCTTACAATTGTCGAGAATGATGGCGCGTGGTTGTTATGGCGCGATCTTGCCAAAGTTACGCCGAATCGGAAAGCTATATACCTGCAAATGGCTGATTTGCTGGAGGCCAAAGGGATGGTCAAAGAACATCTTGATATTTTGCTAATTCTTCATCACCATCATCCAGAAGATGAAATCATTTCCATGCATCTTGCGCAGAAATATTATGATATTAAACAGTATGGCAATGCCTTTAAATTCATTGACAGTGTAGTTCAGAAACAGAACAGGACAAAAAGTTATCATTTATTAAGGGCAAATATTGAAATTGAATTGGATCGAGAAATCGATGCCTTATCCTCCTATGAGGCTGCTCTACAATTTGATGCTGGAGACTCTGAACTCAGAAAAACCTCAATGGAGCTCGCTGGTTCCCTTGGCAATACGTCAAAA
>JAHJLI010000232.1 GCA_018821785.1 Pseudomonadota bacterium
CCGATGCAACGTTTTCCTGGCATGAGGACCTTCGTGAGATCCACCGAGCCGCCGACCGTTCCGCCAATCTCACCCGACAACTGTTGGCCTTTGCCCGCAGGCAGACGGTGCTGCCGCAGCGCGTCGATCTTTCACTGAAAATACCAGATTCTCTCAGCATACTGCGAAGGTTGATCGGAGAAAACATTGAGCTGTCATGGCATCCCGGCATAGATATCTGGACGGTCCGGATAGACCCCGGACAGGTGGACCAGATCCTTACCAATCTCTGCGTCAATGCCCGTGATGCGATAACCGGCAATGGCCGGATTTGCATTGCTCTCCACAATGCCTTCCTGCCGGGCAACCCGCAATCACTTGCAAAAGAAGAACAAGCCGGCGATTTTGTCGTACTTTCGGTAACCGACAACGGCTGTGGCATGAATGAGCATGTGCTCGCCAATCTCTTCGAGCCGTTTTTCACCACCAAGGCAGTCGGCAAAGGCACCGGCCTCGGCCTTGCCACAGTGTATGGTATCGCCATGCAAAATGAAGGGTTTGTTCGGGTTAAAAGCGCTCCCGGTCAGGGCAGCACCTTCAGTGTATATCTGCCGCGCTGCATTTCCCCTGCGAAAAACCCGGTCGAAAATCCTCCAACTGTCTCTCGGACCGTAAAAGACAACCAAACCGTTCTCTTGGTGGAAGACGAACCGGCCATTCTCGCCTTGACGACAACCATGCTCCTGCGCCTTGGATACACAGTACTTGCCGCATCGACTCCCAGCCAGGCCGTTCACCTTGCTGCCGAGCATCAACGGCCGATCGACATTCTCCTCACCGACATCATCATGCCCGAGATGAATGGTCTCCAGTTGGCTGAAAAAATTCGTGAACTCCATCCGACCATAGAGAGGCTTTTCATGTCCGGCTATACCGATGACGTCATCGCCGACCACGGAGTGCATGGAGAAACACTCAACTTCATCCAAAAGCCCTTTACCAAAAAAGAATTAGCCAACAAATTTGCAGAAATTTTCCTGCCGGTGTAGCATAAACTGTATGTCTTTTGGATAGAGAAAGAATGGAAATATCTGACCAAAAGATTGCTCTTCTCTTCACAGGAAGAAATATGGTTAACAACTAAATCAACGAGGGAGGACAATGATGAAACGGAAAGTGACAATTTCGATAATGTGGTTGGTAGTCGCATGGGGATTTGCCTCAATCAGTTTTGCTGAAGACACTTTCACCCTGCGATTTGCCCATCAAAATCCTGACAGCGCAATCAGTTCAACCCAGGCCGTCGTGCCCTGGTTTGAACAGGTTGAAAAAGCCACCAAAGGGAAAGTCAAGACCCAGATTTTCTGGAGCCAGACCTTGGCAAAGGGTAAAGATAATTGGGAGGCCACGAAAAACGGCATTGCCGATATCGCTTGGTGCTTTCATGGCTATTGGCCCAACATGACCCCGCTGGCCGATGTCATTAGCCTGCCGGCCATGCCGTTCACCACAGCCGAACAGGGCAGCGAAGCCCTTTGGAAACTTTATGAAAAGCATCCGGAAATTCAGAAAGAATTTGCCGACAACAAGGTGCTTCTCCTTTATACCAGCCCACCCTACTCCCTCATTACCCGTGACAAGGAGGTTAAAACCCTTGAGGATTTGAAAGGCCTGAAGATCCGCATGACCGGTGGCCCTCCTACCGACATGATTACCGCCCTTGGTGCCGTTCCCCTGCTGCAGCCCATGCCGGAAATGTTCCTCAATCTGCAGAAAGGTGTGGTCGATGGAATGGGCGCTCCATGGGAGGCAATTCATGGATTTAGGTTCTACGAAGTGGTGAAGTACTATATTGAGGTACCATTTCCGGCGGTTTATTTTTCCATTTCCATGAACAAGGCTAAATGGGCTAGCCTGCCCAAGGATATCCAGGACGCCATCATGAGCGTCGGCGGTCTTGAAGGCTCCAAGTTCTGGGGCCGGAATTTCTTCGATTCCGCCAAAAAGGCCGCCATCGACAAAGCCAAGGAAAGTAATATCGACATCATGCCCACCGAACTCAGTCCGGCTGAACGTCAACGCTGGCTGGAAATTGGCGGTAAGCCGATCTGGGAGCAGTGGGTTAAGAAAATGGAAAAAGATGGTCGTCCCGAGGCCCGGAACATACTCAATTCGGCTTTGGAGATTTTGGGGAGCAAGAAATAGCATCCTTGCCATCTCTCACTGAGAGCATCCAGCCATTATATTTTGCTGTAGAGACGACTTTGTTCTCTGCAGCAAAATGTTCTTACCTGGTCCACTTTCAGTGGCGCACTTCCTTGGTACGGACTCCATTACCGACACGGAAGTAATGGCATGCAGGAGCAAATCATGCAAATGGATACAACCGGCATACCGGATGAATACAACCCGGAAACGATAACCGGTGTGCCTGCCGGACAATTAAAATCGCCGCAGCCACCCATCCAATGGCTGCAAACCCTGGTAGCAACCATCTCTGGAATCGGTCTGTTAGCTTTGATGGTTGTTATGGCCGGCGATGTCTTTGGTCGCTATCTTTTCAACCATCCGATCCCCGGAGCATACGAACTGGTGGAGTACCTGATGGCGATTATCGTTCCCTTCAGTATCGCCTATTCAGCAGCGCAAAAATGCCATGTCGGCGTCGATATACTTGTCGAACGGCTGCCAAAAAAAATCCGCGCCATCGTTGATATCATCACCCAATTCCTCACCATTATCCTGGTTAGTATTGTAATCTGGCAGGGATGGGTCGGCTTTTTCGAGGCTCAATCTAGCAGCATCAGATCCGCTGTCCTGGAAATCCCCAACTATCCGTTTCTGCTGGCGGTGCCGATCGGTTTTATGGCCTTTGTGGTTTTTGTGTTTTGCCATTTACTGAAAACCATCAAGGAGGTTTTAAAACCGTGACCCCCAGTTCCATAGCTCTCATCGGCACCGCCTCCCTTATCGCCATCACCTTTACAAGAATGAGCATCGGCATCGTCATGGGATTTGTCGGCGTCGTCGGGTTTGCTGTTATAACCGGCGTTCCTCCGGCACTCGGGCTTTTAAAAACCGTCCCTTTCACCTCTTTTGCCGACGAGACCCTTTGCGTCCTGCCACTCTTTCTTTTAATGGGGAATTTCGCCTTTAACTCCGGACTGAGCGAGGACATGTACCGAACGGCATATGTCTGGCTCGGCCGGTTCCGGGGTGGTCTGGCCATGGCAACCGTCGTGGCTTGCGCTCTGTTTGCCGCCATCAGCGGGTCGGCCATAGCTACTGCAGCCACTCTCTGCCGGGTGGCGATGCCGGAAATGAAAAAATATAACTATCACCCGATGCTCTCGACCGGAGCGCTGGCCGCAGGTGGGACGATCGGCATAATGATTCCGCCGAGCGTCATCCTTCTTCTCTATGGCATACTGACCGAGCAATCCATTGCCAAGCTGTTCATTGCCGGTTTTATCCCCGGCATCATGCAGGCAATGATGTACATGGTGGTCATCTTGATAATGACCAAGATGAAACCGCAGCTTGGCCCCCCGGGACCGAAGTTCACCATGAAAGAAAAGGTGGTGGCACTGAAGGGTGTTACCGAGGTTGCGATTCTCTTTATCGTCGTTATTGGAGGATTGTACGCCGGTATTTTCGCCCCGACTGAGGCAGCCGGGGTAGGCGCATTCGGGGCTTTCATTTGTTTGATTTTCAGGAGAAAACTTTCGTGGGAGACATTGAAAACCAGTCTATTTGAAACCAGCTCGACGACCGGAATGCTTTTCCTCATCATCCTCGGCGCCATGTTGCTCAATTACTTCCTCTCGGTGACAAGGCTCCCCTTTGAATTGGCAACATGGGTGAGTGGCCTGCAAGTGAACAAATATGTCATCTTCCTGGCAATCGTCTTTTTGTTGATATTTCTTGGAGCGATCATGGATGAACTGGCGATCATGTTGCTCACCATTCCGGTACTTTACCCGATGGTTATGAATCTGGGTTTTGATCCGATCTGGTTCGGGGTTATGGCTACCAAATTGATGGAGATGGGAATGATCCTCCCACCTGTTGGAATGAATGTCTTCGTCATTCAAGGAATGACCGGAGTGCCGATGGGTACGATTTACAAGGGAACAGCTCCTTTTCTTCTCGCTGATTTCATCCAGATCATCCTTTTGCTGATATTTCCGGAAATCATCACCTTCGCTCCTAACCTGCTGTAAGCTGCAAATCCTTTTAAGTACCTTAGAAATTCGTTTTTTGTTTTTTATCAACGAATTTCTAAGGTACTTATCCCGTATATCGGGGTTGGAGTTTGTGAATGACAACCACATGCGCCCCTTTGGAGAACAAAGGGGCGCACATCACACACTAGCGATAATAAAGGCTGGGACTGCCCATAGTGAGAAGAGCTTTGTGCAGGTTCCTTCTGAATTCCCGACGATCCCATATCCCTTGAATGTGCCCGCGTTTCAGTGCGTTGCGCGCAGAGTGATAGTCCGGGGGAATATCTGCGCCAGTGGTCTCCCGGATGACCCGGGGACCGGCAAATCCGACCCTGCTTGACCTGATGGCGAACTGGTAGGGGGAACAACCGAGAAACGAGGCCAGCGGCCCTGCATAGGAATTGTTGTCGTAGACTACTAGGTAGAGGCCGCCGGCATCGATGTATTCCCGCACCGCCATGGTGCATTTTGGCATCTGGACCACCCCAAGCGTTCCCTCTTGAATACGAATCCCGCCCGTCGTATGGATATAGGCCAGCAGTGGGCGCTTTTTGCGTTTTGCCAGGGCACAGGCCTGGGCAAACTTTTCTCCTTCCGCCGAACCGACCGTGCCGTTACGAAAATCGGAATAGAGCATGGTGACGATGATCTGAATACCATTCACCTTGGCATGAAAGGTCATATTGCCCGAACGCCAGCCGGTCTTATCCTTGGAGCGCTGAAGACGCTCGGTAAAACCCGTATAGTTCTGCGGATTACCGGCACTTATCCCAGTGTTGAAATGTCTGATCGAGCCGGGATCAAAGATATTTTTCAGATACCATTTGTGCTCCAGGGGGAAATGATGACCACAGGTCGCACAGACCCCGGAAAATTCGCCGTAGAGATCTGGGATCCAAAGATCCTTGCAGCCGTATTTATCGGCGTTGGGACAGGAAATGGTACGGTCTTCGTTGGCCAAGGGGCTGGTGTAGGTATCGGTGAGTTCCAGCGGGTCTACCCGTGGTGACTGGGCATCAGGCTGGCTGGCGGTACCTGTGTAGGTGATAAGGCGTTGCGGTTGATCTTTTTCTTTTTTGCCCCACAGGTCCATGAAGGCGGTGAACGGTTCGGTGAGCCGTCTGATCATCACAGAGCTTTCCCCCGATACATCATTCAACACCTTCCGCACCTGGCGCTTGTGGTTTTTCATGATATCGTAGCGAAGGGTGTAATACATCTTTTCCGTTTTGACTTTGGCCAGATTGTAGAGGCCCTCTTCCGCCTCTGCCATGCCGCGAAAACCGTTTCGGCCAAGATCGTGGTATTTCTTGGAGCGCAGAGCCAGCAGTTTGTCAATTTCAACCCGGTTGAGATCCCAGGGTAATTCAAGCTGCGTTTCTTCAGTGGCCGGTTGATGTTTTTTCCGACGAATCTCATAGGTGCGCAAGGCACTGAAGCTCTTGGCGGAAAGCACAACCTTGTCGGTGGCCCTGAGCATTTCTGCACGAAGCTTGGCAAAAAAGTTAAAGTCATCCCTTCTCGCTCCAAGCATCGGCTCGTAAATGATTCGGTCAATGGTGCCCTTCTCAAGATTGTCATTAGCGGTGAGCTTCAGTCGGTCGGCGCAAATCTCGATCAGCTCCTTGGGCACCTTTGATCCCTCTCGGATCTTTCCTTCGATCGCCGCAGCTCCTTCCGGGGAAATGACCGAGTAGTAGCCATGTGAGGTCATCAGACGGTAATCCGAGAGGCCAATGGCCTCGGCCCCGCCTGAACCACCCTCGGAGATCATCGAGATCATCGGCACCCTGAGTTTGGTCATGGCGTAGATATTTCTGGCGATCTGCTGAGCTGCTCCTGATCCTTCCTCTACAGGGTAAGAACCGGGGGTAAAAATATAAAAGTGGATGGGAATTCCTTCAGTTTCCGCAACCTGCATATAGCGGAGCGCCTTCTCATTCCCCTGCGGCCGACACGAGCCACCATTGCGAAATTCCTCGCCGTGGCCGGTTTCCTGGCCGATGACCATAACCGAGGAGGTGTAGGGTTTGTTCTTCAGTCGCCGGGTGATGGTAGCCTTGGCGCAGATCATTGCCGGATCAACGTTGGCATCCCCTTCTCCGCCCAACTCGGTGTAATCTTCGTAGACATTTTCGAGAATGTCCTTCAG
>JAHJLI010000233.1 GCA_018821785.1 Pseudomonadota bacterium
CCATTCTGTAAACAAATCTTTTTCCTTTGCTTTGGTCATTATTTTTTCTCCTGAAAGATGAGAGACTGCCGTGTAGCTTTTATCCCGGAGTATAAAAAGCGAATCCTACAAAAATCTCACATCACGATAACCCTTATGGCTGGCAAGAAAAATCTCCTGTCTGTTACCGATTCTTTCGGTTATGATCTAGTGGAAATATATGAACTTTAGGCCAAGAGAAATTGTTACTTATATTGTTGTGGTATCTTACGATCTACCTATGTAAATGACAACCGAAAATTGACCATCTGTGATTACCGAATTTTGACCACCCTGAATTAATAAATAAAAGGATGATGGGGAATCACCACTGTTGTTTGGTTCCGGGTGGCAGGAGAAACGGAAGGAGCTGTAGGCGACTGGAGCTTCTCCTGCCACCCGGAACGCCCCTTCCGTTGCCGATTTAACTTTCCGACAAAGCCTGTTTGAATAATTTTCCTGCTTTTTCGCTGCTGTAATTTATACTCTTTCGCGAGAGATCATAGATAATTACGGGATATTTCCTGCTATTATCAGTGATCAGCAAGTTATCATTCAGGTCGGTGATCATCCTGATGCTGTTGGGGTTCCTCGTGCTGTTAAACCATGTCGTGTTGTCTTCGGTAAAAAGGGCCTCTATCGTTTCCACTCGACCCTTCTGAGGATTATATGCAGTGACTTCCATCTTCAGCTCCCTTTTCTCTTTTGTTGTCCTTTGAGGCTTTCTTTCAAACGATAGCTATCCCACTGACAGTTGATGATATGAGCGCGGTGCGTTAGTCGATCGAGAAGGGCTGCCGTCATCACCGGGTCGCCGAACACCTGGGTCCAGTCGGCAAAGCCAAGATTTGTGGTGATAATTACCGATCCTTTCTCCTGCCGTTCAGCAAGAACCTGAAAAAGCAGTTCCCCACCTTCTTTGGAAAAGGGGATGTACCCAAGTTCATCGAGAATCAGCAGATCGTAACGAGCGTACCTTCCTATTAGCCGCCGAAGATCTCTTTCCTGACGAGCTTCGATAAGTTCGTTCACTAATCCATAACAGCTGAGGAACCGGGTCCGGTAATTGTTCCTGCAAGCCTCAACACCAAGCGCCGTTGCCAGATGGGTCTTGCCCGTACCGCTGCGCCCTAGAAAAAGGACATTGCGATGCTCTTTTATATAACCCCCTCCGGTCAACTCTCGTATTATCCGGATATCAAGATCGGGCACGGCGGCAAAATCAAACCCCTCCAAAGTCTTCATTAGGGGAAATTTAGCTTCCCGTACCCGGCGGTTAAGTCTGTTTTCCGCTCTGGCTTCAAGCTCGATAGTTGTCAGATCAAGCAAAAACTCATCGTAGCCCGCGCCACTCTCTTTGGCCTGGCGTATACGGGATTCCAGGTCCCGAGCCACAGTTGCCAGACTTAGCGCCTTGAGATTTTCCCGCAATGCGATCATAGCTGGAGACATCATTGAACACCTCCCAACACGCCATAGAGGCTCACATCGGGAGAAGGCAGACTCGACCAGTCAGCAAGCTGTGCAATGGAAACAATCTCTTCATTGGAATATATCAGCAAATGTCGAACCCCTTCACTACAGGAAAGATTCTTTTCCAGGGCGAGTTCAACCGCAGTCTCTACCTCGTCGGCCTTGTAGCGGCTGTACAGCATCAATACTGCAATAAAATCCTTAATCCCTTTGGTTTCCCCCTGGATATGACAAAAATTAGCAAGTAACTGATGCAGTGACTGGGGCCAGTGTTCTCGCCATTGTCGTATTACTCGAGCACTGGCAAATGACGTCGGGCGTTGTTGGATAAGCTCAAGATAGTGCTCCGGGGCAAGACTCCATTTGTTGTTGGCGAATAGGCGCTCATGGACAGCAAGTCTTTTGCCGTCGGCAAAAATCTCCACCCGGTCCACATGGACAATTGTCTTCAGCCTGCGCCCGGCATACTTCCACGGCACGGAGTAACGATTCTTGTCGACCGTTACCGTGGCGTATTTATCAACACGGGCATCACCTGGACGGGTATTGCTGAAGGCTATGTTCGGCTGATCGAGAAGATGGGCTTTCTCTCCCTCAAATAGGTCGGCTACGTTCTCCGAACGGCCCGCCATCTTGTGCGAACCGTAAGACAGGCAGTCGGCAAGGAGCTTCTCGTTGAGCTCCTCAAGGCTTTCCGCCTCGGGTACCGGAACCATGTAGTTTCGGCGAGCAAAACCGACTAATCCTTCCACTCCTCCTTTCTCATTGCCGCTGTCAGCATTGCAGAAACGGGCGATAAAGCTGTAATATGCCTTGAATTTACTGAAGCTTTCCTGCTCGAGTCGCCGCTTACCCTGAAGTATTTTACGCACCGCCGTCGTCAAATTATCGTAGATCAATACAGGAAAGATCCCACCAAAAAAATCGAAGGCCTGGATGTGGGCGTCAAAAAACGCCTGTTGGCGTTCACAGGGGTAAAAACGAACAAAGTGTTTGCCGGAATACTTGCTCCGCATGCAGAAAAACTTCAGCCGAACTTTTTCACCGCCAACGATCGCCGTTGCTGTACCCCAATCTACTTCTGCCTCCTGACCAGCTTCCGGTTCGCAGGCTATGAACGTTTGGCCTGCAATATCAAGCCCTAATTCCATTTGTACCATTCGCACATAACGACGGACGTTCGATTCGCTGCCTCGGTAATCTTGCTCTGTGCGTAATCGGTTGTACACCCGCCGTGCCGTGTGCCGCTGCTTCTTCGGCTGATCCTTGTCCTTCTTCAGCCATTCCTCGATAATCGTGCGATATGGCCCCAATACCGGGAAGAGTTGCTGTTCTCGCTCACTGTACCCCCACGCTTCCCCTCGAAGGGCTTTCTTGATTGTGTTTCGCGAATGCCCTGTCTGCCTCGCCAGTTCGCTGATGTTCGTGCCATAGACCCGTTGGGCCGTCCTGATGTATTCGTACTGATCCATCTTGAGCAACTCCTCACCTCCTGGCTGAATGTCAAAAAAATAAGACATTCTAACAGAAGATTGATTGCCCAGGGTGGTCAATTTTAGGTAATCACTACCCCTCTTTACTGGTCAATTTTAGGTTAGCACAACCAGGCTTTAGAGCCATGTCGAAAAAACAGCAGATCTGGCATCCCAACGGTTACTGATGAATACCAATGTAACATGCAGATATTAAAGGATAATGTCAGTTTTCTCAACCCTGATATTTTGGACAGAATAAACGAACTTGTGGTGAATGCCGGGCATAAACTTGTAAAAAAAAGACGACGAAAAAGGAAAGCTTTCTCAAAAGGACAAGCAGAGAGAACATTACGATGGTTTTATCAAGGCAAGGTATAAACACGCGG
>JAHJLI010000234.1 GCA_018821785.1 Pseudomonadota bacterium
ATTCCGACTGTACTGGATCGGATCATACAGCAGGTAAGCGTAGACTCCGAGCAATAACTCAGGTCATAGAGCCTTGGTTTGATCCTCATTTTTCAGAGTCAAGCTTTGGCTTCAGACCGAACAGATCAGCGCATGGTGCAACTCGCCGTGTACAGTCATATATCCGTGAAGGGCGGAAAATTGCCGTAGACGCCGACCTGTCAAAGTTTTTCGACAGAGTTGATCATGATGTTCTTATGGCAAGAGTTTCCCGGCGGGTAGACGATAAACGAGTGCTAAAGCTTATTGGCAAGTATCTACGGGCCGGAGTGGTTGTGAACAAACACCTTCAGGCGACACCTCTTGGCGTTCCTCAAGGTGGCCCACTTTCACCGCTGCTCGCCAATATAATGCTCGATGATCTGGACAAAGAGTTGGAGAAACGCGGCCACCGTTTTGCTCGATATGCCGATGACTTTATCATTTTAGTTCGGAGTCCTCGTGCAGGTAGACGGGTAATGAAGTCGATTCGACATTTTCTCGAATCCCAACTGAAATTGCTAGTCAATGAGCAAAAGAGCAAGGTGGTACACGTCGAGAAATGTTCGTTTCTTGGCTTTACCTTTCGACGTGGTGCTATTCGTTGGACCGATAAAGCGTTTGAGAAATTCAAACGACGAATTCGTGAGCTCACCGGCAGAAGTTGGCGGGTTTCCATGGATTACAGGATGATGAAGCTCGGACAGTATCTTCGAGGTTGGATAAACTACTTCGGCATTTCAGAGTATTACCGTCCAATCCCAGGGATTGATGAGTGGATTCGCCGCCGGATTCGCATGTGCTATTGGAAACAGTGGCGTTATGCGAGAACCAAGGTGCGGAACCTCCTGAAACTCGGGACCAATAAACGGCATGCCATCCTATCCGCTTTAAGTCGTAAGAGTTACTGGCATCTTTCAAGAACATTCGCAACACAGTCAGGGATGACTAACGAATGGTTGTTTGAACAAGGGTTATTATCAATCAAGAAACTGTGGAGTAGGATTCACTACCCGGCTACGGCTCGGTAACTTCATGAAACGCCTAGTGCGGACCCGTATGCTAGGTGTTGTGGGGGCTGGGGGAGAAAACCCCCCGGCTACCCGATTATGTGTTTTTATTTTATCATACCGCCATGATAGCGAAGTACGTAAATTCTTTGTTCTTTATCAAATATTTGCTCAATACCGTGAAATGAATCAAAGGTTCCATTCTGAATGTTTTCATACTTCAGGTTATTTGTATTTAACGCTCTTGGACCTCTAAAAGGATATTCTTCATTAATTTTTAACATTGCTTCTCTTAGAAAGGAGTAAACTTCACTTGGCTGATTACAGTTCCTTGATAGTTCACCATAATAATTCATACGCCAAATCAAATTACCAGCAGAGTTGAAAACTTTTTCTGATCCACAAAAATGGTTAAAGCCGTAATATCTATCTATGTATGTATAGTCTTGTGACCTAATTTGGAAACCTTTTGAACCATCTTCAAATCTCAATTCCTCTTTAACATCGTTTGTAGCATAGCATGACTTTTTTGCATTAATTATGAAATTGATTAAATTCATTTTTCTCTTCACATAACAAGTGATTGAGCGGTTTTCGTATATCTTCTATAGCCAGTCAAAAAGAATCGATCAGATAAAAACAACCATAAATGAGTGCGAAGTCATTCTCTCCACCTGCCTGCTATGGAAAACTGATAACATTTTAATTTTTCATATAATTATCTTGACATCTTCTTTGCAACATTTAATTTGTTACTTTCGTGTATCCTGTGCAATTACCGAATATCAACATTTGGAGGTCAGTGCATGTTAGTCATTCCTTCAGCTTTACGGGTATCATTTCTAGAGAGACTCAGAAAACAAAAGATACCCCCTAACTTGCACCAGCAATATCTTAAGTGGCTTCGCTTTTATTTAGATTTTTGCCAGAAATACCAGAGAAAGCAAAAGGAGGCGGAGAATCTGCTGTCCTTTATCGAAAAATTGAAGGAGAAGCGACAGAGTTCCATCCAACAAGAGGAAGCGACCCATGCCATTCGTTTATACTATGACCTTGTAGCTGAAGAAAAAGCAGGGTTTATCCCAACGCATTTTCAACCTGACAAACAGGGCGTCCGCTACCAAACCGGCCAGCTAACAAAGAGAGCTGAGTTTCTTGATGCACAAACGTCTGAAAAATTACCTGTCCATCCAACACATGGAGACAAAAAGGACTCGTCATCTATCAACTTGTATGAACCTGCCGGTCAACCCAAGTTTCTCGAAGAAAAACTTTCGAGTAGTGTTTCCTGGGTGTCCGAATATCAGAAACTCCAAAATGAAATCGCGGTTCGACACTACTCGCACAAAACTTTGCGCTCATATCGTGGATGGTTGGTGAAATTTCAGGCATTTACCAAGAGCAAAGCGCCAGGTTTACTCACAAGCGAGGATGTGAAAGAGTTTTTGACATTTCTTGCAGTCAAAAAAATGGTTTCAGCCTCAACTCAAAACCAGGCTTTTAACGCACTCTTGTTTTTCTTCCGTCACATTCTTGGTAAAGAATTTGGGCAAATCGATGGAGTCGTGCGAGCGAAAAGAACTACCTATATTCCTGTCGTGCTCGCCCGCGAGGAGATACATGAAATCTTTAAAAACCTTGAGCAGCCTTACGACCTTGTCGCGAAGTTGCTCTACGGATGTGGTTTGCGGCTCTTTGAGTGCATCGGTCTTCGCGTCCAATCTTTTAATTTTGATGCAAAAATAATTACCGTTCATGATGGCAAAGGCAAAAAAGACAGGTCGGTACCCATGCCAAGGTCAATTATGCCTGAGCTCAAGAAACACTTTGAAATGTTAAAGACCCTGCACACAAGAGATCTGGAGCGCGGTTATGATGGCGTGTTTCTGGTCAATGCAATAGAGAAAAAATATAAGAACACCGCAAAAGAATTCCCCTGGCAGTGGTTCTTTCCGGCGATGAAATTGACCAAAGTCGAGAACGAAAATGAGTATCGGCGCTATCATCTGCATGAACGGAACGTGCAAACGGCAATCAAGGAGGCTGTTTGCAAGGCACAGATAAGTAAAAGAGCCAGTGCCCATACCTTTCGCCACAGCTTCGCCAGCCACCTGCTGCAAAATAACTTCGACATTCGGACTATTCAGGAGTTGCTTGGGCATAGTGATGTCAAAACCACAATGATTTATACCCATACGGTGCAGAGTGTTACCAAGAAAGAGGCAAGAAGCCCTTTGGATTTTTAGCATGACGTTTGCTGTCATGTTGAGACTTCGGGCAATGGCCACCCTCGGTTGCTGTCGGTCCGAGGGCTGATTGGGGAATTTCCTGGCCTGTCCGGTGAGCCGCCTCTGAACACCATGCCCATTTATTGAATCCCCGCCAGGTGTAGTCCTTGTTCCGCCATTTTTTATGGAGAAATGGTATGAGACGTCTGCCACCGCTTGTATAAACAATCAATTCATGAGAGAGCCGAACCGTAACTTTGATTAACTGCGTCGGTCACAATAACGGCTATCTTGTCAACATATTTTACCCATTGGCCGCCAAAGTGGTCTTCTGCCACCAGACGAATCGGAAAGCCATGCCTTTCCGGTAATGGTTGACCATTAACCTGATAGGCGAGAAATATTTTATCGGCCGTAACCTCTTTAAGGGTAAACTCTTCAGTCTTCCGCCGGATACCTTCTGGACCACTGATTTTCACATGGGTTGCATCAGCTGGTAATATGGCGTTGGTTAAAAATTTTGATAGAGAGACACCTTTCCACAGCCCAACATAGGCAAAAAAACCGGGGCAGATTAAGAGAACGTTTTTCTCTATTGGAGGCAGTTGTAAAATTTCTTCATATGTCAGTTCCAGCGAATTCTTGATGCCACCCGAAATCTCCAGCCGCCATTCTTTAAGATCTACAGTGTAAATGTCTTGACCCATGACATCGAACTCATCCATAGGTGTTGTCTCCAGGTTACTGATATCCAGTTCGGAAGGTTTTTCAGAAATCAATTCAGACACTGGGGTTTGTTTTGGCAACAGGATTTTTCCTGCTTTTGAACCGGCCATGGAAAGCGCTTTCCCGATTTTTGGAAAAACTCCTGAAATCCCAAGGAAAAAAGCCAAAAGCAGTCTTATCAATTGTCTTCGCGTTTTCAAAGGCGTTACACCCCCCTATCCGATTTTATACCTTTATAAACTGAAAAGAGAAGGATCTTCAAATATTATGTTCTGAAAATAGTCAACAGAACTCATGGAGGCCTGCAGTGTCCTTCACGGCAAATTATCAAGAAAGAGGCAGGAAGCCCTTTGGATTCTTAGACGGGGAGACGACCGTGGCGCCGCCTGATAATTCCGTACGTGATCCCGGCAATAAATATAAGCAGTACGGTGGCTCTCAGTCGAGGATCTGGCTGAGAAACAGTTTGGTGCGGTCATGCTGTGGATTGGTGAAGAATTCCTCGGGGGTGTTTTGTTCGAGAATTTCGCCACCGTCCATAAAGAGAACCCGGTGCGCCACACTTTTGGCAAAGCCCATTTCATGGCTGACTACGAGCATGGTCATGCCGTCCTGGGCCAGGCTGATCATGACATCGAGAACCTCCTTGACCATTTCCGGATCAAGGGCTGAGGTTGGTTCATCAAAGAGCATGACGTTTGGTTTCATGCAGAGACTGCGGGCTATGGCAACCCTCTGTTGCTGTCCGCCCGAGAGCTGATTGGGGAATTTCTTGGCCTGTTCGGCTATGCGCACCTTTTCCAGATAGTACATGGCAATTTCTTCGGCCTCCCTTTTCGGTGTCTTGCGTACCCAGATCGGTCCGAGGGAAAGGTTTTCGAGGATGGTCAGATGGGGAAAGAGGTTGAAGTGCTGGAATACCATGCCCACTTCGGTACGGATCTTTTCAATGTTTTTCAGGTCATTGGTCAGTTCGGTGCCGTCGACGACGATCTTGCCTTTCTGGTGTTCTTCTAGGCGGTTGATGCAGCGGATCAGTGTTGATTTACCGGAGCCGGAAGGGCCACAGATGACGATGCGTTCGCCCCTGTCGACCGTCAGATTAATATCTTTCAGAACATGGAACTCACCGTACCACTTGTGCATGTTTTCGATGGTGATAATCGGAGTTGCATCAACATTCATCTGTTCTGTCTGGTTCTGATTCATCTGTTCTTTTCCTGGGTTCTGATCGTCGTTGATCAATTATCAGTGAATAAAATTGTTACAGATTGGTATCGAGTTCTTTTTCCAGCCGTCTGCTGTAGTTGGACATGGCGTAACAGCAGATAAAGTAGATGAGGGCCACAAAAAGGTAGGCCTCCGCGGAAAAACCCATCCATTTGGGGTCGGAGAGGGTGGTCTGGGTAGTTTTCAATAAATCATAGAGGGCAATGATCACCACCAGAGAGGTGTCTTTGAAGGCCGAAATGAGAATACTCACCGAAGGCGGAATGACAATTTTCAAGGCCTGGGGCAGAATGATCAACCGCATGGTCTGGAAGTAATTGAGTCCAAGGGATTCCGCCGCCTCATATTGGCCTTTGTTCATGCCCTGCAGTCCGCCACGGACAACCTCGGCGATATAGGCCGCGGTAAAGAGAATGATGGCAATCTGGGCCCGGAGGATCTTGTTGAAGGTCACCCCTTCCGGGAGAAACAGGGGGAAAACCACCGATGACATAAAGAGCATGCTGATGAGCGGCACCCCTCGTATCAGCTCGATATACACCACACAAAAAGATTTGACGACCGGCATTTCCGACTGTCGTCCAAGGGCCAGTACAATGCCGAACGGATACGCGGCGGTAAGGCCGAACACCGACAGCAGCAGGGTGAGGGGCAAGCCGCCCCAGTTGTCACTGTCAACGGCTTCGAGCCCGAATAAGCCGCCCTTTAACAGGAGGCCCATGGTAAAAAGGCCGACGAGCCAGACATAGATCAGGTATTTTTTCCAATAGTTGCGGTTTTGGCTGAAATAGAGCAGCAGAATCAGCAGAACCACAGCAAGCAGGGGCCGCCATTGCAGCTCGTGCGGATAAAAGCCGAAGAGGATGAAGCGGATATTGGCGGTGATGATCGACCAGCAGGCACCGTCACCTGCCTTGCACTGTTCGCTTGTTGAAAACCACAGGCTGTCGACAAAGGCCCACTTGAAGAAGGGGGGGATTGTCGACCAGAGCAGATATACAACAAGGATGGTGAGGATGGAGTTGAACCAGCCATTGAACAGATTGGCCCGCATCCAGCCGATGACGCCGATACTGGTAGCTGGGGGTCGTATCATTTCGGCAGCTTTTCCGTGCGTGGTCTCTTTCATGGTTGCCATTATCTTTCCACGATTGCGATTTTCTTGTTGTACCAGTTCATGAGCGCCGACGTTGACAGACTGAAAGTAAGGTAGACGATCATGATCAGGGCAACGCCTTCAATGGCCTGTCCCGTCTGATTGATGGTCGTGCCGGCCACGGAGACAAAATCCGGGTAGCCGATGGCCACCGCCAGCGAACTGTTCTTGGTCAAATTGAGCAGCTGACTAGTCAGGGGTGGGACAATTACCCGCAGCGCCTGGGGCAGAACAACCAGGTTGAGGACGTGTGCCGGTTTCAGCCCTATGGACATGGCCGCTTCATTCTGGCCTTTGCCGACCGACTGGATGCCGGCCCGGACAACTTCGGCGACGAAAGCCGAAGTATAGAGCACGAGGCCGAGGAGGAGGGCGGTGAATTCCGGGCTGATGGATAACCCGCCCTTGAAATTAAAACCGGTCAGCTTCGGTACATTCATGGCCGTAGGTGCACCAGCCAGCCACCAGGTGATCAGGGGCAAACAGATAATAAGGGCCAGGGAGACTCGCATTATGGGAAAGAGCTGTCCGGTTGCGGCCTGACGTTTTGCCGCCCATTTGCGGATAAAAAAGATCAGCAGGCAGGCGACGCCCAAGGCTGCGAAGGCGTAGAGGAATGCCACGTGTGACTGTGGGACACCGAAGATGAGTCCCCGGTTGCACAGGAAAAGTCCGGTCATCGGGTTGAAAGCCTGACGCGGACTGGGAAGCATCTCATAAAAAAAGGCGTACCAGAAAAAAAGCTGCAGGAGTATTGGGATATCCTGGAACACCTCAATATAGATGGCCGAAAGCCTGGCCAGCAGCCAGTTTGTCGAAAGTCGCGCGATTCCCAGGATCGTCCCGAAAATGATGGTGAGGACGATACCGATAAAAGAGACGCTCAAGGTATTGAGAAAACCAATGAACAGCGCCCGGCTGTATGAATCGGCGGCGGAGTAGCTGACAAGCTTTTCGCCGATTTCAAAAGCCGCCTCTTTCTCGAGAAAGCCGAAGCCGGTGGAGATGGACTGCCTTTCGAGGTTGGCCAGGGTGTTGTGGATCAGATAGTAACTGAGCAGTCCGACACCAAGTACGGTGAGGCACTGGTAGAGAATGGCAAGCTTGGCCGGGTCACGCAGAAAGGGGATTTTCTCTGGAGCGGTCGTGTCCATAATTACCTGTGTAATCGTCATGCCCGGCAGAAACCGGGCATGACCTTGGGGTTGATTTGTACCTTAGAAATTCATTTCTTGTTGGTTATGATAGAGTTTCGTGAAGGTACATACCCTCCTTTTTTGGGATCGTTACTTGAAAGGTGGTGAGTACATCAGACCACCTTTGTTCCACAGGTCGTTCAAGCCGCGTTTCAGCATAAGCGGGGTGTTGACACCGACGTTTCTTTCAAAAACCTCACCGTAGTTGCCGACCTGCTTGATGATGTTGTAGGCCCATTTTTCGTCAAGTCCAAGGGCCTTGCCGTTACCTGGGGTAACGCCGAGGAAGCGCTGTACCACCGGGTTGGTGCTGGCCATCATTTCGTCAACGTTTTTCGAGGTAATTCCCAGCTCTTCGGCTTCGATCATCGCCAGAACTGCATAATTGACGATATCTTTCCACTGGTTGTCGCCATGTCGTACAGCCGGGGCGAGGGGTTCTTTGGAGATGATATCCGGGAGGATCGAGTAGTCGGAGGGCTTGGGAGCTACCGCCCGGGTGCCAGCCAACTGGGAGGCATCCGAGGTCAAAACGTCACAACGACCGGCGAAGAAGGCCTTGGCTAATTCGGCAGTGCTCTCGATAACCACGGGATTCATTTTAATTTTGTTCTGGCGGAAATAATCGGCAACATTTTGTTCGGTGGTGGTGCCGGGGAGGACGCAGACAGAGGCGCCATCCAGTTCCTTGGCGCTTTTTACGCCGAGTTTATTGGGGATAAGGAAACCCTGGCCGTCATAGTAGTTGACCTGAACGAAGTCGAGGCCGAGATCGGTGTCACGGCTAAGGGTTTGGGTAGCATTACGGGTAAGGACATCAATCTCGCCGGATTGCAGAGCGGTGAAACGGGTTTTGGCGGTTTGCGGAATAAATTTTACTTTTTCAGCATCACCGAAAATGGCGGCGGAAATCGCACGCGCGGTATCCACATCAAGGCCTCTCCACACGCCTTTTTCATCGGGCTTGCCGAAGCCGAAGAGATCTCCATTGACGCCGGCTTGAACAAAGCCTTTGCTCTTGACATCGTCCAAGGTGCCGGAAATTGCTACTCCTGCGGTCAGACAAAACGCTGCAACCATTGCTGGGACAATTCGCTGAAAATGTGCCATAAAAACGCCTCCTTGTGGAATTATGATAAAGATTACCGCCGGAAAATTCTTCGTGCGGCAGGAAATGACAGCTGACTTAGGCCTTTTCTGGTAACGACGACGTATATAACTTCTACTGATGAGCAATCTATAGCTAATTAATAATGTTATTCCAATAAACAAAGATTGTGTCAAGTAGTCAAATTACGTTGAATACATTATTGTATACAACCTAACCTACGCTGTGACCACTGGCTCAGCTCCTAGACTGTTTAGATAGCTTAGAAATTCGTTTCTTGTTTTTTATCAACGAATTTCGTGAAGGTACTTATCCCGTTTTTCGGGGTTCGTCGATCATGGCCAGGTGATCGATTATATCATCCGGCTTGAGGTCGAGAAAGCTGAAGAGGTGTTGCTCAAATTCGATGGTCTTGAGAAAATTCAAGCGGATGTGCTGCTCTTTCAGAGGACTGCCGTCGCTATAGCGCTCGACCAGATACTCAAGTCGACTGGCGAGGGGCACAACCTGGTCGTGGAGAGCCCGTTTGTCGGCGTAGAACACCATTTCTTTAGCACCAAAAATCCCTTGCTGGTAAAGATCTGCGTTGAATTGATGCAACACCACATGTTCGGCAACAATTTCCCCTAGTTCCGGATAACCAAGCTCGACGCATATCTGCCTGCCGATTTCCGCATGATGGCACCCTGTTTTGATGCACAGGGTTTTAGCGATATCATGGAGCAGTGCGCCGGCAATCGTCTCCTGACGGTCCGGCAGGGGGCCGGGGCATTTCCCTGTTCTCGCCAGGCTATCGACCAGTGCCCCTGCTATCCGGGCCACGAGAACAGAGTGGGCGCGAATATTATCGAACATTTCAAACTGATCGAAAAAACTGCGGCACTGGCTGGTGGAGGGAATGGGCTTTGCCATAGGTGTTTCCATGTCGGGGTATTTGTCGGTTGTTCAACTAGCGGCAGCTGAGTTCATGGACCGCGTCGACGGCAATTTTTGCCTGTTCCGGCGGAGTGAATTGATGGATTCCGTGGCCGAGATTGAAGATATGGCCATGGGCATCTTTGGCGTCTTCAAGCAGACGGCCTATTTTCGCCCGCAACTGATCTTTGGGGAGGAGCAGGGCAAAGGGGTCGAGGTTGCCCTGAACCGCCTTTTTCCCTACCCTCTTTATGGCCTCGCCGATGGGCATGCGCCAGTCAAGTCCGATGACGTCGGCCCCCGAGGTGGCCGAGAGCTCAAGCAGGGTTGAACCGTTATTGGCAAAATAGATGAGGGGGAGGCCGCTTGGCTTAAGGGCTGCGAGAATCTTTTGTACATAGGGCAGAGCGAACTGGGTGAAATCGTCCGGTGCGAGTATCCCGACCCAGCTGTCGAACAGTTGCAGGGCCTGGGCTCCGGCCCGGGCCTGGGCCTGCAGGTACAAGATGGTACTGTCGGTAATCTTCGCCATCAAATTATGAAATAGCTCCGGTTCCCGGTACATCATCTTTTTTGTTTCCCAGAAGACCTTGGATGAACCGCCCTCGATCAGGTATGTGGCGCAGGTAAAGGGCGCACCGGCAAAACCGATAAGTGGTACCTGCAGCTCACGGCGCAGCAGCCGGATAGTTTCCATGACAAAACCCGTCTTCTCGTCGGCATCGGGGACGGTGAGACAGTCCAGGGCAGCCTGGTCGCGAATGGTGGTATGAAAAATCGGCCCACGGCCCTCATGGAATTCAAGCGGGGCCCCCATCGCTTCCATGAGAATGAGGATGTCAGAGAAAAGGATAGCCGCATCCATGCCGAGGAGATCCACCGGCTGCAGGGTTACCTCGACACAGAGATCCGGCGTTTTGCATAATTCAAGAAAGGAGACCTTACCTCGGACCTTTTGGTATTCGGGGAGATACCTTCCGGCCTGACGCATCATCCAGATCGGGGTGTAGGCGGTTTTTTCACCACGGCATGCTTTAAGAAAGGTGTCGTTCATAGATATTTTAGGTAGAGTTCTGGTGTTACGCCTTTTTTATTTCCTGTCCGGCAAGCTGCCTCGGGACATAGCTGCAAAAAGGCTCCTGGGCGAGATAGTCGCCGGTCATGGCATAGGCCCTGGCTCGGCAACCACCGCAGACCCCGACATATTCGCATTTTCCACAATTATCCTTATACCCTTTAAAATCGCGAAGTTGAAGGAAAAGTTCAGATTTTTCCCATATTGTTTTAAAAGCGGTCTTGGTGATGTTGCCGGCCGATTTTGCAAAGTAGCTGCAGGGCAGGACCTCGCCGTCGACATCGATCAGGCAGATCAGTTGTCCGGCCAGGCAACCTTTTGAGCCGCCCGTTGAGAACTGCAGGCTTCTCTGTGCGAATTTTTCGCCCTCTTCCTTGGCCTTCTGCCGCACGATGCGGTAGTAGTGAGGGGCACAGGTAGGTCGCATGAGCAGTTCGTTGTCCTGTTTCTCTGTCTGGTAGTGCCATTCGAGGATCTCGTCGTAAACGCTCTCCGGGATGAGTTCCTCCATGATATCCTCGCCTCGACCGGTGGGTACGATCATGAACATATACCAGGCGGTGGCCCCGAGGGATTTCACCAGTCGGTATATTTCAGGGATTTCCAGGCGGTTGCGAACCGTAAAGGAAGAATTGATGAGAAAGGGGATGGAGTGCTTTTTAAAGAGCCGGATGGCGTTCATTACGCCATCGAAGGCGCCCAGTTGATTGCGGAAGTTATCGTGGGTTTCAGCCTTTGCGCCGTCAAGGCTGAGGGACACCATCTTGATTTCCGCCGCCTTTATCTGCTCGCAGATGGCATCGTTTACCAGGGTGCCGTTGGTG
>JAHJLI010000235.1 GCA_018821785.1 Pseudomonadota bacterium
CCCACGATTTCAACAATATGCTCAGCGTAATTCTCGGCAATGCCGAGATGGCTCTTGAGTACGCCAACAAAGATTCGTCAATGCAGCGTGAGCTCGAGGAAATTAAAGCCGCCGCCCTACGTTCAGCCGATCTCACCCGGCAATTGCTGGCCTTTGCCCGTAAACAGACAATCGCCCCGAAAGTAGTTAACCTTAATCTTACCATTGAGGGGATGCTCAAGATGCTGCGACGACTGATCGGTGAAGATATCCAGCTGGCTTGGCTGCCGGAGACTGGACTTGCGTCTATCTTCATTGATCCGTCCCAGATAGACCAAATTCTTGCCAACCTTTGTGTCAACGCGCGGGATGCCATCCGAGGTGTCGGAAAAATAATCATCGAAACCGCCACCGTCTCGATCAATGTCGATTACTGCAATGATAACCCGGGATTTGTACCGGGCAAATACACCATGCTGGCGTTGAGCGACAGCGGTTCCGGCATCCCCAAAAAACACCTCAACCATATCTTTGAACCATTTTTTACCACAAAAAAACAAGGAGAGGGAACTGGCCTCGGCCTGGCGATGATCTACGGTATCGTCAAGCAAAACAATGGCTTCATCAAGGTCTACAGTGAACCGGCGCAAGGCACCACTTTCCGCATTTATCTGCCGCAATATATAGGGAAAGCTGAAGAGGTCGCACGTACCCAGGATCTGATAATCCCACAAGGACAAGGAGAACTGGTATTACTGGTGGAGGATGAAACGGTGCTCATGGAAATGAACAGTCGCATGCTTGAACGCCTTGGCTACCGAGTGCTGGCCACAGGCTCCGCTCACCAGGCCATCCTCCTTGCCGAGGAGCATAAAGAGCAACTACAGATTCTTCTCACCGATATCATCATGCCGGAAATGAACGGCCACGATCTTGCAAAAACCATATGCCGGACCAACCCGACGCTCAAATGTCTTTTCATGTCCGGCTACACCGCCAACGTCATTGCCCAGCAGGGTTTTTTGCCGGAAGGCACCCACTTTCTCCAGAAGCCCTTCATGAAAAAAGATCTGGCGATAAAACTCCACCAGATTCTTGGCGAATGACCTCCGGGCTCGGATAATACTTACCATTGTTGATTAACGCCCGTTGCCCTGCAGAGCCACACGTGGCGATTGCAAAATGATGAGGAAATGGTATCATCCTGCTTTTGTAAAAAGACAAGGTCGGGATAACACCAATGCTGGTTACAGTCGTTGCGCTTTTCCCGCCACAAATACATCATCCATTTCTTTTTCTCTCTCCTAACCTCAACTCCCCAACTCGCCATGTTTGCAATCGACTGGCCGCTGTGGCTTGTTTTCGGTATGTTTCTTGTTGCCCTCTTGGCCGGATGGGTGGATACTCTTGCTGGAGGCGGCGGACTCCTCACGCTGCCGGCCTTGATGCTGGCAGGACTGCCACCGGTTTCGGCCCTGGCCACCAACAAGGCTCAAGGCTTTGTCGGGACCCTGACTGCAACCTTGGTGCTGGTATTGAAAGGACAGCTGAATATCATCAGCCTTTTGCCGCTGGTTCTGACTGCAGCTATCGGCTCGATGCTCGGAACCTTCCTGATCCAGCGGGTAGATACTAGTTGGCTGCATTGGGGAATTCCCTTTCTCCTGATCGGAGTGGCAGGCTATTTTCTCGCCAGTCCGCAGGTGGGCAAAAAAGAGAGCTTAGCCCGGCAGTCGGAAAAGGCCTACGGCCTCACGGCAGTTCCCCTTATCGGGTTTTATGATGGAGCAATTGGACCGGGCACCGGTTCTTTTTTTGCCGTAAGTGGTGTGGTATTGCGGGGCCAGACTCTGCTGCAGGCAACCATTCGTGCCAAACTCTTCAACTTTACTACCAACGTCACTTCAATGGCCTTGTTCGCCGCGGCCGGTCAGATTGCCTGGTTGATTGCCCTGGCGATGATGCTCGGCCAGTTCTGCGGTGCCACGGTGGCCAGCCATACCATGCTGAACGGCGGTGAAAAGCTGATCAGGCCGCTAGTAATTGCCATGTGTGTTTTAATGTCCTGCAGTCAGGTTTACAAGTTGCTTAGCCATTAAAATTAAGGGGAATTTCATGCTTCATTGGTGTGTATTTATTTGCGGCGGGGCTGTGATGATAATTGAACTCACCGGGTCACGTATTCTTGCTCCGATCCTCGGCACCTCCCTTATTGTCTGGACCAGCCTTATCGGTATTGTGCTCGCCAGCCTCAGTGTTGGTGCCTGGTGGGGAGGGATTATCGCAGACAAACATCCGGAGGCCAAAAACCTTGGCCGCATCGTTTTACTCGCGTCCTGGGCAACTGCGGCAATAGGCCTTTCGAAAACCTGGGTGCTCAATCTGCTGCAGGGCGTAGGCGATCTCCAAACTATAGCCATAACAGCTACCGTAGCACTTTTTGCACCGGCTTCGGTATTGCTTGGTATGGTGGCCCCATTTGCTGTGCGCTTACGGCTTAAAGACCGAGAACATACCGGAAGGACCGCCGGAAATCTGTATGCAGTTTCAACCATCGGCTCTATAGTCGGCACCTTTCTTGCCGGTTTTGTTTTAATAGCCTGGGTCGGCAGCACTTCAATCCTCTATATCACCGCGGCTGGACTCGCCCTTGCGTCTTTCTTGGCTGACCCCTCCGGGAAACGTATTAAAGGGTGTTCACTGGTCATCTTCGTTCTTGCTATCTTTCTCAATAAATATCATGACGGTATTCTGGCAAAACAAGGCTTTATCGACACTGACACGCCCTACAACCGGGTTTTGGTCTATGCCAGTGAGGAATCAGCTACGGGAAGAGCTACACGGGAAATGGTTACCGGTCCACAAGGGCGGCAATCGGCCATGTATCTTGGCGACCCGACCGAACTTGCCGTGGCTTATACCCGCTTTTATCGACTGGCCGAATATTTCAAACCAGAAATGAAACGGATGCTCGTGCTGGGAGGAGGAGGCTTTTCATTCCCTAAATACGCTCTGGCCCATTATCCAGATCTGCAAATCGATGTTGTGGAACTCGATCCGGGAATTGTCGATCTGGCTCGGCAGCATTTTGCCCTAGAGGACAATTCGCGGCTGAGAATTCTTGAAGAAGATGCCAGGGTTTTTCTTGAAAATAATCAAACATCTTATGATGTTATTCTTTGTGACGTCTTCACTTCACACTATTCCATTCCTTTCCATCTGGTAACAGTCGAGGCAATCCGGCGATTGCGCGACGCCCTGACCCCTTCCGGAGTGGTTCTTGTCAACGTCCTTGCTTCGCAAAAAGGTCAGTCAAGCGATTTTTATGCAGCTTACTACCAGACGCTCAAGACGACCTTTGCGGAAATTAGAGTTTTTGCAGTGCACAACCCGGTCGATGTCCGGATGTGGCAAAACCTCATGCTGGTGGGATTTTCCTCTCCTTTTTCCGCTACAGTTCCAGTGCAGGCGGAACTTCAGGAAATGCTTGCCAACCAAATCAGCCCCCCAACCAAAATCATTGCACCCTTTACCGATGAGTTTGCACCGGTTGATCGCTATACAGGCCTTTTCGGTTCTCTTTAATTTCGGCTCTCAGAGTCTGGAAAAGCTATGGACAACCACAATACACAACTTTTGCGCAATACAACACTGCACGACAAACGCGCATTGCGCTTTCGCGACAGACAATTTCGCGCTGCAGGGTTGTTAAATCACAGTACCTTGTGCAACAAGATAGCGTGAAGATGGTCCACGGCCTGTTTTACTAAGCAAACCCATGGTCATTAAGCTCTGAAGGTCATATTGAGCAGTACGAATGGAGATGGACTCTCCTGCTGCTGCCTGATACTCGATACGGGTAATTCCTCCGTTCTGAACAATGACCGGCCACGCTTTGCGCTGACGGTCATTAAGTTCTCCAAACCAATCCCCCACGTGTTCGGCAGATTTTTCTACAATGGCCACTCCCGGAACAGTTGGAACATCGACCTCCTTTTGAGACGTAACACCGTTCGATACTGCATGTCTTACAGCTTGCTCTATGGGTTCAATGGTTTCCCCGACTCTTTTATCAAAAAGAATGTGCGAGGCAGACAACAGCTCCCCATCAGCGAAGGCCAGCGACCGGGTAATGCAGTTTTTCAGTTCTCGGATATTGCCGGGCCAATCATAGTTTGTCATTTTTTCCAAGGCACCACGACTGATGCCGACGAAAGGCTGCCCTGAGAGAGAGACGTTTTCCTCAAGAAAGTGCTTCACAAGAACAATAATATCCTCTTTTCTGTGACGCAGTGGCGGCATGACAATGGTGATGACCGCCAGGCGATAATAGAGATCCTCCCTGAACTTACCGGCAAGCGCAAGCTGGAGGAGATCAATATTGGTTGCCGCAATTATTCGGGCATCAAAGGCTATTTCCTTGTCAGAACCCAGTGGTCTAATGCGCCGCACGGAAAGGGCACGCAGCAGTGCCTGTTGAACCTTCGGCGAGGCATTGGCAATTTCATCGAGATGCAGTGTTCCGCCGGAAGCTGCCACAAAAGCGCCCTGCCTGTCGGTCAGGGCCTCTGAAAAAGCACCCTTCACATGTCCAAACAGCGCATCCATAAGTAAATTCTCATCAAGAGCGCCGCAGTTAATCGAAATAAAAGGCCCATTAGCCCTATGGCTGACGGCATGAACCGCCTCTGCTGCCAATTCTTTTCCCGTTCCTGTTTCCCCAATGATTAACACATCGGCCAAAACTCGGGAGGCCTTCTGGATCTGCTGCCGCAGAGTACTCACAGCCTGACCTGCGCCTACAATGCCATACAGCGAGGTGGTCAGCAATTGGGGGTCGAGATCCTGGGAGTTGGCGATTTCTTTCTCCAGGTTAATATTTTGCCCCATCCAATCATTTTCATACAACCCTTCTCTGAGAATCGTATCATTGCGTGCTATTTGTAACTGAAGCAGAAGGATATTGAGCGATTGCTGAAATCGACTGATTTCAGAAAAGATCGGCGGAAAATCAAGAGGCGAAGGATCGTCGCCGGAGACACGGACATCAATAGCCTCAGCCAAGGTATGAAGTGGCTTGCAAATTCGCATGCTCAGATAGAACATCGCAATAAAGAAAAGTAATAAACTCACGAGAAAAGCGAGGCTGAGTGTCCAGGCCACCTGATAGGTAGAAGCCATGAACATAAAACTCGTATCAAAGCAGCCTATTCCCCCTATAACCCTCTGGGAACCTGGTGTCTCTTGAAAAACAATTGGAACAAAACTGAAATACAACTGTCTTTCATTTGCTGACGATCTTGCAAAGGAGCGATCAGAAAGCACTTGACCGCTTTTCCCTTTTTGTACCTCAGAAACTACAGTCCAGTAGAGTTCATTGGCTGAATCGGGGCGGAAGGCTGTGCTGAACCCAGGTCGACCTACATCACCGCGTAAACCGATGCGCAGCTCATCGACAGACAACTCGTTTATACTTTCCTGCTCTGATTCGGATTGAAAAAGAAGCCAACCGGCAGCATCAAAAAAGAAACTTTTTTTACTTTCATTCTCCTGCGGAAAGAGAAAGAGGGGCGATTGCGGCGAAGCGTGGAGTGAAAGGATGTTTCTGATTCTGGATAGATCGATTGAGAGGGTCAGTTGCCCTCGGTATACCTTTTCCTCAGAAAACACCGGCATAGTCAGTCTGATGACATTCACTGCGATGGCATTTACCCCACCCTGAGAGGGGACAGCCGGATAGACCACTTCGACCGGGTCACTGACATGAACATATTCTTTTGGTTTTTCGTTGAATTGATCATTGGCTGGAAAGATACCGGGTTTTCCGACCAGGGCCTGTTCAATCGGGACAGATACCACACTCGAGCCGATGTTTATAAAGACGAACCTTTCATCAACCGTATTTCCCTGGAAAGCGATTTCACGATAACGGTTGCGATCTTCTAAAGATTTCCTGCTCAAATGGTTGAAAATTTCTTCGCGCGTAAGCGACCCACTGCCGATGAACTGCAATTCCTGCCGGGCGGCTATGAGGAGTTGGTTTATTTCATAAGCCTGGGCCTGGGCCCTCATTTGCGCATTGCGGGAATAGGCAGAATTTAAGGAGGTCGAAGCTATTTTATAGGCAATAATTACCGAGACTGAGAGAAATAGGGCCAGCAGGCCAGTGCCGCATAAAACGAGGAATTTACTGATACTCCAGGAATAAATCGCACTATTCATGCGGATAATGGGATTCAGCATAGGGGGAAGAGAATAGTGCATATGAATTTCTCCTTGCATTACATCTTATCTAATCGTGCATACTGCGCAACATATAGCTAATTAAGCGCAAATTATCAAGGATAATATTTTATAGCATCATGAAATCATTTGATATTAATTTATTGCACAATTGATGGCACACAATTTGGTAGGTGGAGAACAAACTTCCAGGAAAGAATTTGGTTTTAAATGCTCCACGATAGCGTTTACCCCCGATGAGAAACATTCCGAAAGGAACACTGGGTTTCAGTTTAATGATGGGACTGCATTACAATGAATTCAACAAAGGAGAACACAATGAAAAAACGATTGCAACGGGTATGGTGGGGACTCATCACCTTGATACTGCTCACTCCAAGTTTTGCCCTGGCAGCAGGCGGAAAATCGGCGCCCATTGTCCTGGTAGCCGACACCCGCAAACTTGATGGTGTGATGCTCTGGTGGGCCAATCTTTACAATGAAAGTCATTTGTATTTCATGCTTCTGACTATTGTCATCATTCCGGTTACCGGCGTGGTTTTTGGTGTCATCGCCGACATTATTATGAGCTGGATCGGCATTGACCTGAAAAACCGGGAACTAGCTGAACATTAATTCAAACTCATTTGAACTTAAGGAGATACTCATGGAATACGATTGGCTCTATATGCTCATGCCCATTGCCGGTGTCAAAATATTTTGGCCAGGTCTGATCATTCTTGGTGTCGGTGTTGGTATAATTGGTGGTTTTTTTGGTATGGGAGGTGCCTGGATGGTCACCCCCGGTCTGAATATCTTAGGCTTTCCGATGGCCTTTGCCATCGGCACCGACATTGCCCATATGGCCGGCAAGTCGCTGATCTCAACTATGCGTCATGGCAAGTTCGGTAATGTTGACTATAAACTTGGCATGATCATGCTTGTCGGTACCGTGGTAGGTTTTGAGGCCGGAGCGCAAATGGTTATGTGGCTCGAACGCATTGGTTCTGTAGAAAAAGTTGTGCGATGGATCTATATTGCACTGCTCGCTTTTATTGCCTGGATGGTTTTTCACGATGTCGCCAAACGTGCTCAGAAGGAAAAAGCCGCCACTGCCCGAGGTGAAAAACTGGACGCTACAGCGACCGGTGTTGAATGGCATAAGACTCTGCATAAAATCAAGATCCCGCCAATGGTTCATCTTGAAGTTGCTGGTATCTACTGCAGCGCCTGGCTGCCGATCTTCGTCAGTTTCTTTACCGGTTGGCTTGCTGGTATTCTTGGTATCGGCGGTGGTCTCATCCGTATGCCCGCGTTGATCTACATGGTAGGTTGCCCGACCCATGTTGCCGTCGGAACAGATCTTTTCGAGGTCGCCATCTCCGGACTGTACGGTGCAGGAACCTACACCTTCAAAGGTCGTACTGAACTGGTCGCCGCCATGGTCATGCTGGTCGGTGCCGCAATGGGCGCCCAGGTTGGCGCGGTTGCCACCAAATACATCAAAGGCTATGGTATCCGCATTGCCTTTGGTCTTGCGGTGATCGGTTGCGCACTCTCTATTCTCATGAAACTGGTTCAACCCTGGGTGCCTCAATATAAAGCGGCGCTTGACACAGGTTCGACTGTACTGGTTCTCGGCTTAGTATCATGCATGTCGCTCTACATTTTTGTCAGAATGATTGCCGGCGTAAAAAGAGAACTGGCGCAGAAACAGCAGAAAATCTAACCAGGAGAACGCATAAGGAGAATTTATGATGAATTTGAAACACATATTGTTTTCTGCTGCCGTCGCCGCTATGCTCATGAACGTGGCTGGTGTCTGTCAAGCAGAATTTGGCCAGGTGGAACAGGGCAGAACCGTTGCCTTTGATAAAGACAAGAAAGAAGTGACGCTGATCCATGACAGTTCCGGAGATCAAACCAAGCCCGTTTATGATAAGCTGCCGCCCTCGGTCTTTAAGCTGCCTGACGACCCTAAAGAAACCGGTCAGGAACCTAAAGCCGGCCAGCGGATGAAGCTTGACACGGATAAAAAGATAATTGTCATTTATGACAATACCACCAAAAAGCTGGAAACTCTGCCTATCAACATCGTCGATCTGCAGCAGCCTATTGAAAAAGACCATCCTCTGGTTTTTGACAAAGAAGAAAATAAAGCAAAGAAAATGCCGGTAATCGACAAAGAAAAGAAGACCATTACCATCTATTCCGGACGTCAGAAAATGCTCTGCACCTTCTCCGTGCCGGAGAACTACTTCGGCTATCCCGCCAGTACCTGGGATGCCGGGGATGAAGTACGCATATACTACAAAGTTGCCGGACAATCACTTCGCTTCATGAACATATCCAAAACCGATATTTTCAAGAAGTAACAGCAGGACAGGCGGG
>JAHJLI010000236.1 GCA_018821785.1 Pseudomonadota bacterium
AAAAATATTTGAGGCGGTGGAGAAAAAAAAATTCCTGTACTCATGCGTTGTTTAAACAAAATGACTGCGATGATGTTGTTTTTGTTCCTCTACGCCCGCTAGGCAACTCGTATGGATATCCCCCCTCAAATCACGACTATCTAATCACCTGTTATTGTATAACATAATAGTCACACTGCAGTTATTTTTGACTTACTGCCGCGTCAGTATAACAGGCGATATTTCCCAAAAAGCCGCGTCAGAAAACACCTAGCTGCGTATTCCACGCAATCTGGACAGTCATTCCATTCGAAAGCGGACAGTGATTCCACGTGAAACCGGACACTCAGTCCAGTGATTTCGGACACGAGTGTCGGAGCGAAGCGACGCTGTTATTTTGTCCTTACCTTGTTCTCCTAATTCATGTCAAGTTTGCATTCTTTTTTCTCATCGAGTCTCCTTTTAGTTTTATCTTGTGAGAACTGTGTACCAGACGATCTAAAATGGCGTCAGCCAGTGTCGGATCACCGATCTGTTCATGCCAGTGCTCAATGGGCAGTTGACTGGTTACAAGTGTTGATTTGAGGTTGTGTCGGTCTTCAAGGATTTCTAGAAAATCATGTCTTTGCTCTTGATTCAACGGCATTAGACCAAAGTCATCAAGCACAAGCAGATCTGCCTTGCCGATAGAGGTCAACAGTTTCAGGTAACGACCGTCGCCTTTCGCCAGACTCATATCTTCAAAGAGTTTTGTCATTCGCAGATAGAGAGCGCTGTACCCTTCACGGCAGGCTTTTTGTGCGAAGGCACAAGCAAGATAGGACTTGCCTACACCTGTGGGGCCAGTGATAATCAGGCTGTTATGATCTTTAATCCATTGGCAGTCAGAGAGGCGGAGTACAAGTGATTTATCCAGGCCTCTGGGATGACGGAAGTCAATATCTTCAATGGAACCGTTCTGACGCAATTTAGCCTTACTCAACCTGGTTTTCATCCGTCGTGTTTCGCGAACAGCTAGTTCATGGTCGAGCAGCAGGCCAAGGCGTTCCTCAAAGCCCATTTCTTCAAGACCGTCCATCCTCATCTGCCTCTCCAAAGCCGCAGCCATCCCGGAGAAACGCATTGATGTCAGTTTTTCAAGTGTTGGGTGAAGTAGCATATCATTCTCCTTTAATGGGTTGTTGGTTTGTAATAAGCAGCGCCACGGATATTCTTGTGTTTGACCGGCGCTTTTTTGCTGTCCATTTCCGGCAATGGCTTTTGATCCAGTCCATTTTTCAGGATTGATTCAATGCTCCGATATGAGAGTGCGTTGATATGCACAGCACGTTTGCAGGCTGCCTCTAAGCGCAAGTCTCCGTATGATTTGCCAAGCCTGAGAATCCCCAGCAGTGTTCGATATGCCTGTTGTGGATGAGTCCTTTTTAATAATAATAGTTCTGTCAATATGGCAGTCTCGGGGCCGATCTTGGTAGCCCATCTTTTGAACCTCTCAGGCGTCCACTCAAGATACTTCTGATGATTAAGTGGCATGTGTTCTTTAATCGTTACATGACGTCCACGCGGAATGTTGCGGAGATGGCTTGCAACCCGCTTATTGCTGTAAAAACATTCCACAGTGTTTTTGGTATAACGGATATCAAGTTTCTTTTTGACCAAGGAGTGGGGCACTGAGTAGTAAAAGCCCTCTACCTCCACATGATAATCAAGATGGACGGTAGCTTGTTTCCAATATGCAAGCTCGTAGGGGGATGCAGGTAGCTGCTTTAAGGCAGGTCTGTCTATTTCCTCGAACCAGCTTTTTCGACTTCCAGGAAGTTTTTTGAAGGAGTGATCATTCAGTAGTTTTAGCAGCTTTTGGATCTCCCGGTTCAAGTCTACAAGGCTGAAGAAGGTATGTTTGCGGAGTTTTGCGAGTATCCAGCGTTCCACCAGTAAAACACCAGCTTCCGCCTTTGCCTTGTCCCGTGGTTTTCTAACCCGCGCAGGCAAAATCACAGTCTGGTAATGCCTGGCCAGATCGTTATAGGTGGGATTGATATCCGGTTCGTAGCGGCATGTTTTGCTGACACCACTTTTTAGATTATCTGGGACAACTGCCTCGGGCACACCACCGATATAGGCAAAAGCACGAACGTGGGAACCGATCCAATCTTCAATCTTCTGGCTTAACGTAGCTTCTGCATAGGTGTAGTTACTTGCCCCCAGAACAGCAACAAAGATCTGGGCTTTGTGGATTTCACCGGTTTCACGATCTACTATGGCAACTGTCTGGCCTGTGTAGTCAACAAACAGTTTCTCGCCTGCTCGGTGTTCATGGCGCATGACTACATCCAAGTGAGCGGCCCAATTACGATAGCTATGGCAAAACCAGCTATACTGGTAGCCTTCAGGGTGTTGCTCTTTGTACTCCTGCCACAATAGGTTCAGGGTAACGTGCTTTCGAGATTGAAGTTCTTTATGAACTTCCTGAAAGTCTGGGATAAACCGAGTTAAAGAAGCGCGTGGAGCTGTTGAAGGGAAAAGTCGTTGTTCCAGGGAAGTGTCAGTTAATTCGTCGGGTATCGGCCAACTTATTCCTGCCACTTTGGCACGGTTCAAATAATCACCGACTGTGCCTCTGCCAATGCCGCAACTTTGGCTGATTTCTCGAATGCTGCTATTGCAGTAATATTTGAGACGCAATATCTCTCGGATTTTTCGCATAGATAACCTCTTTCTCGGCATGACAAATCTCCCTGAATTTTTTCGTTCAAAAAGATCTTCTCTACCAGTTAGTTCTATGCGTCGCTGTACTATAAAACTCCTGTCCGGTTTCGTCTGGAATCACTGTCCAGATTCAAATGGAATGGGTGTCCGGAATGAAATGGAATCACTGTCCGGTTTCACGTGGAATCGGTGTCCGGTTTGCTCTGGAATATTCATTGGCCACTAAATAAAATAATACCGTTAGGAAAATAGAAGAAATTATATAAGCAGGAAGTGTTGTTTTTAGCATTAACAATGCACTGTCTACTCTTTGCTCCTCATGTAAAAAAGGTGTTGCTTGATTGTTAAAGGAATAGTTGTAAATAGCAAAATTAATAACAAAATTCAAAAAAGCTAAAAATGTGTAGACAAGGAAAGTTTTCATATTAACCTCACTTTATTTCCCAAAACCAAATTTCTCGAGACTTATTTAAATCACTTACTCGGCCTAAGAACTCTAGAAGCGTCCTAATGAACATTCCACTGCTCGTTATTTCATCTTTATTCCATAAATCAATGTGATCACCACTTCTATCAGTAAACGACTCATTTCCTCGTCGCCAATAATCTTTAAAGAAAACAACCCCAGTTTTATTGGATAGTGAGCTTTGGAATGATCCTGGTTGAATGTTTTCTAACGCACCAAAGCCAGGTGTGGATGCTTTTTAAAACCATTCGCAAGGTCTTCTGCAAGGAGGATATGCTTTTTTCCATGGTGAGACCAACATCTACTTCCTACATATAAGCTCAAATCAATGCCTGAGCGAATCAAACACTCGCTAAGCATGATGGCGCAGTAATCACTGAAAGGATTATTGCCATCTTTTTGCGTATTTCGGCATTGGGTTTTTATTTTATCTTTATCAGGATAATTTTCCCAAAGGTTATCAAATGTAACCATTTTTACTCCTTTTA
>JAHJLI010000237.1 GCA_018821785.1 Pseudomonadota bacterium
CGCGGCTCAGTTCAACAACATTTTATCAATCATCCCGCAGCTCTTCCGGAGATTGGATAATGGTTGTGAACTTCTGCTGTCATCGACGCACGAGGTGATTTGCTGGCGGGACAATTGATAAAACGCTCTTAGTTGGGCGTCTTAATTTCTACCGGAGTCATAGCGCGTGATTAACATTGCCATTGCCATTGGTTTCGCGATTGCGTCACTCTTATCGCCAGGAAAGCGTCTATTGGCGCTGCTAGTCGATGGCCCCGTGCTTCAGAGTCTTCCGCCATATCAAGGGCATTTACTCCTAGCGTTTGCGAGCTATCTCGTGCCGGCAGTTTTCGCCTTTTTGCTTCTGCGCCTCAGTCATGCCGAGAAATGGCTTCGCCCCCGTCCGGCGATTCATGCCGTGCTTGGGCTTGCGAACGTCCTGCTCATCCTCTATGTATCGTTACGTACGTTTGCCTCGACGATACAAGGTGGCGGTGCCAGTTTTGCTGTTATGCAGCTTGCTCCCCTCGTCATCTTTCCCGCTTGGGCATTACTGACAGCAGGGCTCCTTTGGCTATCGGCTCGTAGCTTCAAACTGCGGCATGAACCGAACGCAGCGCCTCCCCAACAATTGAGTACAGTCGAGACTATAGGGGTCATCATCAGTCTGGGGGTGCCAGCTGCTGCTATTGCTTGGTCCCTGTTTCTATCCAACGATGCCCCATTTCGATTAGCCCGGGAAGCGGAGGAAGTATTTCGGCAGCGCTGCGCTACAGCCGGAGAGAAGTTCTACGAGCATCCGCAAAACGTTCAAAGCATCTATTTTGATCGTAACGGCGGCTCGTACTTCGAGAACATCACGAACGGCATCTATAGCGGACATGGAGGCGGCATAATCGGAGAGTCTTTCGTCAATAGTGGCTTGCTCTTGTACTTTGAAAAACCGAATGATCGGCAGCGCCAAGACGGAAGTACAGCGAAGTATCGGCGGCATGCGCCCAAGGATTGGAAGGGCGAGTCGGTAGATGAACTGGCAAGCGAGTTCGGGGTATTCCAAAAATCACTAGTAACAGATGAAGAAAGAAAGCTCGGACTCTCCGGAACCGAGGTGACGATCAAGAATTTGCGAAGTGACCAAGTCGTTGCGTCTGTGGTCTTCTTTACCAGCAACCGTCATCGGACGATATGTGGTCACTCCGGCAGTAGTCGTTTTGCCGTAAGCGATTTCGTTCGCAAGGCATTGAACCTCAAGAAACAAGTCTCCGGCGCGCTATCTCAAACCCCAGCGGATCAGACGCCCAACCCTACGGTCCAGGGGACGCTGCGCGATAAAGCCGCGCAGCGCCCCTGACCTTGAACGCCTAAATAATTCTGAAACTCTATATGATAACCAAACTATCCCCTAAGGAATGGCTCAATAACAAAGAGAGGGGTCAGGTCTCAACTCTTGACAATTTTTTTGGAGAATGAGACAAAAGGATAGGGTCAAGTCTTAAAATATCAGTTAAATGAGTGTCAACTGCCCGGTGCGGCTGAACTTAATCTTCTCGGTGCTGATTTCGTCAAGCACCGTGGTTGAGCCAACCGGCAAACCTAGAGACTATACAATGAATACGCAACAGACAGTTCTTCTCGTTGGCGGCACTGGACGCACTGGCCAGCGCGTCTTGCAGCAGATTCTGAGCCGCGGCATAAATGTCCGTGTCATTGTGCGATCTGCCCAAAAGCTCCCAACCGGTGCCGCGGAAACCCCCAACCTGACAGTAGTTGAAGCCGATTTGCTATCTCTAAGCAATGAGGAACTACAGCGCTACATTCGCGGTTGTGATGCCGTCATCTCGTGCCTGGGTCACGTTATCAGCTTCAAAGGCGTTTTTGGGCCGCCGCGCGACCTCGTCGTGCGGGCCACGACGAGGTTGTGCCGAAAGATCGAAGCTTTGCAGCCCGTAAAGCCGGTCAAGTTCATCCTCATGAGCAGCGTCTCGGTCAATCACCCAGGCGGCCTCGACGCGCGTCGTGGGATGTTCGAAAAGGCGGTCCTGTGGATACTCCGCCGCATGGTCCCTCCGGCCGAGGACAACCAACTAGCTGCGAACTTCCTCTATAGCAGCATCGGGATGACCAATCCGTTCGTGCAGTGGGTGGCGGTTCGTCCAGACTCACTCCTGGAAGGCGATGTTTCGGAGTACACGCTGCATGAGGGCCTTGTGAGCAGTCTCTTCGCTCCAGACAGCACCAACATGGCCAACGTTGCGCATTTCATGTGTGAGTTGTTTGCGAACCCGAAGGCATGGAATGATTGGAAGGGAAAGCTGCCTGTGATTATCAACGCCACTCCTTCAAAGAGATGACTAAGAGCATGTTGAAATTTGCGCCTCCCTTAAAATTAACGGCAGCTATCCCTAGTCATCCCTTGATGTCCTCGTTGTCGTGCCTCTTAGTCGACATGGGTCCAGGCTTTTCCCGGGACTCTGACAATGTATTCGACAATTCCGGGAAACTACTGAAGAAAACAGTTGGGGCTGGTTTGCGGGTAAACTTCTTTTTCAGCTGAGCTGTGAGAGGTCTCACCGACAGTCCCAGGAGAACAAGCGCGGCGGCCAATTTCACTCCGTCCGGCAGCAACTCGGAAGCATTTCCAAGGATAGCCTGTACAGATATCCCCAGAGCCACGTATAAGGCGTCAAGACCAAGACCAAAGAGCACGGCACAGCCAGAAAGGATGACCAGGTACAATGCCGTCCCCCTTTTACCGAGAATACCGGTTAAGACGAACAGCGAGGTGACATTGGTGGCCGGGCCTACCAGGAGAAAAACCAGGGCTGCACCCGGGCTAACCCCTTTCATGATCAGGGCGGCAGCGACCGGCGTCGAGGCCGTGGCACAGATATACAGCGGAATTCCCACCACCAGCATGACCAGCATGGAACTGAGACCGCCTCCCAGCAAGGTGGCCATTATGTCGTCAGGAACCAGGGCGGTGATCAAGGCCGCGACAAACAAACCAATAAAAAACCAACCGACAATATCGCCCCAAACATCACGATAGCCGAATCGTAATCCGGCGATTATCTTTTCGCTAAAGGAATGGTGATGCCTGTGAACCTCATCGGGACACTCATCACCGTCACAACAATTGTCGACCGGACAGCTACGATCGGTCGGCATCGCCTCGCCTTCATCCTTCCAGAAGAGGATGTTTTGTGCAAGACCGGCGACAACCGCCGATACCAGCGCCGCTATCGGCCGAATCACAGTAAGGATTGGATCAAGTAGGGCGTAGGTGATGGCAATTGAGTCTACGCCGGACTCCGGGGTAGAAATGAGAAAGGCCGCAGTGGCCCCTTTGTTGGCTCCCTGTTTTCTGAGTGATGCTGCCGCCGGCAGCACGCCACACGATCAGAGCGGCAACGGCACACCGAGGAGGGCTGCCTTGATCACGGAACTGTAACGACCGCGCCCAAGATGGTTGAGAACTGTAGAAGGATTAAGAATCACCTTCAGTAACCCGGCGATGGTTATTCCCAAAAGGATATAAAAGGAGCTGTCGACCAGAATGTGCCAACATTCCCGAACGATTTTTTCTGCTATTTCAAACATATTTTAACCTTCCTGAGAGTCTTCATAGTGCTACCATAAAAACAATAAAACGCAGGTTATTTGTTGGCCAGAAACTCGCCTGCGAGAGCAATAAGCTGTGAAATTCGCTGGTCCACCGGTCGATAATACAGAACAACCCCATCTCGCCTGTTAACTACCAGACCCATGGTTCGAAGCAGTCGTAGTTGATGGCTTACCGCCGACTCCGAAACATCCAGCAGAGCCGCAAGGTCACAGACGCACATCTCCTGATGCAGTAAGGCATGAAGAATGCGCAGGCGACTTGGGTCGGCACACGCCTTGAACAGGTTGCTTATTGCTTTAATCTTGTCCAACCCGAGCCCCTGACTTCTTGCCAGATCCACCTTATCCTGGTGGACTATCCGGCAGCTGCAACTGTCATTGTTCATCCTTGCTCCTTTTGTTTTAATATATGATCATACTCTCATATATAATGACCTCTTTTAAGTCCGTCAAGAAAGCAGATGCAATTTCCTGTTGATTTGAGCATAGTGTATAAAAAATCAGCCCCCTTGTTAATACCTCCACCCATGAGCTGCACATGACCAAACCGTTGACCGCCCACGGGACTCTATATATCGTCCCCACCCCCATCGGCAATCTTGAAGACATAACACTGCGAGCCCTGCGCATCCTCAAAGAGGTCGACCTCATCGCCGCCGAAGATACCCGCCATACCCGCAATCTCCTCACGCACTTCGGGATCACCACACCGCTTATCAGCTATTATCGTGAAAAAGAGGCGGAACGCAGTGAAGAAATCATTCTTCGTCTGCAGGAAGGAAAAAACATCGCTCTGGTCAGCGATGCCGGAACTCCAGCCATTTCCGATCCGGGTGCCGTCGTCGTCCGTCAGATCCATGACCTAGGCCTGACCGTCGTGCCATTGCCGGGTGCATCGGCACTGACCACCGCTCTTTCCGGATCAGGGGTTACCTCTGAAGGATTTCTCTTTCTTGGATTTCTCCCAGCTAAATCCGGACAACGCCGCAAGGCGCTTGCCGCCGTCGCTGCCTGTGAATACCCTGTGGTGTTCTACGAATCGCCGCACCGCATTGATACTTTCCTGGCTGACGCTCTGGAAATTCTTGGCGAAAGACAGGCCTTCTGGGCACGGGAACTGACCAAGAACTTCGAGGATCTGCAGTCAGGCACACTCAGCGATCTGCTGGCCAAAAGCAACGAAGGCAGAAACCGCGGTGAATTTGTTGTAGTTATATGTCCCGGCAGAAAAGAAGAGGTAAAAGGACAGACACTTGAAGAGCTTATCCTCTGGTACCGCGACAATTCCGATCTCTCCTTAAAGGACGTCAGCCGGCAACTGGCATCCGATCTCGGGATATCACGATCACAGATTTATCAGCAGGCCCTGACACTCTGGAACAGATAAAGTGCTATCAATCCAAAAACATACTTGATTGTAGTTAATGGGACACTTCCCCTATTATTTCTTGCCTTCTTTCAATTCGCGAGGTAATATCCCCTCATGCCAAGAATCGCACGAATCATAGCTCCCAGCTACCCACATCACATCACCCAGCGCGGCAACAATCGCGCCACGGTTTACTTCGATGACGAAGACCGACTGACCTATTTGAAATTGCTGGCAGGCAATGCAAAAAAATATCATCTGCAAATATGGGCGTATTGCCTGATGGACAACCACATCCATCTCCTTGCCGTACCGGAGACGGAAACCTCTTTGTCACGAGGCATCGGGCTTACCAATATGATGTATACCCAGTACCTCAACCGCAAAATGCATCAGTCCGGTCGTATCTGGCAAAACAGATTTTTCTCATGTGTCGTTGAAAACGATCGGCGCCTTTGGGCGGTGGCACGATATATTGAATGTAATCCCTTGAAAGCCGGCGCAGTGGAGAGTACAGAGTTGTATCGCTGGTCTAGTGCTAAAGCCCATATGACCGGCACGAAAGATCCGTTGTTGCATGCACGCTCTTGGCTTTCTCCCAAAAAACGAAGCGCTTATGCAGAATTTGTCCGCGAAGAAGACGAAGAGGCTGACGACGCTATTCGCAAAGCCACGAGAACTGGGCGACCATGTGGATCGGAGAAATTTATTGACATGCTTGAGCTTCAATTACATCAGCCACTCAGGCCAAGAAAACCTGGGCGGCCCCGCAACGAAAGCGGGAAGTGTCCCCAATAATGAGACCGCTTCGGACGTGCATTAGTCCTTTGGGGAAATTTCAGTACGGTGTCCATAAGCCCGCTTATTCTGTTGCCAATCTTCGCCAAGACACCGGGCTTGCAACCTTGGGCCTGACGACCGATGAGCAACCGGTTGACAATGCTCGGAACTATCCACAGGGAAACATCGCCGTTCCAGCTGCCGACTGGATATTTGAAATCCCCAACCCTTTCCCCTTCAAAGGGTGCACCTATATCGATAAAGAATGGGCCGATGCCAGTGCCCGAAATCCCGAAAGAATTAACTTGGGGCAACCAGCTGAGGTTTCATTAACCGCAACCCTTACAATCGCCGGGATTGACAGCTCCCTGTTCGGCCAGTTGCCGGAACCGATTCTTCTCGCACTCGCCACCTGTTCAACCGATCCGCAGGATCTAGTCGCCTTGGCTGAGCTGTCCTGCGAAATTGTTCGGGATGGGCAGCAGCCGACCGGCCTACGTTACCGTGAGGATGATGCCGGCAGCCTTAGGCCTGTCATCCACAATCACGCCCTGTATGAAGCGGTGGCCAACAATCCGCACCTGCCGGACAACTACAAGATCGTCATGGTCATCCGCCCCGGTGCCCAAGGGGCCAGCGAGATAGTCGGCGAATGGCCGGAAGATGGCTCCACCCACGTCTTTGAATATCTGCGGCGAAACTCCTATATTCCCGATGGACACTACGCCGCCAACATGGCCGATGACGCCATCCGCTATTCGATTGAAGCCCTTGGTCAAAATGACATCCGTGGCCTTCGCCATCTTTACTACCAGCGCACCTTTGTTCGCCTAGCTGCACAACTGGGAGTGCCTCTGCCGGCGACGAAAAGGATGCTTTTACAGTATGAACTTGAAACACTACGCATTGCTATCGTCGACAAAATGCAAGAAGCGGGGAGTGGCTCAGCCACCCTCTGGGGTTGGAATTTCGGTTTTGATTTTGCCCCGTCACTGTACCGACTGCATGCCTCGCATCAGCAGATCCACCATCAGTACGCTATGGTTCCAGCAAACATGACTATCTACAATGAAGGCTGCGAGCATCAGGCAGGGCAAATGCCGAGCTACAGCTGTGGCGATCTGGTGGCCGAACATATCGACGACTATCTCCGGCTGCATGGCAACGATTTCTTCACCGATTACCGTGCGGCCATCGCCGCCAATCACCGCATGGACGGTCGTTCCGACCTGCCGGCCAGCCTGGTTGTCTGGCGAGACAGCAACAGCATGCTCTTTGTCCCCAAGGCCCAGACCTCACAATGGGAACTGCAGCTTATGACCCTGCCGAATGGTGATGGCAATCTCCCCGGTAATGTTATCGAATGTGACCTAAAAGGGCGTCGCTCCCTTGATACCGGCATCCTTTTGGCGCAAAAAGCCTTGGCTGGTCTCGGTGCAAAAATGGTCACATCCATTGAATATTCAAAAAGGTTTGGCAAGGCTGGGAACCAGCCGCTGATCTACGCCTTTCTCCCACGTCTACCCGAATCGCCTGGTGCCTTCAGCGAGGCACAACTGCGCTTTATCAACGGCCACTATCCCGAAGATTTCGCCGCAGCGTGCCGCAAGCAGCTGGAATAGTCAGCGCTCGCCCCTGCCCCCCCTAACCCTTTTGGACAATAGTTGTGCTCACCCGTGGTCGATGGAGAACCTTCTGCAGGCCCAACCGGGACCGCGGATTGATGACAACCGGCCCGGAAATATTGGCATTCAGGGTCGGAGAGGAATTCTCGACACCTTCTTTTTTGCTGAGCATCATGAAAACGCCGATCTCCTCCGCGCCATTCGCCTGCAGAAGATCTCTTTCCTCGTCCGTCAATTCCAGGTCATAGCTGAGTCCATATTGACCGGGGTCAACAATTGTGAAGGTAATTCCCGGCTCTTCAGTGGATTCCAGCCAGTAAGCACTCAGATCATTTTCTTCCTTGTGATATACAAGGTAAGTAGTGTATTTTTCAAACCCTGGTATGCCGCGAGGGAAGGTCAACACTTTTTTTGAATCGATTTTCGGGCTGCTCGACACGATTTCAACCATGACCATACAGATCTCCTTTACCTAAGCCCGCAATACGGGAATTGTAAAAAGACAAAAAGGGTGCGGTGAACTCATTTTTTTGCAACGACTTACGGTTATCTGTTTGAGAGAAGTCTATCAAATTTTTTCGCGAACAATCAAGCAGATCTTCTACAAAGAATTATAATTAGACGAACTTGCTTACTTGATTCACCGACCGCGCCCGGTTGAAATTAATTAAATTCACATTTTAGCACTGTCGCACGTAATACAGCACGGAGAACGTAATGAAACATACCGGTTTTTTTGGTCAATGGGGTGGAGCATTTATCCCGGAAATCCTCCATCAAACCTTTGCCGAACTGACCATTGCCCTGCGCCAAGCGCAGGACGATCCGAAGTTCTGGCAGGAGTATCTTGAACTCATGTCTTCCTACTCCTGTCGACCGACGCCGCTCACCTTTGCCGAAAATCTCACCAAACATTTCGGCGGGGCAAAGATATACATCAAACGCGAGGATCTCAACCACACCGGAGCGCATAAGGCCAATAATGTCATGGGCCAGGGTCTCTTGGTCAAAAGGATGGGGAAAAAGCGGGTGATCGCCGAGACAGGTGCAGGACAGCACGGTATGGCCACCGCCACCATGGCAGCAAAATTCGGTCTTGAATGTACCATTTATATGGGCGAGGTCGTTGTTCTTCGGCAGCGGCCCAATGTTTTCTGGATGGAAAAGATGGGCGCCACCGTGATTCCAGTTCAAGACGGATCAAAAACCCTGAAAGACGCTATCAACGAGGCTTTTAGAGACTGGGTCACCAACGTCGATTCGACCCACTATGTGCTTGGAACGGCCTGCGGCCCGGCGCCCTTCCCCGAGATGGTTTCCTGGTTTCAGTCAATCATCGGCACCGAGGCACGCGAGCAGATCCTCGCCCGCCATGGCAAATTGCCGGCCAGAGTCTATGCCTGCGTCGGCGGTGGTTCCAACGCCATGGGCATTTTCCAGGGCTTTCTCGATAACGATGAAGTGCAACTGGTTGGGGTCGAGGCCGGCGGCAAGGGCCTCAGCACCGGCATGCACGCCTCAAGGTTATGCGGCCAAGACGCCAGCCCTGGAGTCGCACAAGGATATAAGACCATGTTTCTCCAGAATAGCGATGGACAGATGCTCGAAACCCATTCCGTTGCCGCCGGGCTCGATTACGTCGGGGTCAGTCCGATCCTCTCGGATCTTGCAGAGAAAGGTCGGGTGAGGTTTGAATCAGCCACCGATGATGAAGTCATGACCGCCCTCGATCTGACCATGCGCATGGAAGGCATCATCCCGGCCCTTGAGTCAACCCACGGCTTTGTCCAGGCTTTCAAGGAAGCGCCCGAGCTGAGTCCGGATGAGGCCATTATCATCAACCAGTCGGGTCGAGGCGACAAGGATATCTTCACCATTGCCCACGCCTTTAATGACCCATCCTGGAAGCAGTTCATCATCGCTCGCGCCAGGGAATATAGCAAGTAAGAGCAACTCTTTCTTTTTTTTAAAAAAAAAACGTGAGATTATTATGTCACTTGAGAACAAACTCCGCGCCCGGCTTGAAAAAAACAAAATTCTGCTGATGACCCATATCGTCCTCGGCTATCCCTCTATGGCTGTCAACCGCCAGGTCGTAGCCCAAATGGTTGCCGGCGGCGTCGACTGCATTGAGATGCAGATCCCCTTTTCCGAGCCCATGGCCGATGGGCCGGTCATCCTCAAGGCCAACCAGGACAGCCTTGCCGCCGGAACCAAGGTTGCCGACTGTTTGGCATTTGGTGCCGAGATGACCGCCCAGCATGACATTCCTTTTCTCTTTATGACCTACTACAATATCGTTTTCAAATACGGCGAGGAGAAATTTTTTAAGGACTGCCGAAGTGCTGGTATTGAGGGCCTTATTATCCCCGACCTGCCTCCTGAGATGGGCGGCAATTTCTTTAAGCTGGCGAGCGAGTACCAAGTCGCCCCGGTATTGATTTTTGCCCCGACGTCAACAGATGCGCGAATGGCTGAATTACATAAGTCTGCGGCCGGGTTTATATACTGCGTGGCCCGCCGCGGAGTTACCGGCAAACAATCGGAATTCGGCGAGGACTTCAACGCCTATCTGGAGAGGTGCCGTGCCGCCACGACCCTACCCCTGGCTGTGGGATTCGGCATCCGCAACCATGATGATGTTGCGGCCATTACCGGCAAGGCTGACATGGCGGTCATCGGCTCGGAGACCATCCGCCTGGTCGATGCGCAGGGACCTGAGGCAGTAGGACCATTTATCGCCGGGCTACGTTGAAAAAGAGGATGGCCATGGCGGATATAACACTTACCAACAATGCACTTGGCACCACCGATATTCTTTGGAATCTCAAAGACCTATACAGCGATACCGACGATCAATATATCAGCTCCGATATCGCCTGGTGCGAAACCGAGGCAACCGCCATCAAGGCAGGCTATCATGGCAAGGTGGTTACACTCGATGCACCGGCCCTCCTGATCCTGGTAAAAAGGCTTGAGACACTTGACTGTGCCCTCAGTAAACTCGCCACCTTTTCTTTTCTCAATTTTACCACCCAGATGGATAATGCCGCTGCCGGGGCGCTTGACCAGAAGATCCATGAACTGGCCAGCCGATGCGGCACAGAGACGGTCTTTTTTGAACTTGAATGGAACCAACTGGATAGCGAGCATGCCGAGGGATTATTAGCCAACCCAGTCCTCGCACCGTATCGTCATTACCTTTCTTGTCTGAGGAGGTATCGTCCGCATCAGCTTTCCGAGATCGAAGAAAAATTACTCCTTGAAAAAGAAGCCGTTGGCCGGAATTCCTGGACAACGCTCTTTGACAAGGTCCTCAGTCAACAGAAGTTCGGGACCAAAAAACGAACGGAAGAAGAGGTCCTATCCGACCTGTATGCCGCCAACCGGAAGGTCCGAAAACATGCCGCCGTCGACATGACAGCAGGACTTACAGAAAAGAATCACATCCTCACCCACATCTTTAACACCCTGGCGGCGGACAAGATGATCACCGACCGACTGCGCCAGCATCCCGGCTGGATTGATTCCATGAATCTGCACAACGAACTGCAGAACACCACCGTCGACACCTTGATAAAGGCGGTAACTTCCCGCTATGATCTTGTCCATCGCTACTACCGGGTCAAAGGTAATCTACTCGGCTTAAAAAAAATCGAACATTACGACCGCTATGCCCCTTTGCCTTCCCTGCCGGTTAAACAGATAGACTGGCGTTCGTGCCGGGACATTGTCCTTGCTTCATTTGCCGATTTTTCGCCGCGGATGGCTGAAATCGCTGAGATGTTCTTTGATCGCAACTGGATTCACGCTCCACTCGGCAAGAGCAAGCGGGGCGGCGCCTTTGCCCACCCCTGTGTTCCTGAAGTGCATCCCTATGTGCTGGTCAACTACACCGGCAATCTGCGGGACGTCTCTACCGTGGCACACGAACTCGGCCACGGCGTCCATCAGGTCCTGGCCGCAAATCAGGGCCATTTCAACAGCGATACCCCGTTGCCTCTGGCGGAAACCGCCTCGGTCTTCTCCGAATTGCTGGTATTCAACAGCCAGTTGGCTCTTCTCGCCAGTGAACAGGAGCGACGCGCCTTCATCTGCCAGAAACTGGAATCGATTTTTGCGACAGTCTTCAGGCAAACAGCCATGAACCGCTTCGAGCATATGATGCACGAGGGAAGGCGCAAGCATGGCGAACTCAGCAGCGAACAGCTGAGTGACTACTGGCTCACTACCCAGCGGGCGATGTTTGGCGACACTGTGCACTTGAGCGCCGACTACGGCATCTGGTGGTCATATATCCCCCACTTTTTGTCAACTCCAGGATATGTCTATTCCTATGCCTTTGGCGAATTGCTGGTGCTTGCCCTGTACGGCATATATCGCCGGGAAGGGTCTTCCTTTGTCGATAAATATCTTGATCTCCTTTCCGCCGGAGGCTCGAGCTCGCCGTATGAACTCCTGCAGCCTTTTGGAATCGATCTGGACAGCCCGGGCTTCTGGCAGACCGGTCTGGATATCATTGAGGAAATGGTGGCCAAGGTCGAATAATCAGCCGAGGGTGGCCTTGTTGCGTCGCCAATGCGGGTGGGTAATTTTTAATTTATTGATTTTATAATTCAGGGCCCTGGGACTGATACCGAGCTTAATCGCGGCATTCTTTTGAACCCACAGGCATTCCTCAAGGGTTCGCAGGATGAGTTCTTTTTCCTGCTCGGCCAGAGATTCGTGAGATTCACCTGATCTATAGGTGTCACCCTCGGCTTTCGCAGGTATGGCTATTTCTACCTGCTGACGTGAGGCGTTTTCCGGCAGGGCCAGATTACAGGAGTGCACCTTTCGATCATCCTCGAGAATAACAGCCCGCTCGATGGTATTGGCCAACTGCCTGATATTGCCGGGCCAATGATAATTCTGGATCAGTTCTCTGGCCTTTTCCGTGAACCCTTGAATGTCGCGGTGCATAGAGGTACAGCACTTCTTTAAGAGTAATTCGGCCAAGGGGAGGATACAGGCCCTTCGATCGCGTAGCGACAGCAGACTTACTGGCAGGACATTGATACGGTAGTACAGATCCTCGCGAAACAAGCCTTTTTCCACCTGCCCGACTAGATCTTTGTTGGTGGCTGCTATGATCCGTACGTCGCTGTATATTGTTTTATTACCGCCTACCCGTTCGAAGGATTTTTCCTCAAGCACCCTGAGTAGTTTGGTTTGCAGACGCATATTCATTTCACCGATCTCGTCAAGAAATATCGTGCCGCCGCTGGCCTGCTCGAACCTGCCGATCCGTTGTTTGTCGGCCCCGGTAAAGGCCCCTTTTTCATGGCCGAATAGCTCAGACTCCAGGAGATCCTCGGGAATATTGGCGCAGTTAATCTTGACGAAGGGTTTCTTGCGGCGGGGCGAGTTAAAATGCACCGTCCCGGATAAAAATGATTTGCCTGTACCCGTGTCTCCGGTGATGAGGATGGTGGAGTCGGTCTTAGCAAACCGTTCGAGACTCTGAAGAATCTGCTGCATTCCGCGACTGTAGGCAACAACATCTTTAAAATCATAAACCACGTCCTGCTTGCGACGGTGATAAGCGATCTCGAAGCGTTGATCGCGAATCTGGATGGCCTTGTCGACGGCGATGTTGACCCGAGTCGAAGAAATCGGATGAATGAGAAAATCGCTCGCTCCCTCGTTCATTGCCTGTACAATCATCTCCGCCTTTTCCTCCTTGCTGGTCATTATGATCGGCAGAAAGGGATCCTTGCCATGGATCTGCCCGAGGAGAGGCAAGAAATGGCCATCCAGTGAATCGATATCAATAAAAATAAGATCAAACTGTCGTGCTTTAATCTCTACTTGAAATTCATTGTCATTGGCTATACAAGTCAACTCACACCTGTCCTTCAGTGCAGAGATCATGTTGGAACTTGTTATCTTGAGACAGTCGTAGATAAGAATTTTATACATGCGATTGATTTCAGGACAGTAAATGATATTTCAAAAACGTAACTCCTTTACTTTCTTATAAGGGCTATACTCGGGAAATGCAAAATAAAGTTGCTGATGATGTCCGGAAAATGGTCGTGTTATCAGGTCATACAAACCCGCCAGATGGAAAATTCCAACAACAATTGTCGATCGACGAGTACTGGATGGATCTCGCTCTCCAACAGGCAAGAGAGGCAATCGAACAGAACGAAGTGCCGGTTGGAGCTGTGCTGATCGGAAAAAACGGGTTACTGGCGGCTGCCGGCAATAGCCCAATCCGTCTTGCCGACCCGTCAGCCCATGCAGAAATTCTCGCTATCAGGAGAGCAGCACAGCTCGTGCAGAACTACCGGTTGCCTGAGACCACCATGTATGTCACCCTCGAGCCGTGCATAATGTGCATGGGGGCTCTCATCCATGCGAGGATAAACCGTCTGGTATACGGTGCCGCGGACCCGAAAACTGGGGCTGCAACTTCCCTGTATACCATCGGCAATGATCACCGCCTCAACCATACTATCACTGTAACCACAGGTGTTTTGGCCGACCAATGCGCAGAGCTGCTGAAGAATTTCTTCAAGAAGAAAAGAGGCGAGAACCTCGGTGAAATTCCCTCTTTTTAAAATTGCCATGACTTTTTTGATTGCCAAAAGGGCAATGACGGTATACATAGTACCTCACATTTTTGAGCATTAGAAATGGAGAGGTGACCGAGTGGCTTAAGGTGCACGCCTGGAA
>JAHJLI010000238.1 GCA_018821785.1 Pseudomonadota bacterium
AAGTCCAAACCAGATTGAAACGATTGTTATAGAACGTATTAGCACACGAATCCGAAATCTTCGCCTCATTGACGATGGCTACATCTGGGTAAATCATATTGTGAACTACGACGGTGGCAACAATTATGCCATCAGGCAAATACACCCCAATCTACCTCAGACCGAAGGCACGTGGCTTTCAACCAATACGACTGATATTAAAGGAAATCGTCCATATGAAATAGAGCTCAATGGAATTAAAAAAGATGGCGAACTGTTTTTTCAATATTACTTCAAAAAATTAAACTCAAACGAAATTTCACGCAAACTCTCATACGCCAAACTTTATAAACCATATGATTGGGTTGTAGCGACTGGTGTTTATCTCGATGATGTTGACAAATTAATTGAAATTGAGACAAACAAAATGCAAGATACCCATAATGAACGATTATTAATCACAATCATGATTGCTAGTTTTGCGACACTTATTTCTATTGTAATTCTTGCACTTTTTGAAAAACAAATCGGTAGGTTAATTGAATATCATGAGAAAGAGGCGGAAAAGTACACAAATAAACTAGTTGAAGAACATGAAAAGACTACTCAAGCACTGGCTGAAGCAAGACAACTAAAGGGATTGCTTCCAATTTGCTCATCTTGTAAGAAAATTCGTGATGACAAAGGATATTGGAATCAGATTGAATCATATATTAAAAAACATGCTGATGTATCTTTTACACATGGATACTGCCCTCAGTGTCATGAAAAAGAAATGGCAAGGATTGATGCTTGGAAAAAGACAAGGCAGACAGAAGAGTAATAAATGGATAATCAGGCTATTTACCAGAAACATTAACCGATTACCCAACTGCGCCGACAGGTCGGCATGGTATTTCAAACTCCCAATACACTGCCCATGAGCATCTACAAGAATGTCGCCTTTCCCCAGCAAATTATAGGGGGCGTAACAAAAGAAGTCGTCAGAGCCCGAGTGGTGGAATGTCTGCAGAAAGCCCGGCTCTGGGATGAAGTGCATGAGCGTCTTGATTCCCCGGTCCTCGATCTGTCGGGAAAACAGCAGCAGCGACTGTGCATTGCAAGAGCCCTGATTCTGCAACCCGAGGTCCTGCTGCTCGATGAACCGACCTCCGCTCTGGATCATACAGTCGCCAAGGCCATAGAACAGTTGCTGCTGCTGTTGAAGCAGAGCTGCACCATTCTCCTGGTATCCCATTATCTTGACCAGGTGACCCGGATCACCGACAACATTATCGAACTGCAAAACGGCAGCCTGACCAGGCTAGGAGGCAGGGCATGATTGAGATCAACATACCGGATTTCGGCCATCTACGCCTTGCCCACCTGGTCCTTGATTATAACGGGACCCTGGCATTTGATGGTAAGCTGATCAGCGGAGTTGTCGATCTGCTCGGACTTTTAGCCAAACACCTCCAAATCCACATTATTACTGCCGATACCTTCGGCAGCGTACAGCAAGCCTTTGCCGGTTCCGACTTTACGGTCCATATCCTGCTTCCGGGCAGTGAGGAGGAAGGCAAAGCCGATTATGTGCGGCGACTGGGGAACATGTCGTCGGTCTGTATCGGTAATGGCCGCAACGACCGGCTCATGCTGGGAGAGGCAGGGTTGGGAATTGTTGTCCTCCAACGGGAGGGCTTGGCAATGCAGGCGCTTCTTGCGGCGGATATCATCATTGCCAATATTGTCGATGCCTTGGAGCTCCTCCTGCATCCAAGACGTATTACTGCCACCCTGCGCTGCTGAAATTGGGGGGCTTGACCCTAATTTTCTTCAAGCCCTCTGTCGGAAAAGCGAAGACTGGCAGTTTTTGCCCCATACACCCCTGCGAGTCGAATTATGAGTGAGAAGCCCCACCGCATCGGCTCGACAGCGCATGCAATGGTACATCTGCGGCAGGTGGCACTCAGCAGCGCGCCGCAGGGAGGCCATGAGCTCAAGCGAAGGAGATGACACCTTGCCAAAGGGCGTTCCGGGAATGGGAATCATGGCGATCAGGTTGTGCAGATCGACCCCGAGCTTGGCGATTTTTTTAGCAATTGCCGGCACATGGTTGTCATTGACCCCGGGGATAACGACGGTATTGACCTTGACGGTGATAGCCTTGGCTTTAAGCCTGGCGATTGCATCCAGTTGCCGATCAAGCAGAATCGAGGCAGCGGCTGTTCCCGCCATTTTTTTCCCTTTCCAGTGAATCCAAGAATAAAGCCGCGCTCCGATCTCCGGATCAACGGTATTGAGGGTGACGGTGACAAAGCCACCGACTGGAAAAATTCACCAATGCGAATTGGTATATCGACCCGTGGTTGCCCCAGGATGTAATAGCAAGAAAGGGACAACGAAAGATGCCGTAAAACGACCACTGGCCGAGAAGGGCCAGCATGAGAAACTGGCTGAATCTACGTACTATCCTGAGGCGGATGGTTGTCATCTGTCGTTTTGCGCCGCCATACATCGGCAAAGTGCATTGCTTGGTATCAGACATCTTTCACCCCCAGTTTTTCTACGAGTTCCCTACCCTTGTCGGAAATGGCCGGAATAAAGCCGGCAGCGTCAAAAAAGGCCTGACCCTCCTCAGAGGTGATGTATTGCAGGTAGTGATCGGCCAGAGCGCGGTCCGCCGCATCCTTCATTACCCCTATGGAAAAGGTTAAAGGAGGTGGTGGAAAGAATCCCTCAGGGATGGGAATAATCGTAGTTTTCCCGGCAAGCAGCGAAAAGCCACTGTTTGCACGCCGGAGGGAGCCTTTTGCCAAGACACTATCTGCCCGCCTCGGCAGCGCCAAGTACGATCCGGCGGACAGCTGATCTTCAGAATAATCGGGCCGTCAACCTCGGGGACCTGGCCAAGCAGGCCCAGATCAACGGAAATTTTCCCTTTATCCGCAGTCAGTTTCACAAGATGGCAGGCGGCAGCCTGACTCCAGCAGGAAGCAAAGTCTGGGGCCAGCACATAGGCCATGGAGTTCACCTGTTTTTCCAACATCTCCGCCCACCTGTCGACAACAGTAAAATTCTTTTCCGGATCGGGGTGAAGAAGATTACTCCAATGCAAAGGTAGGATGGAATTGCCGAAATCCCAGGTAGGGCGGGCGGCAGCCTCGTTCCAAGGCACCGGGGCAAGGCAACGTTCAAGGAGACCGACGCCGCATTCCCAGGTGATTTTTCCATGGAGCGGTTCAGAATACCTGCGGGCTTTGGAAAAACGGGTGACCACATATCTGACTCCATAATCATGGAGAATCGTCTGCATGGAATCCTCGCCATTGCCAAAACTATGCAGCAAGGCCGGCGGCAGAAAAATTCGAGGGAAGCCCGGCAGCTTATGTTCTTCCAAGAGTTTGGCAAAGGCGTCGAGGTGACTTTTGACAATATCGCGGGGTCGCATATGGCCACTTGGGTCATGGAATTCGGAGCGCTCCATCCGCCCTTCACGCCAAAACTCGTGGCAAAGGCCGTGACAGGCGATCTCCAGCCAATCCTCATTGTCACGCAGAAATTGCGCCGCCTCTTCAAACCAGGGACCTTGGTTTATTAGGTTGTCCCAGGAAGCACCCATCCAGGTAGCACCGACCACGTCACGCAGAAGGTTGCGACGATCCCACTCACCAAGGACCATGCCGATGACAATGCGCATCTTCAACCGCTTAGCCAATCTGGCAAGGGCCCGGTAATCCTCCAGACAATGACATCGTGAAAAACCGTTGCGAAAGGGTTCATTGTTGGCCGATCCGTCCCTGCCTTGCCACCAGCCGACATCCTCGACAACGAGAAAAATCGGCATCGGTAGAGAAACAACAAGATCGTTCAGGGCAACTTGCATAAGCCTGTTTCTCAAAGACTTATCCAGCGCCTGCGCGCCGGACCGTCGCGACGGGAGGTTGCAAGGTCAAGGAGCTTCCAGGCCTCATCGACCAGGGTCTCCGCATAAGGATCCCAGTTATGCGGCTTGCGTGAGAAAACATGCCAGGTAAGCGGCTGCATTATTGCACCCCATTGGCTCTTGAAGCGGCGGGTCGTTGCATCCGGTGAAGAGCGGCCAAAATCGAACCAGCGGCAACCCCTGACCACGGCAAGCTCAAGCATTGCCCAGTATAAAAGCATATTCGGACAGGATGGACGACAGCTGCGCAGGGAAGATGCCCAAGGATTGCAGAGTACAGCATTATGGGTAAAAACGATTGCCGCGGCAACCGGTTTTTCTGCAAGAAAGACCACAAGGACCCGAGGGCCTAACGATGGTTCTGACACTACCAACTGCACTAGTTGAAAATCATGTACCGGCGAGCCGAGATCACGCATATTTTCCGAAAACACGGCGTAGAAATCATCAACACGTTCCAGTCCGCCGACGGCCACTGTACAACCGCATTTCCGGGCCTTTCGTACCTGGTTGCGAACCTTGGCGGGAAGGCTGGCCCAGAGTTGTTCTGATGATTCAGGCAGAGGGCGATTGAGGCCGGTTTTAAAGGTATGGGCGGTATGACACCAGCAAGGATCGACTCCCATCGCAAATTCATGAAAATTGATATTTCCACCCTGTCGCAGCTCGATATGCACTGCTCCGAGCTCGATCGCTAAGTCCAGGCCGGCATCCAGCAGTTTTCTCCTAATTTCCTCGTCATCGGCAACAATCCCGGCACCATCGGTATAGGGCAGGGAAATGAGACGTAAATCCATGCCTGGTGCTGCAAAGAGCATCAGCGAGAGAATGCCGACAAGTGCCTTATCTCCAGAACAAGGCTGAGCTCCCAAGCGAAAAACAGGTAATCTATATGCATCCGCCAGGCTCTCTCCCCAAAAAAAACGATGGGAGAACGTCGCGTCACTCTTGGCAACTACATAATCATCCCATGCTCTTATGCTGGGATTTAGTATAATTTCAACCAATTCGCCTCCGCATTCCGGTACGCTCCCCGCCAGTATAGTAAGAGGCTATGTCTTGTCACCGAATCAATAGGAACAAGCAATTTGTAATCCCCTCGCCACTTATTATACTGCCATCCAAGAAACTAAGCGAACCCCAAGAGGATTATGTATCTATCAACCGAACACTTTACTCCCCCCAATTCCTACCCGGCCATTCACCGTTATCAGGTGGAAACACTGCTGGAAAAAGGCAGTGGTGCGCTGAATGAGGATGTGCTTCTGCAGACAGATGATCTATTCGGCGTCTTCGATGGGGCGACAAGTCTCGATAAACGCAAATTTGCCGGCAACCTCACCGGTGGGCTGTTCGCCGCGCGCATCGTTGCCCAGACTTTTCAGCAGGGCTGTGGGAACCTGGCAAAATTGGCCGACAATGCTAACCGTCACATCCGCAGCGCCCAGCTTGCTGCGAATGTATGCCTGAACGAACGCCATCGCCTATGGTCGACGAGCCTTGCGGTAGTTCGGCTTACTGGGGATGGTTTCGAATACTGCCAGACCGGCGATGCTCTTATTCTCCTTCTTCTCGATGATGGCGGGTATCGCCTGGTCACCCCGGAAATCGATATCGACAGGGAGACCTTGCAGCTCTGGAAAACTTCCCAGGCAGCGCCGACAACAACCATTCAAGACCTTCTCGCCGAACAGATAGTTCGGGTACGGTTACAGATGAACGTCAGCTACGGGGTGTTGAACGGCGAACCGGAGGCGATGCAATTTCTTCGCCACGGCTTCCATGAACTCGCAGGAGTCTCGGATATTCTCCTGTTCACAGACGGACTCTTCCTTCCCAGGGAATACCCTCTTAAAGGCGACGATTGGCAAATTCTCGTCGACCTCTACCGGGGTGGCGGAATCCAGGCGGTTCGCAATCACGTCCGACGACTGCAGGAGGAAGATCCAACCTGCCGGAAATACCCCCGCTTTAAGCAACACGACGACATAGCCGCCGTAGCCATTCAGCTGCACACCAGCTCTCAGCCCGCCATCGCCTTCTCGTAAGACAAGATAATTCTAGCAAAAACTGCCTGCCAACTAAAGGCCGAGGTGATCGCCGATATTTGCGCCGGTGCAGGAGATGGGGCAATCTGCACCCGAGCCGCCATTTTGGTAATGGCTGACGTCAGTCTTATCTGCAAGATCTGCCAATCCTTCGGATCCGGTCGGTCGATGGTTGAGAGAGTCGGCAGCTTGACAAAGTTCACCAGATCCGGACCGGCCTTAGCCATCAACTCCCGGCACCCAGGTAGATCGGTGGCAATAATACGACAACCGGCGGCGAGGGCTTCAAGAAGAACCAGCGGCAGCCCTTCATAAAATGATGGCAGAATAAAGATATGGCAAAACCCCATGAGCCGGGCCAGCTCCTGCTGGCTTATCCGGCCATGAACTGTTACCTGGGCACCCGCCTGCTCAGCCAGCTGCAAACAAAGCTGCTCCTCCTCGCCGGAACCGGAGCCGGCAAGGTGCAGGTGCAGTCGCGAGTCTTCCAAACCGATAAAGGTGCGAAGCAACCAGTCCACTCCCTTGGCCTGGCTCAACTTTCCGGCATAGAGGAAGTGGATTGGTGGTGCCAGCGGTTTTTGGCCCGAGACAAAGAGATGGTCGTCATATCCACCTCCAACAATATCGATGCGCTGGTCATGTATGCCGTAGATCTCCTTGATCTTGTCCCGCTGATCCTGGCTGAGGGCCAACAACCGATTTATTTTCAAACAGTCAGGCAGGACTCTCTGTCGAAGATGCGGGCACTGCACGAACTGGCGCAGATCAGTGGAGTGGCAGGAGCTTACCATGGGGAGATCGGGAAGAATCCTCCTGGCCAGCGCACTTACCATCCAGAGATGGTGACTGTGCAGAATATCGGGCGAGAACTCTTGGGCGGCGCCGCGGATCGTCTCAGCAAAGACCTTTTCATAGCTGACAATCTGCTCTGGGGTCAGCGTATCAAAGCGGGAACTCGGGTAAGGCATGACATTGCTCATACCCGGTACGGCAAAGTTCAATTCGCCTTCGGCAAAGCGGATAAAACGACAATTACCCCGGTCTATTCCGGGGGTCGGCGGAATGCGCTCGCCGCTCATGCCAGCAATGAGAAAATTCTCGTGACCGGCCGCCGCCGCTTGACGGATGATGTTCTGCAGGTAAAAGCCGCTGCCGGTACTCTCAGGGTGCTGACTGATGAGATGCAGTATTTTCATAATCAACGCTTCAATTACCTTCGAGCAACTGCCGATCAAAGATGCGAAAAACTTGCTGGCTCAACAATGCTTTTTTCTTAAGAACCTTGCCGCCTCAACAATGGCGCAAAGTTTCTTGTAGGCCACTTCCTCGACATTGACCGAACGGCTGGAGAAACAGCCAAAGCCGCAGTCGGTATTGAGAAAGAGCTGTTCCGGACGATAATATTCAAGGGCCTTTTCCGCCTTGGCAACAATCTCGGCAACCGACTCGACCTCATCGGTTCGCGGATTGACAACACCAAGGCCGAGCTCGCGGTCGGACAGCTTCTTCCCCACCACATCAATATCCCCGGCCCGAGGGGTGGCATATTCCAGGACGAACTGGTCGATGTTCATCGGTTCGAGAGCCGGAAGAAGGCGGGCGTAATCGCCCTTCAGTAACACCTCTTCCTGTTTCGACCAGTTACCGCGGCAGATATGCACACCGATGCGGATGCCATCGATCCCTTTAACGATGCGGTTGATCAAGTCGGAGGCGAATTTGAGCTCTTTACCCGCATCCCGGCGAGTGGCAAGGGTTGCTCACATGAAGGTTCGCCGCTCGCACTCCTCCGACATGACCACCTCGGTCAACACCGGCTCGTCGAACTGGACAAAATCACAACCGGCATCGCGCAGATCTATCAATTCTTCCCGGAGAATCTTGACAATATCGTCGGCCATCTTTTGATGATTGCGATAGGCCTTGCGGGTCAGCGCCCCGACCCACATTGTTCGCGTCAAAAGATAGGGGCCAGGAAGGGTGATTTTTACCGGTTTTTTGGTAATGGTCCTGAGAAATTGCAAGTCACCGAGCGCCAACGGCTCGCGCCTTGAGAGTTTGCCGATGCAGGTCGGGTTCTTGACCGCCGAGGCCGGCATATCCATAGTCCGCAGCATCTCTTCGAATTCCGCTTTATCCTCGACGAAATCGAGCATATCGGCAAGCGACATGAGTTTGGTGCCGGCAACTTTCTCGGTGATGAAGGCATAGAAGCTCTCCCGCCGGTGTTCGCCGTCAACTACAATATCAAGCCCGGCCTGCTCCTGCAGCGTCACGGTACGGCGGATCTCATTTTCGGCAACCGCAGTGAAATCAGCGCGGGAGACAACGCCCTTCTGGTAGCCGCGGAGCATTTTCAGCAGCTCCTTGGAGCGTGGCCAGGAACCTACCTGGGTGGTTTGAAAGGTTTTCTTTTCATTCATATTTTACACAATGACCAGTTTCATCTGCAGGTCGACCGCCTTGTTCAGGGTGGCGACCAAGGGCGAGCGTTCCAGGGTCCGCTGCCAGGCCGTCGCCACTTTCTCTTCGTCGTCAAAGGTCGAGGCGAAACATTTCAGATCAATAGCTTTTACCGACGGATTGCCCTCTTCCAACCCTAAGTGTGCGAGGATATTATTGAGTGAGCCGCTCAGGGACAGCTCGATATCGTCAACCTCCAGATTGTCCCGGGCGCATTCCGTGGCAAAGCCGCTGGTAAGCGAACCGGCCAGAGCCCCGAACAGGTATTCCAAGGCGGAAGGATGGGCGTCCTTTTCCTCAAAACTTGCCGCCTGGCCGACATCGAAGGCGAAATTGCGGGCGTATACCGTCGACTTTAAATGGCCCGTGGCCCTGGCCCGCAGGCGCCACTGGTATTTCCGCGCCTCTTCTTTGTCCTTTTCCAGAGCGACTTCCTCTTCCTGCACTCCCCTGCCCTTGCGGACAAAATACCGGGTATGGCCGTCACCAGCCAGTTTACCTAGATATTCATGGCCTGACATCCGACACCACGGCGGCAGATCATCGCTGACCGTTTGTTCACGGCTGCGCATCTCTAAGACCCCGTCAACCGGCACCTGGCGCATGGCGTCGCGGATAAGGAGGATCAGGCCGGACCCACAGTCCAAATCTCCGCCGTCAAAGAGAGCATCGGCAACGATTGCTGTGAGATCATCAGGCATAGCCGCTCCTCCTCCTTTTGGGGGTGACATTAATAAGCTACGCAGGGCGAACCGTTAGAGAGCCATTCGACCAGAGCCGCACCACCAGCCGGGGTTGCTCCTTCGATAAGGTTTGCCTCGGTGATGCCGCGTTTTTTCATGCAGGGGGTACAGACATAGATCTTGCCACCCGCCTTAAGAAATTTTTCAACCAGATCCTTGAGGGGCGCAAATGGGCCACCCTCATTGATTTTCGCCATTTCCTCGGGCACAGCGCAGTAGACTCCATCGGAGCTGAGGAAGACCATGGTCTCTTTTTCACTGCCCTGGGCGGCATTGGCGACGACGAAGCCGAGGGTGGCTTTGTCGCCATCGGTTTTACAATGGGTGATGGTTACACAAAAGGTGTTGGACATGGGGTTACTCCTTGATGAGTTCAGGTTTGAGAGTGATGAGGTAATAGGGATGGTGCACCTCGGTCAGCCGATTTCTGGTCATTCTGCACCAGGCCGGCAGCTCGATCGGCGCGCCCGGGTCACGAGAAATAACAAGAACACGCCTGCCGGGTGGTTGATCCCGGATATACAGATACAGGTTGACGATGACCCGACCGCAGGTCTCTTCACCACCGTCAAATTCATCGTCGAATTGCCAAGCTGGGACACTACTGTTAGTTGTCATTGAGTGGGTAAAATACCGCAAGAACATAAATGGGAATGCTACGACTGTAACTTCAAAATCTCAATTTTTAATCGTATCTTGGCGGTTTTACAAACAGGAATATCCTATCAATAAACTTACACCAATAAGATAACTTGATAATTGAGGTTAAATATCCCTGTTTGTTCACTCCATTTGTGGATTGGCTCTGGAGGCGCGGAAACGCCTCCGGCATTGAAATGCCTTATTTTTCTGCAAAGGGGTCTGGTGTTCCAGGTTGGCCCGGCAGCCAGACTTCTCGCAACAAATCGCAGAGATCGGCCCGCTCATTTTCCCCAAGCACGCCAAGAGAAAGGGCAAGAAAGGTCCAAAGATTGCTCACAAAAAAACCGCCGTCGAAATGGTGCGACAGATCGTGGATCTGCGCATGGCAGTTGTGACATGGGGTAATACAGTACCTGGCTCCCGTGGCCATGATCTGATCGAACTTCATCTTGCCGTAAAGGTGACGCTCCTCGTTGAAGCCGGATTGCAGATAGCCGCCCCCGCCGCCGCAGCAATAGTTGTTTGATTTATTCGGCGTCATGTCAATGAAGTTTTCCTCGCCGACACAGGCCTTGACAACGAACCGCAAGTCATCGGCATAAGCATCACCGTATTCCTTGCGTACCTGATTGCAGGGATCCTGAACGGTGAAGCGGATTTTCAAATCGCGGTTCCAATCGCTGCTCGGCCGTAGCCGGTCTTCCCTTATCCATTTTGCGTAGAAATGGACGACAATCTTAACATCCAGAGAGGTTTCAAGGTGAAAGCGGCGAATGCCCTGGTTAACAGAAAAGGTCGAATGGCCGCATTCGGTATTGAGATACACCTGGCAGCCGAGTTCGTCCGCCTTACCTACCGTCGCCTCGGTGACCTGGCGCCAGCCATCGTCGTCGGCCAAGAACATGCAGTAGTTCTCCCCGGCCCAGGCGGTGCTGCCATAAGTCCAATCGGCCCCGGCCAGATGAAGGATTTTCCACAGGGGAACCATTTCGTCGGGCAAGGAAACCGGCTCCCGGGAATTTTGGCTGAGGTAGAAGACTGCGCCCTGTTTGTCGATGGGGGCCTGGAGATTTTCCCAGCCGGGTTGGCTCTGCCGGACTTCTTCCAGGACATCCTCGACCACAAAGCGAAAGTCATCCGGGGGCGTCCCGGTGGCACTGGTACTCGGATTTTTCAGAGCCATGTCACAGGAAAGGAGAATGCCGCGCGGCCGGTCCTCCCGTGGCCACAACAATCTGCGGCCTTCCATGATCAGCCCTGCAATGTTGATGTTCATTGGGCAGACATAGTTACAGCGCGTGCACATGGAGCACATCCACACCCAATTGTGGGCGGTCAGTTCATCATCCAGGCCCATGGCGACCATGCGCAGGAATTTCCTCGGATCCATGTCCAAAAGACCTGTGGCCGGGCAGCCGGCGACGCAGGCCCCGCAGGTCAGACAAAGATTGAGGTTGCCGCCCTGTGGCAAGGCCTCGCGGACTTTATCGAGAAACATCTTTTTTCTTGCCGATTTGATGTGCAACGGCTTACCCATTCCGTCCTCCCTATTATAAAGTGCCAGACCTATCAGCCACTGATCTTTTTATTTTTTGGTAAACTCATCGAGACATTGAAGCAGTAAAGTAGCGCTCGAAGCGAGAACCGGGCCACCATCGAAAACCATAGCCATGCCGGCCGCCTCAAGGATTTCATCCCGGGTACACCCCGCATCTAATGCCTTCTGGCAATGGACGACAATGCATTCAGGACAACGGGTATAAAGAGCCACGCCAATGGCCACCAGCTCTTTTTCTCGATAGGTGAGCGCACCATCCTTGGCAGCGGCACCCATGAAACCGACCATCGCCGGAATTGTTTGCGGCAGGGCTTCGGCAAGAACTCCCATACCTTTTTTAAATTCTTGGGCAATTTCTCTTACTTGATTCATGTTACTCCTCCTAGGAGTTTTATGTGGTTATATGATCAGTTTTGACCCATGATTGCCGTTTTGCACTCGAAGGATTCAAACTGACTATGATGGTTTTTCGATCTAGTGGCCTTTTGAAAGGAGGTAATGTTATGCCATGCATCCCTATTTATCAAACAGGTAATACCTATGATTTTTGAGAGACTTATAACTCATGGCTTTTTGGAACAATATTGTCTTTAGCACCATAGCAAACTGCAGACAATGGACTTTAGGCGATGGTGATTATTATCGGAAAATATTATGCATTGTATTGAAATATCATCGGTGCTGTGCTATGGTGCCGTCCAATGAATTTTGGACCGCTAGCTCAGTTGGTAGAGCAGGCGACTCTTAATCGTCAGGTCGTTGGTTCGATCCCAACGCGGTCCACCAGCAAACAAAAAAGGTCCTTCCAGGAATTCCTGGAAGGACCTTTTTTTATGCTCCTTTATCGATGGATGATCGGAAAGGAGATTATGGCCGAGGGTGAGGAGGCTGGGTTCGGAGTCGAACCGAATAAGACCATTTTAAAATCTCCAACGGGTTTGCAGTCCGCGGGGAGCCCGGCTCCCTTAACCAGCCTTGGAAGGAGTCCTGAGCGGTAAAATCCGCCCAGGTCTCGAAAAAGTACCAGAGGAACAGGGCGAAAAAGAAAAACTGCCAGAACTAATGAATACCGATAGCAACGATTATTAAACCATATTTTCCAATTTATCAAATAGGAAATAACAATAAATGGAAGGGCAGCTGTTCAACAGCTACACAATGTTCATACTTACCGCATTCATGTTTTTGCGTGGTTGAAAAAATCGGAATTGACTTGTTGAGTTGCGAAGGATACGATACTCTCCATGTATTGGTAAATACGATATACGTAATAGATTATTCCGTTAAACTATCCGGTAGGTAAATTCTCTTGTCGAACCGCCATAACAACCTCAAGACAAGGGAGAAATACGACTACAGAGAGGAATTCAGTCATGGAAAATCGCACAACCAATATCTTAATTTTCGCCTGTCAGTACTGCTCCTACGCTGCAGCTGATCTGGCAGGGTCGGAGAGACGAAGGTATCCCGCCAACACCAGCATCATTCGTCTGCCCTGCACGGGACGGGTCGATGAATCTCACCTGCTGGCTGCCTTCGAGAATGGTGCAGATGGGGTTATGGTGGCTGGTTGCCTGGAGGGAACTTGCCACTTTTTGACCGGCAATTTTCGCGCCCGGGCCAGGGTGCAACGAGTAACAGGGATTCTTGAAAACATTGGACTTAACGGAAAGCGGCTGCGGATGTACAATCTCAGTGCCGGTCAAGGTGCCAATTTTGCGAATTTCGTGACGGAATTTGTCGAACTGATTGATACCCTCGGGTCAAGCCCCGTGAATATCACCCGAGCCAAAGCTCCCGAGTTCGAAATAGTGTGATCGTAACGAAGCTGAGGGAAAAACTCGTTCGTTTTCGCAAGAATTTTTATGACTCCCCGCCATCCGGTAATTGAAGAGCAGATAATCGTCTGACCCTCTCGGCCGTCTCGGTCATAGCGCTAACAAATACGTGTGGTTCAGCCGAGGACAGCCAGTGCAGACTGAAGCGGTCGCGTTCGTAGCCGAGGTCGTCCAAGAGTTCTACAATCATATCGGAACGGGCGAGGGCCTTGTGGTTGCCGTCCTGATAATGGCATTCGCCGAGACGGCAGCCGAGGATCATCACCGCATCGGCACCCATGTTCAGCGCCTCAACCACCAGTTGCGGGTGAACCATACCTGAGCACATCATGCGGATGATCCGCACGCTCTCTGGATACTGCATCCTGGCGGTACCGGCGAGGTCGGCGGCGGCATAGGAACACCAATTGCAGCAAAAGGCGATGATTTTTGGTTCAAATGCCATATCTAACCTTTCTTTTCATGGGTATCTGGGAAATCATGTGTCCGTGCTTACCCCGCCAAGGCGGCTTGCAATTGGGCGACTACTTGCTTCATCGTGAATCCAACGACATATATACCTCGTTTCGGACAAGTCCCCTGGCAGATGCCGCAACCCTTGCACTGGGCAACATTGACCCTGACCAGTTTTTTCGGTGCTTCTCCATCCACCGCCGCCTGTTCAAAAAGGGTGATGGCGTGGTACGGACAGACATCGATACAAAGAGCACAGCCGTCGCAAAACTCGTCATCGACAATGGCCTTGATGGTATCGAGTTTCACCTCCGGTTGGGCCAGGATGGTGGCGGCCCTTGCCGAGGCAGCCAGGGCCTGGGCGACGCTCTCCTCGACCGGTTTGGGGTAATGGGCGAGCCCGGCGACGAACATACCCTCGGTCGAGAAGTCCACCGGCCGCAATTTGCCATGGGCCTCGTGGAAGAAACCGTGACCGTCGACTGGCACCTTGTAGAGTGTGCCGATCTTTTCCGCGTCTTGCCGCGGCCGTATGGCGACAGCCAGGATCACCATGTAGGCGGCGATCAACAATGGCTGATGCAGAACATGATCCCAGACTTCCACTTCAATCTCAGCACCCCTGCCGGTTACCCTCGGTTTCCCGTGCAATTCGTAGTTAATAAAGATAATTCCTAGTTTTCGCGCCTCCTTATACAGCGATTCACGCTGGCCATAGGTACGCATATCGCGGTAGAGAATATAGACGTTGCGATCCGGATTCTCTTTCTTCAGGGTGATAGCCGACTGGACCGAATGGGTGCAGCAGACCTTGGAGCAGTACATATGACCCTCCTCCCGCGAGCCGACACACTGGATGAAGACGAAGCGTTTGGCCAATTTGACGTGCTTTTCCTTCAGCTCGTGGAGTTTGTCGAACTGCACCGAGGTCACCACTCCGGTGATGCTGCCGTAGCTATATTCGCTCGGAACCGCGGCTTCTCCGCCGATGGCGACGATCCCCGCACCGTGCTCGATGACCTTGGTTTCACCGTTTTTACTGGTGATGGTCGAATGGAAGTTGCCGATAAAGCCGGCCACCCCGGTCACTATCGACTCTTTGTGGATGACAATTCGGTCATTCCAGATAACCTTGTCGATCAGCTTCGCCACCTGGGTGCGGACATGTTCTCCACCCCAGGTATACTTGATGTTGAGGGCGTTACCACCCAAGGTATCGGTTCGCTCTACCAGGTGAACCTCAAAGCCTTGCTGTGCCAGGTTGAGGGCGGCGGTCATACCGGCTACCCCACCACCTATGACGAGGCCCTTCTGAAAAACCGGCACAGCGATGGCCTGCGATGACTGGCCGAAAGTAACCTTGGCGACCGCCATGCGCACCAGGTCCTTGGCCTTATTGGTCGCACCGGTCGGGTTGTTGCCGTGCACCCAGGCATTGTGATTGCGGATATTGGCCATCTCCAACAGGCATTCATTGAGCCCTGCGACCTTTAAGGTTTCGCGGAATAGCGGCTCGTGCGTTCTCGGGGTGCAAGCGGCGATGACGATCCGGTTGAGCCGGTGCTCATGGATCAGTTGGATGATCGACTCCTGGCTATCCTGGGAACAGGAAAACAACTTACGATCCACATGGACCACGTCCGGCAAAGTCATGACATATTCGGCCAAAACCTTGACGTCAACAACGCCTGCGATATTGGTGCCGCAATGACAGATGAAGATACCGATGCGAACCTCCTCGCCCGAGATGTCCCGCTCCTCCGGGAATTTCGGCAGAACGGTCAATTCGTTTCGTGCCGGGGCCAGCAGCTCGGCGACAGCTGCGGCTGCAGCCGAGCCTTCGACCACCGATTGGGGAATATCTTTCGGTCCGGCGATGGCACCGCAGGTGAAGATTCCTTCTCGGGAGGTCTTCACCGGGGCAAAGTCGGAAGTAGCGGCAAAGTTGTCGGCGGTAAGCTTGATGTCGGCGACATGGGCCAGGCCAAGCACATGTTTCGGGGTCTGTAGGCCGACGGCAAGGACCACCAAATCGAAGAATTCCTCGATCTGTCGCCCGTTTTCGTTGACATAGCGCAGCCGCAGATCGCCGCTTTCGCCATCGGTTTCCACTCCGCCCATCCGGCAGCGGACAAAGCGTACCCCGGCCTCACTTCTCGCCTGTTCCAGGTACTGATCAAAACCTTTGCCGTGGGTGCGCATGTCCATATAGAAGATGGAGGTTTGCAGACCCGGCACATGGTCCTTGGCGAGTACCGCCTCCTTGATCGCCGACATGCAGCAGACCGACGAGCAATAGCCATTGCCGCAAAGGTTTTCGTCCCTTGAACCGACACACTGGAGAAATGCCATCTTCCGCACCGGCTTACCGTCCAAGGGCCGCTTAAGATGACCTTCAGTCGGGCCGGAGGTGGAAAGGTAGCGTTCCAGTTGCAGGGAGGTGATGATATTGGCATTGGTCCCGTATCCCCACATTCCTGACGGCTTTGGATCGAAGACCTCAAAACCGGGAGCGAGAATCACCGCACCGACGTTGATCCGGTGGATCTTTTCGACGTCGGCGAAATTGATCGCCCCGGCATCGCAGACCTTTTCACAGAACCCACAGGTTCCGGGCCTTTGCAGGCCGATGCAGGCCGCCGGATCGATCTGGTATTTCAACGGCACCGCTTGGGGGTATCTGAGATAGATCGCCCGACGCTTACCGATGCCGGAATCGTGGTCGTTGTCGATCTTTTTCGGACAAACATCGGTGCAGATCCCACAGGCAATGCATTTGTTCATATCCACATAACGCGGCGACTGCCGCAGGGTGACGGCAAAGTCACCGGCCACGCCGGTAATTTCGGTGACCTCACACAGGGTGAGAAGATGAATGTTCAGATGTCGACCGCATTCAACCAACTTGGGAGCGATTATGCACATCGAGCAGTCGTTGGTGGGAAAGGTCTTATCCAATTGGACCATGGTACCGCCGATGGCCCCGGTCTTCTCGATCAGGTACACATAGAACCCGGAATCGGCGAGATCGAGTGCCGCCTGAATGCCGGCGACCCCACCTCCGACAATCATCACCGACCCGATTTTTTTCCCTTCCGTCATGTACCACTCTCCATCAGGGAATCGGCCACCAATTCCCAGAGATATTTGACCTCGATGTTCAGGTCGTATTCCCTGTTCAAGGATTTAAAGATCTGGTCCCGACAATTGTGGCATGGAACGATCACCATTTTTGCCCCCGATTCGGAGATCTGCCTGGCCTTGATTCGGCCGTAGAATACCCGTTCTTCGGCAAACGGCGCCGACCATGTACCGCCACCCGCCCCACAACAATAGCCGCTGTTGCCGTAAGGGCTCATATCTCGATAATTGTCGGAACATGCACGGATGATCTTTCTGGGCTCATCAAAGTAGGCCTGGCCGAAGGCCTTCAAGGACTTGCGGCCGTAGTTGCAGGAATCGTGATAGGAGATCGACATCCGGTGTTTCGTAGTATCGAGGCGGATTCTCCCCGACTCGATATATTCCAGAAGAAGATCGAAGATGGTAACGATGCGAAATTCCTTGAGTGCTTCCGGGAACCATTTATTGAGCCCCAACCGGGTAGCGAAATAGGCATGGCCGCATTCGGGGAGGAGCAACACCTGACAATTGAGGCGCCGCATATTGTCGACGATCCTGCCGATGACCGTTTTCATTGCCTCGTCGTCGCCGGAGAACAAGCCCCAGTTGACCCCGTCCCAGTGTTCCGAGGGGATGGTCCAGGATTCGCCGGCGTGGTAAAAGATTTTCCACCACCATTTGAGTTTTTCCGGTTCTCCGTAGGGAATCTTGGAGTTGACCGTCACCAGGACCCGAGCGCCATGGACATCAATCGGCGTCCTAAAACCCCGGCAATCTTCTTCACTCAACTCGGCACCGAGATCTTCGCAGAGAAAGACGAAATCGTCCTTGGGAATCCCGAGATTGTTGCCACGCTCCAGACACATAGTTACCCCTCGGTGGATCGGTCCAGGCACCTCGGAACGATTTCTCGCACCACGAATCTTGCGGATGAGGGCGACGAACTCAATACCAACCGGACAAGCCTCTTCACATTTGCCGCACATCGTGCATTTCCAGGGCCAGTCGGAAGCCACCAGTTGTTCGTCCAGGCCGAGCACCGCCATGCGGACGATCTTCCGAGGATCAAGGCCATCCACGCCGGAGATCGGGCAGAGCCCGGCGCAGGTGCCGCAGGTGAGACAAGAATCGGCCCAGGACGGATCTTGGGCGAGCCGACTTTTTTCGCCGCTGACCACAAGCGGCGGCCGATCGGACCTAGGAGCAGTGGCAATGGTCTTGCCGTCAACATTGTTTTCCGGGTGAAGATAGGGCTCCCTGCCGAATTTCTCGCAAAGTAGGCGATAGTCTTCAAACTTCATCAGGTACTTCCGCCCCGGTCCCTCCTTGGCAATAAGGACCCCGGAATTGATCCAATTCCTGATGGTGTTCCGGTGTACCCCAAATTCCTCTGCGAATTGGTTGACCTTGAATTCGTACATCATTGAACAGCACCTTGATTGGTCTGAGTGGTTGTTGCACCGATCATGCCGTCGTCAAGGTGAGGATGGGCGGAGTGGTCAGGACGGCTGCAAGGGAGAAGTCCTTCATACCACATCGGGCATGAAGGACGCATTTGTGACTGACACTGAACCAGCTTGAACAGGGCCAAAGAAATAGTTAGTCGAAATGCAATTACGCTGCCTTACGCACTTCATTCTTTCCGGCCATGTTCATTGTATGCGGACCGAGCCAGGCTCCTTTGAGGAGCATGTTGAAGTAGATCCATTTAAACATAAGCTTGCCGATATGATTCATGGTGGTATCGCCCAGCAAACTTAATGGTCCCACCGAAGGCAAGGGGAAATGGCCGGTGAGTGGTTCTGTTTCATAATTGAAATCAATCAAATAGGCCTTGCCGAAACCTGATTCGATGAAACAGTTGGTGTGCCCGTCGAACCGTTCGTGCTGGGTCATGCCCTCGACATAGGCCATGATGTTTTCCTCCAGCACATCGCCTTCAAAGTGGGCCACGGAGCCGGCCTTTGAAGTCGGCACATTGGTGCCGTCACCGATAACCCAGACATTATCACGGTCCTTCGGCTGGAGTGTATGTTTGTCTACTGGAATGTATCCCATGGGATCGGCAAGACCGGAGTTGATCATCACCTCGGAGCCGAAGTTGGGAGGAATCGATACCAGGAGATCATAGCCCACCTGCGTGCCGTCATAGGCTTCGATAACCTTTTTCTCGTGATCCACTGAACCGAGCGCAAAATTGGGGGTGATTTTGATATTTTTTGCCCTTGCCGCCTCAGTCAGAATCCCGGTCGCCACAGGTTTGGTGAACGCCCCGGAAAGCGGCGTGACAAGTTCGATCTCGACCTTGTCGCGAATGCCCCGCTGGTGAAACCACCAATCGGCAAGGAACATGAATTCAAGCGGTGCGACGGGGCATTTTATCGGCATCTCGGCAATGCTGATGACTAGCTTGCCGCCGGTAAATTGGTTGAGCGCCGCACGCAGGGCAAGACAATCGTCAAATCGATAAAAACCATGGATGTCCTTGCCCCAGCCTTCCTGCAAGCCTTCAATTTCGCCCGGTCGAATATCGCAGCCGGTTGCCATGATCAGGATGTCATAGGTGAATTTTCCGGCAGAGGTGGTTGTTACCTCCTGCTTGTCCCAATCAATGTTGGCGATTTCGGAGATTACAAAATCAATGCCTGATGCGATATATTCCCGCTTGGTCCGCCTGATTTCTTCCGGGGTGTTGATGTCGAAGGGAACAAAGAGATAACCAGGCTGGTAGTCGTGGATGTTGTCTTTATCGATTATGGTTATCGACCATCCCTTTTTCAGTTTTCTCTTCATTTTGTTGGCCATCATGGTTCCGGCGGTGCCGGCACCGAGTATCAATAACTTTTTCATTTTTCTACGTTCCTCCAAATAGATAAAGCAGCTTGCGAGATAGACGCCATGCGACAAAGTCGTAGCTTGTCACCTATTTCCCATTTAGCATATTTCCAGCAAAGTGAGAACCAATTATTATCGATGATAAATATCGAATCAATAGGTATTTCTTATTTTTAAAAATCGTTACCCAGAATCATTTGTGCCACGTCACCTTGGCTTGCCGGAGGAGTGTCCTTACAACTTGGAGGATCATAATCCTCCAAGTTATAAGCAAAAAAAACTTAACCTCAGTCTCTATACGATTCTATGAGCACAGCGCAGGCCTTGTACTCGGGAGTACCGGAGATCCGACAACGGTGGTCCGAGGTGAGAACGTTGGTCAGGGTATCCTGATGATGGAAAGTCATAAAGACATTTCCTACCTGCGAACGCTCTGTGACCCGGGCGCGGACCCTCAGTTCCCCGCACCGCGAGACAACCCGCACCCAGGCGTGATCGGTGATACCGAGCCGCAGGGCATCTTCCGGGTTCACTTTGATAGTCTCGATCGGGACAATTGCCACGCGACATTTTTGCCACGCGGGGGGTGAGATGAAACTGTGAATAAAAGGTGATTACCCCATAGAAGGTGGCGGCTGGGATATGGGTCCGAGTGGCAAACCAGATGACCGACTCCTCCTCGATATAGCCGAACTCCCCCTATATATCCCGGAGGATGTTGATGAGGTTGCCGCCGTTGCCCTTTGATCTCTGGTGGATTGATTCAAGTCTTTCTATCTGTGCCTTTTCCATCGAGTAGCTCCCCGCCTAAAGGTTTATTTGGTTGTGCCGAATGTACCAGAAGGGCAAGAAGAGAAAAAGATGGAAATATCGATAGTTTCTATTTGTTGAATAGTAATTATCTATAATCGAAACTCAAAGCTGATTTTTCAGCGGGTTAGAGGGTGGCTGAAGCTGGAAAAGCAAGTTGCCCCAAGAGAGGGCCTCGTATTGGCAAAACCTTGCCAATAGCCTCAAACAATCGGAATAACCTGTTTGACATATCATGTATTTCCATTGTATTTATCGCTCTTAAATCGTGATATCAAGACGTTATAAGTACTACACGGTGGTATATTGCCAAGGAAGAATTGATGAGTAAACGCTTTGCCGGAATCGATATCGGTTCGCGGACTATTGAACTGGTGGTTGTTGACGAGGCCGGCACGATTTTGCGCAGTCAGCAAACCGACACCGGCTTTGCACCGATGCAGGCCGCCGAACAACTCCTCGGCGGCGAGTCGTATGACCATATCATGGCCACCGGCTATGGCCGAAACCTCTTTGAAATCGCATTCGATGCGTCGACGGTCACCGAGATCAAGGCCCATGCGCGGGGGGCGCTGGCCTTTTTCCCGGCGGCCCGAGCGGTACTTGATATCGGTGGGCAAGACAGTAAGGCTATTGCCCTGGCCGACAACGGCCGCGTCATGAAGTTCGAGATGAACGACCGCTGTGCCGCCGGGACCGGAAAATTCATGGAAATCATGGCCAAGACCTTAGGCTATGCCATCGAAGAGTTTGGTGAGAAGGCCCTCATGGCTGGAAAAGACA
>JAHJLI010000239.1 GCA_018821785.1 Pseudomonadota bacterium
CCTGTCATTTTTTATACGATTACCACTTTGTTGTGGAATTTTAGACGGAGCAATAACAACACAATCCATAGCATTCTTGGTTAAATAGCGATAGATGGCATATCCACACGGTCCGGCTGAGTATTCCGAAGGAATTCGGCCACCCATTCCGAAGTTATCCGGCCACTGATTCCGGTCCAATTCGGCCACCTATTCCGATTTAATTCGGCCATCATTCCGAACCAATTCGGCCACCAAAAAACAGGTCTACCCAGCGAAGGATACCCCGATTAAAATCGCCCATTTTTTCATTAATAATTCATGAAAGAGTGAGGTGTAAATTTTGTCACGAAAGAGGGTATCAATGCGAAAAATTAGAGAAGTATTACGTCTGAAAATGTTCGTCGGCAGAAGTGGCCGACAAATATCAAAAAGTTGCGGTATTGCCCGTTCTACTACCGCTGACTACCTAAATCGAGCGACCAGAGTAGGTCTTTCTTGGCCACTGCCAGAGGATATGGACGACGCAGAACTTGAGCGACTGTTATATCCCCCACTCCCAGTAATCGCACCTGAGAATCGATCAACGCCAAACTGGCCAGAAGTATACAAAGAACTCAAACGCAAAAGTGTTACGTTGGTACTGCTCTGGCAAGAGTACAAAGAGGATAAACCCGACGGTTATCAATACAGCCGTTATTGCCAAATGTATAGAAACTGGCTTGGTACCCAGAATGTGGTAATGCGCCAAGACCACAAAGCCGGAGAAAAACTTTTTGTCGATTATGCCGGACAACGAGTTGGCATAATTGACCGATTGACCGGTGAAACAAGGTCCGCTGAAATCTTTGTCGCAGTTCTTGGTGCCAGCTCATATACCTACGCGGAAGCCACCTGGTCACAGAGTTTACCAGACTGGATTAGTTCCCATATCCGAACCTTTGATTTTCTCCAAGGATGTCCCCTCCTGCTCATTCCCGATAACTTGAAGAGTGGTGTCACCAAGGCTCATCGTTACGAGCCAGATATAAATTCAACCTATCAAGAAATGGCTATACATTATGCTGTGGCTGTAGTTCCCGCCAGACCCAGAAAACCAAAAGATAAGGCTAAGGCAGAAGCAGGAGTCCTGCTCGTGGAGCGTTGGATTCTTGCCTGCTTACGCAATCACCAATTTTTCAGCCTTGACGAATTGAATGCGGCAATAAAACCGCTCCTGGAAAAGCTCAACAATCGGCCGTTCAAGAAGTTCAACAGCTGCCGGAAGGAGATGTTCGAAACCCTGGACAAGCCTTGTCTACAACCATTGCCACAATACGCATATGAATTTGCCGAATGGATAAAAGCCAGGGTCGCCCCGAACATTCACATTCGCGTATTCGACCATTTTTATTAAGTCCCCTATTCCAGTGTTGTTGGAGGTGATTGGTCGAAGACAAAAGCTTTTTATCGACTCATAGAAGCGCCGGATGATTCAGCCATAACTATGACCAATATCCCCCAGCCCCACCGTGAGCAAACCATACGAAGGATGAAAGGGCAACCGGTGATGCTTTGTATCCAGGACGGCAGCGATTTGAACTACAACAATTTGAGTCACTGCGACGGTCTTGGCGTAATAGGCAATAATCAAACCGGGGCAAAGAGCAAGGGATTACACTTACATTCGATGATTGTAATAACACCGAATGGACTCCTGTTGGGTGTAGTGAGAGCTGAATGTTCTGCACCCCAAGAAAAAGACCTGGATGACAAACGTCGCACCAGAGACATCCCTATAGAAGAAAAGAAAACCTTTTGCTGGATCGAGGGGCTACGAGATTGCATGCAACTGAAAGCTCAGATGCCCCATACAAGATTGATCAACGTCCTGGATCGAGAAGCTGATTTTTTTGAACTGTTTGACGACCAGCGCTGTAATTGTTCCAAGGTAGATTTGTTGGTTCGAGCCCATCATAACCGAAGTACCACCGAGGGTAAGGAATTATTTGAAGCAGCAAGGCAATCACCTGTTCAGGCGCAAGTAAATATTAAAGTTCCAAGACAAAGTGCCAGGGCCAAAAAGAGTAAACAGAAGGCAAGAAAAAAACGACCGGCACGCACTGCGGGAGTTTCAGTGCGTTACATACAGGTAAATCTTGCTCCACCACCTTACCACGATGACAAAGAACCTATTCCAATATGGGTGGTTCATGTACTTGAAGAGAATCCTCCGGAAGAGACAGAAGCTCTCGAATGGTTTCTACTGACCACCCTTGATATGCAGTCTGTCGATGACGCTTTGAATTGTGTAAAGTGGTATTGTCTGCGTTGGCGCATTGAAGATTGGCATCGCGTTTTGAAATCAGGGTGTCGGGTTGAAGGTATGGCCCATAAGACCGCCAACCGTCTCAAGCGGTGATTAGCGATAAATCTTGTTATTGCATAGCGGATTAAGCTCATGACCCTTTTGGGAAGGGAGGCTCCAGCGTTACCAGCTAATGTATTGTTTTCAGAATTGGAAATTGAGGTGCTAAATTCTTATGCAAAAAAAGACCTTAACCCACCAGATAGTTTAGGGGCCGCTGTCAAATTGGTGGCCAAGATAGGCGGTTATCTTGATCGTGCTACCGACC
>JAHJLI010000240.1 GCA_018821785.1 Pseudomonadota bacterium
ATATTATTAAAATACGGAAAATTGAAATATGAAAACCATGAAATAGTGTAACGTTGTTAAATTAATTGGTTGACAGAGGAGGATCTCTTGCAACATAAAGTTTTAAGAGAAAAGTTCGTTGTGGTAACGATTGTCGCTTTGTAGTTTGTGCGTTGTGGTATAACGAGAATACCAATGCCTTGATCTAGTACCTTGGAAATTCATTTCTTGTTTTTTAAAATGAATTTCGTGAAGGTACTTATTCTCCAAGTGGTGGGAAGCTTTTGCAGGACATTTTTGCAAGAAGAGGAGGCTTCGATTTGTGAAAAGGACGGGACCGGCCTATCGGACTGCGGTCCCGTAGAGAGAAGGTAGGTGTATCACGTTTATTGGATTAGGAAGCCAATTCGCTAAAACGGCAACTGAGGATGAGATCCCCGTCTTCGTATTGAGTTTTGACTTTATATGGTAATGTTTTGAAGAGGTTGATCATTGCCTTGTTGCTTGGAAAGGTGTAGGCCATTAAGCCCCCTATACCGTTTTCTCTTGCTACCGCCGCCAATTTTTTGAGGAAAAATCTTCCCAGGCCTTTGCCCTGGAATTCTTCGCTGACCGAGAAGGCCACTTCCGCAAGATTCTGATCCGGCAGTTTCATGCTCTCCGCAACCGCTACTACCCGGCCAAATCCAAATTCCCCGACGACAGCTACTAAAGTGAGGTCATTGACATAATCGACATGTGAGCGACTTTCCATCTCGGCTCTAGCAAAAATGGTTTTTTGACAGAAAAATCTCGAAAGAATATCTTCTTTCGGAAGACTGTAGTAATGCTCCTGAATGCGTCGTTCGTCCACCGGTTTGGCCGGGCGGACGGTAACTTTGGTGTCATTGAGGGTGAGGGTCTCTTCCAATTGGACAGGGTATACGGCTCGCGCCGCCTCGCCCAGAGTTCTTTCGGCACCTATAAAACCGCGCTGTTTGGCAGCTTCAAAGAGCTCTTCCCGGAACATCGGATGGGCGATACTTATCATTCCTATAACACGCTCTTGGAGGCTCTTGCCAAAAAGATTTATAGAACCGTATTCGGAGACTACGTAGTGGACATCGCCACGCGGTACAACAACCACATTGTCTTTAATGTATGGGACAATATTTGATTGAATGCCTTTTTCGGTCTCACTGGTGGCAAAGATCATGAGTATTGATCTTCCCCCAGGCGAGCGTCGAGCTCCCCTGACAAAGTCGGGTATGCCAGATACTCCAGCGAATCGGGTTGCTGCGGAAGCCTCCGCAGAGACTTGTCCCGTCAGATCGATTGCTTTTGCAACGTTCAAAGAAACCATCCGGTTATGCCGGGAAATTACGAAAGGATCATTAACATAGTCTGAGGGGTGAAATTCAATAGCTGGGTTATCATTTAAGAATTCATAGAGATTATGGCTGCCGACGGCCATCGAGGCAACCATTTTCCCCTCGTTTAGACCCTTTTTCTTATTGTTAATATTGCCCGTTGCATAGAGGTGCATGATGTCGTCCGTAAGAAACTGCGAATGTACACCGAGATCATTTTTATTTGAGAGGCCCTGCATAGTAGCCTGCGAAGCGGAATCAAGTCCGATCTGCAGAGTTGAGCCATCCTCTATCAGGTTGGCAATGTGTCTGCCGATACTCATGGCGGCTTCGGAGGTTATCTTTGAAGGAGGAATCGAAAGAAGATCCTCTTCGTATTCCACCAGGAGGTCGACGTCATTGACATGAATAAAGCTCTGTCCCATGATCCTCGGCATTCTCGGATTGACCTGGGCGATGACGAAATCGGCAGATCGCGCTGCGGCCATGGTCACATCAACAGAGATGCCAAGACTCATCCAACCAAAATCGTCGATAGAGGATACCTGGATCAAGGCAACGTTCAAAGACAGTTTGCGCTTTGTGAACAAGCTCGGAACATCCGACATATTCATCGGCGTTATAAATCTTCTTTGTTGGGCGATGGTCAGGTTGGTGGTCGAGCCGAGGTAAATCGATCGAATATTCAGGTTCGTGTCTTTAGTCTTATCAGCTATGGCGGCCAAGGAGACAGTTTCTCTGCCGAGCAATCGAACTATTTCCAGGCCACTGAATTTGTTAGTATTTTCTACAAGTGTTTTGACAAGTATCTGGGGTTCGCCGCAACCGGAGCCAATAAACACTCTGTGACCCGACCTGATTCGGCTTATGGCCTCTTCCGGGCTTACCGATTTTTCGAGATAAGCGTCTGCCCAATACTGAGAATTTGGCATATGTGATCTCCTTTTGCTATTTTGATTTCCGGCAACGCTTTCGTTGCTGGGAAAATGGTATGTGGGTTGAGACAGTCAAAGGATGAAATGTCTCTGCACGGAATGAAACTGTTGTAAGGATCTTATAATACCGGGGCCGCAATCACAATGAATTTTCAACAACAAAATATGAAGCAAAAGCTAGAGAACAGAATTCCATAGCGAGATTATTCCAACTGTTCTGGTTGTCGGTCTTCATGCTTCTGAAGGGCATCTGATGTTTGTAGCAATGATAGGCAAAAATCAAAAATATTAAAACACTAACTTAATGACTTATAGGCGGGGCCGGTGAAGTTGTAGGATAGATTCAAAAATTTAAGGTGTTCCTAAGGCGGGCTTTCCAAGACCGGGGTCAGTAACATTGTTCTTTTTTAAAAATGCTTCACGGTTAATAACTAAATATAAACTATTAAATCAGTATTATATGGACATTTGTGTATTTCTAACAAGTCATTTTTCGATTATTCAAGATCTATCGGAGATATGAATATAAAAAAAAACTAGATTGCTAACTATATGTAAATAAACATTATACTAAAATGCCATAAAACAGTAGATTGTTTATGTGTAACAATGTTAAATTTTGCCTTGAAGTATGATTGGGTTTGCAGTATACATTTTCATGGAAACTCATGGATGGGCTAAAATTCATACCAAAAGGAGCAAACATGGCTAACTATGACGCAGTATTTCAGCACAGTTTGGAAAAACCTGAGGAATTTTGGGCGGAAGCCGCAAAGAGCATAACCTGGTTTAAGAAATACGATAAGGTTTTAGACTCCACCAAAGCGCCTTTTTACAAATGGTTTCCCGGCGGTAAAATGAACACTTGTTATAACGCTATCGATCGTCATGTTGAAGGTGGCAGGGCGGATCAGATTGCTATCATTTATGACAGTCCAGTTACCGACACTCTTAAGAAAATAACCTACAGAGATTTGCTGGAACAGGTGTCGACCTTTGCAGGTGGCCTTGCCAGTCAGGGTGTGGTGAAGGGAGATACAGTCGTTATTTATATGCCCATGATCCCCGAGGCGGCAATAGCCATGCTGGCGTGTGCCAGACTGGGTGCAATACATTCTGTCGTTTTCGGCGGTTTCGCGCCCCATGAACTGGCAATCCGCATCGATCATGCTCAGCCAAAATTGTTGATTACCGCTTCTGGAGCCATAGAAGGCAAGAAAGTTCTTTCCTATAAACCGCTTGTTGACAGCGCCATCGAGCAATCAACCCATGAAGTAAAAAAGGTAATACTCTTCCAACGCGATATCGTCAAATCCGAGATGATTCCGGGCCGAGATGTTGATTGGGCCGAACTGGTAAGCAACAGTAAACCGGTTGGCTGCACGGAAGTAGATGCGACTGATCCACTGTACATCCTCTACACCTCCGGTACCACTGGAATGCCCAAGGGTGTTATCAGGGATAATGGTGGACATGCTGTCGCTTTGTATTGGACTATGAAGAATCTCTATAACATTAATCCGGGCGATGTTTGGTGGTCCGCTTCGGATGTCGGCTGGGTTGTCGGCCATTCTTATATTGTTTATGCCCCCTTGTTGCAGGGCTCAACTACCGTTTTTTATGAGGGCAAACCGGTCGGTACTCCCGATGCCGGTGCATTCTGGAGGGTCATCTCACAACATAAAGTGAAATCGCTGTTTACTGCTCCGACGGCCTTCCGGGCAATTAAGAAAGAGGATCCAAATGGGCTTCTTTTTAGCAAATACGATACTTCGTGTTTTGAGTGTCTGTATCTGGCAGGAGAACGAACTGACCCCGATACGCTACACTGGGCTGAGAAATTGATTGGTGTGCCGATCATCGATCATTGGTGGCAGACGGAGACTGGATGGGCAATAGTCGGCAATTGCCGAGGCATTGAAGAGATGCCGGTGAAGGAAGGCTCTCCGACGAAACCGCTGCCCGGGTATGATGTGCGTATTGTCAATGATGAAGGTGATGTGGTGCCCAAAGGAATCGAGGGAAACATAGTGATCAAATTGCCACTGCCTCCTGGTACCCTGACCACATTATGGCGTAACGATGAGCGCTTCATAAAATCCTACATGAGCAAGTTTCCAGGGTATTACGAAACGAGTGACGGTGGATTCATTGATGACGATGGCTACGTATATGTAATGGGCCGCATGGACGATGTTATTAATATCGCCGGCCATAGACTGTCAACTGGAGCCATGGAAGAGATTATCTCCAATCATCCCGATATTGCTGAATGTGCGGTATTTGGTGCCGACGATCAAATGAAAGGACAGTTGCCGGTTGGTTTATTCGTTGTCAAGGCCGGAGTCACCCGTGATGGCGAAGAGATCAAGAAAGAATTGGTGAAAATGGTTCGCGAAACTATTGGCCCCATCGCCTGCTTCAAGGATGCCTGTCAGGTTGTGCGACTGCCGAAAACCCGATCCGGAAAGATTCTCCGCGGGACCATGCGCTCTATTGCCAACAACAAAGAATACAAAGCCCCTTCGACCATTGATGATCCGGCAATACTCGTCGAGATCACTGAGACTCTGGCAAAAATGGGTTATGTGAAAAAATAGTTGGTACCTGAACCGGGCAGCCGCCCTCTAGGCGGCTGCCTTTCCTATCATTTCCAAAGGAGTGGGAGTAATCCCTTGCTCCGTTTTCTTAGGACAACTTTTTATGAAGATTCACGAATACCAGGCGAAAGAGCTTTTTCGTAAGTACAAAGTTCCGACTCCCGATGGCGGTGTAAGCAATACAGTTCAGGGAATTGAGAAGATTACTGCGGGTCTTGGACTGCCTGTTGCCGTCAAAGCTCAGATTCACGCCGGCGGCAGGGGTAAAGGTGGTGGGGTGAAAATTGCCAGAACCAGTGAGGAAGTGACAGGGTCTGCCAAAGCAATCCTCGGAATGACCCTGGTGACTAAGCAAACCGGTCCGGAAGGGCGGGTCGTCAAGACCATCCTGGTGGAAAAAGGGGTGGCGATCAAGAAGGAAATGTATCTCTCGATTGTGCCCGATCGCAGTACAGCAACAGTGACAATTATCGCCAGCCAGGACGGTGGTATGGATATTGAGGAAGTCGCAGCAAAAACTCCAGAACGTATAATAAAAGTTGCGGTCAATCCGATCACCGGCATCCGTGGCTATCATGTAAACCGAGTGATGTTTGGTCTGGAACTTGAGAAGGAGCTGATGAAAGAATTCTCGGCTATTCTCAAAAGTCTCTATACGCTCTTTGTCGATTATGATTGTTCCCTGGTGGAGATTAACCCGCTTATAATAACCGAGGATAACAAAATTATCGCTCTTGACGCTAAGATGGATATAGATTCCAACGCACTCTATAGACACCCTGATGTTTTGGCGATGCATGATCCTAACGAAGATGATCCGACAGAGGCTGAGGCTGCCAAATTTAATCTGAATTATATAAATCTTGGTGGCAATGTAGGGAATATGGTCAACGGCGCAGGATTGGCAATGGCGACCATGGATATCATCAAACAGGCAGGAGCTGAACCGGCTAATTTCCTTGATGTTGGCGGTGGTGCAAATGCTGAAATGGTGGAAAATGGATTTCGCATCATCCTCAGTGATTCCAAGGTAAAAGGGATTCTGATCAACATATTTGGAGGCATTCTTCGTTGCGATGTTCTGGCGCAGGGTGTAGTCCAGGCAGCCAAGAAAATTAAACTGTCGGTTCCGGTGGTTGTCCGAATGGAAGGTACTAATGTTGAAGAAGGCCGTAGAATTCTCAGCGAGTCCGGGTTGAAACTAATTAATGCCACCGACCTGGCCGACGCCGCCAAAAAAGTAGCGGAAATCGTTGCCTAGCGCATGAGCATGAGCAAATATACTTTGAAAGGAAAAAAATGAGCATTTTAATCAACTCTGAAACACGTGTCCTCGTTCAGGGCATTACAGGCAAAGAGGGTCAGTTCCATACCCAACAGTGTATTGCATATGGTACCAAGGTTGTTGCTGGGGTGACGCCTGGAAAAGGCGGCCAGAAGATGGATGCGGTGCCGGTTTTCAATACTGTGCATGAGGCTCGGGAGAAGACCGGGGCCAATGCATCAATGATTCTGGTCCCCCCTCCTTTTGCGGCTGATGCCATTCTCGAGGCGATAGATGCCGGAGTGGAGGTGATTGTCTGTATCACTGAAGGCGTACCTGTTATGGATATGCTCAGGGTTAAAAATTACCTTGCCACTAAACCGACAATTAGGCTTATTGGACCAAATTGTCCCGGCATCATTACTCCCGGTGAATGCAAAATAGGGATTATGCCGGGAGCCATTCACACCCCAGGTGGTCCAGTTGGTGTCGTTTCCCGGTCTGGAACTCTTACCTACGAAGTAGTGCACCAGTTGACCCAGGTTGGCCTCGGCCAGACGACGTGTGTTGGGATTGGTGGTGATCCGGTAAATGGCACGGGATTTATTGATTGTTTGAAGGCCTTTAATGAAGATCCGGCAACCCAGGCTGTGGTTATGGTTGGAGAGATCGGCGGTAACGCCGAAGAACAAGCCTCCGCTTGGATCAAGGCCAATATGAAAAAACCGGTGGTCGGCTTTATAGCTGGACTGACTGCGCCCCCCGGTCGGCGGATGGGACATGCCGGTGCCATCGTAAGCGGCGGGCAGGGGACGGCCTCTGCTAAAATAGAAGCCATGCAGCAGTGCGGTATCTACGTCTGTAAAGATCTTGGTTCTCTAGGGAAATTGTGCAAGGAAGTCTTTACCTAACCCCGACAAATGGGCTAAGCCGTTGTAAAAAAACAACATGGCCGAAGAAATGCTTAGAACGGCATAAGGAGCCGTAAGGAAATGGTTATATATGGCCTAGTTATTTCCTAACGGCTCCTAAGTCCTTTGAAACAATTCTTTAAGCCTCTGGTGAAGAATTGTGTACATAAAGGGCCGATGTCCTGTTTGTGATGGTGACATGCTGAAAACACGGTGATATTTCTTTTAAGGAGAGATTATGAAGACTGAGGACCAACTTGAACACTTGAGAAAACTCAGGGAAGAAGCCCGGTTGGGCGGTGGTCAAAAAAGAATTGATAAACAGCATGAAAAAGGCTTGATGACCGCCAGGGAGCGCATTGATCTGCTTTTAGACAAGGGCTCTTTTGAAGAATTCGATATGTTCAAGACCCATAGATGCAGGGATTTTGGCATGGAAAAGCAGGTCTTTCTTGGGGACGGTGTAGTAACCGGGCACGGTACTGTCGATGGCCGTATTGTTTATGTTTTTGCTCAGGATTTCACTGTACTCGGCGGATCCCTCTCTGAAACATTTGCCGAAAAAATTTGCAAAATCATGGATCTTGCCATGAGAAATGGCGCTCCGGTAGTAGGATTGAATGATTCCGGTGGGGCGCGTATCCAGGAAGGAATTGAGAGCCTTGCCGGCTATTCCGAAATATTCCAGCGCAATGTCATGGCCTCAGGTGTAGTTCCTCAGATCTCGGCAATTTTTGGTCCCTGTGCCGGTGGCGCTGTATATTCGCCAGCTCTCACCGATTTCGTTATCATGGTCCAGAAGAAATCATATATGTTTCTCACCGGGCCGAAGGTTGTTAAGTCCGTGACCCATGAGGATGTTGACGAAGAGACCTTAGGCGGAGCGGCAATGCATGCCAGTCGCAGTGGCGTTGTCGATTATCCGGCTGGATCAGGCGCCGACGCCATTGCCTATGTTCGTCGTCTGCTTTCGTTTCTTCCTCAGAATAACATGGAAAACCCTCCAGTTATATCGTGTTCTGATCCGGCAGACAGGGACATTGTTACACTCAATTCGATCATTCCTGAAAATCCTAATGCTGCATATGACATGAAAGACGTTATTCGTCAAACTGTTGATAATGAAGATTTTTTTGAGGTCAAAGAAAATTTTGCTCCGAATCTTTTGGTTGGGTTTGCCAGGTATAACGGGATGAGTGTCGGAATAGTTGCCAACCAACCTGCCCATCTTTCAGGCGTCCTTGATATCGACTCATCTATAAAAGGAGCTCGTTTTGTCAGATTCTGTGATTGTTTCAATATTCCGGTAGTTACCTTTGTTGATGTCCCCGGCTTCTTGCCGGGAACTGCCCAGGAGTTTGGCGGCGTAATACGTAACGGTGCCAAAATTTTGTATGCCTATGCCGAGGCGACCATTCCCAAGGTAACCGTGATAACTAGAAAAGCTTATGGCGGTGCCTATTGTGTCATGTCATCCAAACATTTGCGCGGCGATATAAACTATGCCTGGCCTACCGCTGAGATTGCGGTTATGGGGGCAAGAGGTGCGGCAGGTGTTTTGTACGGTAAAGACGCACAAAAATCCGGTGATCCACAGGCATTTCTTGCGGAAAAGGAGCAGGAATACCAGGATGCTGTTGCCAATCCCTATATTGCGGCCCAACGCGGTTACATTGATGATATCATCGAACCGTCGAAAACCCGGGCAAGAATTATCAGATCGCTGGGGTTGCTACAGAACAAACGCGATACAAATCCGATGAAAAAACACGGCAATATTCCACTATAACCGTCGCAAAAGCCTGAGTATCATTAGGAGAGCTATATGACAGTAAAGATTTTTATTAAACGAAAGGTGCAGGACAAAAATTTCGTAGAATTGACACAACTTCTCAAAAAACTACGGGCACTTACTCTGGAACAACCAGGCTATCTTTCCGGTGAAACTTTCAATAGAATTGACAAAAAAGATGAGTGTATGGTGGTGAGTACCTGGCGTTCCCTGGAAGACTGGAACAGATGGGTGAATAATCCCAAGCGCATCGAAGTTCAATCGGCAATAGACAGACTGCTTGGCGAGGAAACCGAATATGCAATGTACAGTGCTTAAGATTTTGTCAAAGACGAATATCAAGGAATTACATGCTGCCCCCGTGACTGTTTTCTTGGTATCGGATTCTGAAGTTAATACAAAAAATGGGTGATGTGATGGCAGGTCAAAGGAAAAAAATGGCTGCCGCCCTGGCTGCCGTGAGTCTCTATCTGCAACAAGAGGAAGCGCTGGCAGCCCAGGAGCAGCAAGCGCTTTTTAAGAAACCTGAGAGTTTTGAGTTTAGCCAGTGGGGACAGAGTGGACGGCAGGAAATAATGGCCATGCGGAAATTAATCCAACTGAGAGCGTTTACGCGCTTTTAATAAGCATCAATTGTTAAAGATGAGGAAGAAGGAGACACATACAATGAGCGATCAAGTCAAGATGACCCCGTTGAACTATTCCGCAGACCGGCCAAAGGCAAAAAATCCTGTAAAGATAATGGATCTGTCCCTGCGTGACGGCCATCAGTCCCTTTTCGCTACCCGTGGGCGTACAGAGGATATGATTCCGGTAGCTGAACTTATGGACGAGGTTGGCTTTTGGGCGATCGAAACCTGGGGTGGAGCCACCTTCGATACCATGCACCGGTTTCTCAATGAGGATCCCTGGGAGCGATTGCGTGTCTTGAAACGCTATATAAAAAAGACTCCTTTCTCCATGTTGCTGAGGGCACAGAATTTGGTCGGTTATCGAAACTATGCCGATGACCTGGCTTTTGCTTTTGTAGAGCGCGCGGCTGAAAACGGCATGGATATTTTCAGAACCTTCGATGCTCTAAATGATTATCGTAATTTTGAGACAGTGGTCAAACAGATCAAAAAAAGTGGTAAACATTTTCAGGGCTGCATCTGCTATACCCTAACCGAACCCCGACTTGGCGGTGAGGTTTACAATCTTGAATATTACACCGATAGAGCCAAATCCCTTGAGTCGATGGGAGCGGATTCCATTTGTATCAAGGATATGGCTGGACTGTTGGCTCCCTATGACGCCTATCCTCTCATTAAAGCACTGAAAAAAGCGGTGAATGTACCCATTCACTTGCACAGTCATTTTACCTCAGGCATGTCACCGATGACCCACCTCAAGGCCATTGAAGCAGGAGTTGACATTATCGATACCTGCATGACACCCTATGCCTACAGGACTTCGCATGCCGCTGTCGAGCCCCTGGTTATGGCCCTTTTGGGGACAAATCGTGATACCGGCTTTGATATCAAAAAACTCGCCGTAATTAATGATATTTTCGAAAAAGAAGTGATGCCGAAATATAAGCACCTCCTTGATGATTCGAAAGTTTCCATTATTGATATCAACGTATTATTGCATCAGACTCCGGGTGGAATGTTGTCGAATCTGGTCAATCAATTGCGGGAAATGGATGCTCTTGATAAGATTGATGAAGTGTACAAGGAATTGCCGCGGGTGCGCAAAGATCTCGGGCAGGTTCCTCTTGTTACTCCGACCAGCCAGATCGTCGGTGTGCAGACCGTCAATAATGTTCTGCACGACACTCCAGGCGAACGTTACAAGATGATCACCGGGCAGGTGAAGGATCTCTGCTATGGCCTGTACGGCAAGACTGCTGTGCCCATTAATGCGGAATTGCAAGCAAAAGCTCTGAAAGGCTATCCACGCGGAGAAACGCCGATCACCTGCCGTCCTGCTGAAGTACTTGAACCGGAACTGGCCAAGGCTAAGGCCGAGATTGGTGATTTAGCAGCAGATATGGATGACCTCATTCTTTATGCCCAGTTTCCTGTCACCGGCAAGAAATTTCTTGAGTGGAAATATGGTAAGGCTGAGGTGCCTGCAAATGTGAAGCCTATTACCATTGAAGATGTCAAGAAAAAAGATGAACTTGTTAAGAAGGCCTTGGCCGGCAAGCTTGTTGAGAAAAAAGAGGTGGAAAAACCACTGAAGTCTCAGGCCGTCAGAACCTTCAATGTTTTTATTGATGATGATTATTTCGCAGTCGAGGTTGATCCAACAGGAAACACACATTTTGTGGCGGCTCCCCAACCGGTAGCCGCTGCTCCAATGCCAATGACGGCACCGATATCAGCTGCTCCCATGAAAGCCCCTGCTGTTGCACCTGCTCCGGAAACGGTTCACCAAGGGGAGGGAACAGTCCTTCTGGCACCGATGCCTGGGATGATAGTCAAATATATGGTAAAAACCGGAGATACAGTAAAACAAGGCGATACTATTGTAGTTCTGGAGGCTATGAAGATGGAAAATGCTCTTACCGCTCCCTGTGACGGGAAGGTGCAGTGTATCAAATTTGCCAGTGGTGACACGGTGGCAAAAGGCGCCGTGCTCTGTGTAATAGGATAATTTTTGGCGTGGGGCACGGGACATTCTCTTGGCAGAGTCTTGTGCCCCGTTTTTGAGATTAACTGCGATATAAGATAGAGTTAGTATTTAAATCGGGGTGAGGCTGGTTGTATGATAATAAAAGAATTGAATGGACATACCCCGAAGTTTGGCAAGGATTGCTTTTTCGCCGAGAATTCCGTCATTGTTGGCGACGTGGAGATGGGGGATCAGTGCAGCATTTGGTACAATGCGGTGATCCGAGGTGATGTGCACTTCATTCGTTTGGGGAATAAAGTGAATATTCAAGATGGTGCTGTGGTGCATTGTACCTATCAAAAATCGCCGACCACAATAGGCAATAACGTCTCCGTTGGCCACAATGCCATTGTTCACGGTTGTACCATTCACGATAATGTTCTTGTGGGAATGGGGGCGATTGTTATGGATGATTGTGTCGTTGAGAGCAATTCAATCATAGCTGCGGGTGCCGTAGTAACTCAAGGCACACGGGTAGAGACGGGAACGATTTATGCCGGTGTACCTGCAAGGAA
>JAHJLI010000241.1 GCA_018821785.1 Pseudomonadota bacterium
CAAATATCGAATCGACGAAGCGCACAAGCTTAGCGGCGAGCTGGCTGAGGTGAAGGCGAGAAACCGTTCGATTTCAAACGTCCAGATCGATTTCGAGGCCACAGGGAGAAAGACTAAAAAACTTCTCGAGGCGGTGGGTCTGACGAAATCGTATGGCGACCAACCACTCTTTGCCGACCTCGACATCACCCTTGCGCCGGGTAGCCGTCTCGGCCTTCTGGGGCGAAACGGCTGCGGCAAATCGACGCTCATGCAGATCATCGCCGGGGCAACCGGCAATACCCAGGTGCTGCCGGACTCAGGGATCCTGAAAACCGCCGATAATATCAAAATCGTCACCTTTGACCAGAACCGGGAGTCCATCGACCCGACCCTGACCCTGCGCCGGGCCCTGGCGCCCGAAGGTGACGCAGTGATGTATTGCGGCCGGTCACTGCATGTAGCCAGCTGGGCCAAGAAATTCCTTTTTCGCCCGGATCAGCTGGAAACCCCGGTCGGCAGGCTGTCCGGCGGCGAGCAGGCGCGTATCCTGATCGCCGGCCTGATGCGGCAGCCGGCAGATATTCTCCTTTTAGATGAGCCGACCAATGATCTCGATATCGCCTCCCTCGATGTTCTGGAGACCAGCCTCATCGATTTTCCCGGGGCCTTGATCCTGGTAACCCACGACCGGTTTTTGCTCGATAGGGTGTGTCATCGGCTGCTCGGTTTTGGCGGTTGCGCCGGGGTGTCTTATTACGCCGATTACGAACAGTGGCTGAGCGATCTGCCGCAGCCTATGGAAAAAGACAGCCCTCGGGACAAAAGCTCTGACAAGGCTGGGCCAGTTTCCGGCCCTGCAAAGAACAAGGGCCGGTTGTCCTACCTCGACCAGCGCGAATACGATCAGATCGAGGAGAAGATTTCGGCAGGGGAAAGCCGGGTTGCCGAGTTGGAAGAAATGATGCTCCGACCCGATGTCGTCTCTGCTGCCGAAACGCTCGCTGCGTGCTGGAGCGATCTGGAAACGGCCCGGCAGGAAGTGGAGCGGCTCTACCATCGCTGGGATGAACTGGAAGAAAAGAAAGGAGCATGAGGGCGCATGAAAGTCGCAGTTCTTTCGGATATCCACGGTAACCTTGAAGCCCTTCTGGCGGTGAGCGCTGACTTAGAGCGGCGTGGGGTCGACCGGGCGATCTGCCTGGGTGACAATATAGGCTACGGGCCGGATCCAGAAGAAGTAGTGCGACGGATACGCGACTTAGGCTATGTCTCTATCCTCGGAAATCACGAGTTTTCCCTCTTCGATCAGCGGGCCAGGCGATGGTTGAATTTCCAGGCGGAGGAGAACAATATCGTCACAGGTAAATTGCTGTCCGAGGAGAGTCTTACTTACTGCTACACCCTGCCGAAGTTTCTTGCCTTCGACATCGCCTACTTCGTCCACGGTTTTCCGCCCTTTTCCGTCTTTCGCTATCTTAACCGCCAGTCCGATGCCACGTTGGCAGTATTGCTTGATACCGCCCCCTTTTCTCTCTTGTTCCTCGGACATACCCATAAACTGCAGCTTGTCCGGCAGGAGAGTGGAGCGATCGTCCGCAGGCCCCTCGGTGAGGAGCGGGTGGAGTTGCAGCCGGGGCAGAAATATATCATCAACGCCGGCAGTGTCGGTCAACCTCGGGATGGTGATAATCGTGCCAAATACCTTCTCTGGGATATGGCCGCGGCAACCCTTGAGGTGCTCTTTGTCGCCTATGATTATTGGGCGACCATGCAGAAAATTAAAGAAAGGGGCTTTCCCGAAGCCTATGCCACACGTCTTGGGTAAGCTATGAAAACAATTGGCAGATATGAGGTGGTCGGCCGCCTCGGGCGGGGCGGCATGAGCATGGTGTACAAGGCCTGGGCACCGGTCACCGGTCGCCTGGTGGCCCTGAAGATCCTCCAGCCGCGTAATGAAATATTTGCCGAACTGGTCGGCCTGGAGCGGTTGAAAGAACTGTTTGTCGCCGAGGCAAAGATCATGGGAGGGCTGTCCCACGATCATGTGGCCAAGGTGCTCGATTGCGACGAACACGAGGGGCAGCCGTTCATCGTTCTCGAATATTTTGCCCACTCCCTCGGGGCCTTTATCGGTGAATCGTACCGGGTGGAGGCGCCGTCGCGGATCATCTCCGTCGCCAAGGCCCAGGTCTATCTGGTGCAGGCCTTAAAGGGGCTGGAGCGGCTGCATTTTGCCGGGATCATCCACCGCGATATCAAACCCTACAATCTTATGTTGACCA
>JAHJLI010000242.1 GCA_018821785.1 Pseudomonadota bacterium
ATGGTTTCGGTTACTTTATCTTTATCCAACAGGTATAAATGATGAATTGCTCCAATTGATGGCGGATAATCCCAGGATAGTGCCGTATCTCGATATTCCTATGCAACATGTCAGCGATAAAATTCTCCGATCAATGAACCGGCGATATAGTTCAGAACAGCTTTTCGCGACAGTCAATAGAATCAGAACCAATCTTCCTGACATAGCTCTCAGAACAACATTTCTTGTGGGATTTCCAGGGGAAACAGAAAATGATTTCTTAGAGATTGAAACATTTATAAAAGATATGCACATAGATCATGTTGGCGTGTTTCCATATGCCAATGAAGAGGGATGCCCATCGGAGAAATTTGCCAACCAGTTATCGGATGAGGAAAAACTGAAGAGGCGTGATTATCTGCTTGCTGTTCAGTCGGAATTGTCCGCAACGATTCAAAAAAAGTACATCGGCAGGGTTGAACCGGTTTTGGTTGAAGGCTTGAGCAGAGAAACAGATCTGTTGCTGGAAGGAAGAACCAGATATCAGGCTCCGGAAGTTGATGGGTGTGTATATATAAATGAAGGCGTTGCCAGTCCAGGGGATATCGTTCAGGTGCGCATCACTGATACGCAGGTATATGACCTGATTGGCGGGATTGTGGAAATGTGATAGTACGGTAACTGGATGTCTGCATAAACGTGTACATCCATGCCACAGTGCGCATAAACAACGCCCAGATTGCTTAGTCAGATTACGGGGCGTTGTTCAATAGAGCAGGTACCAGTTAAGCAGGTACTTGTGGTCAATCTATTTACCGCTATTTACCTTTTCTCGCAGTTCCTTGCCAACCTTGAAGAAAGGGAGTCTTTTCGGTTTAACCTGAATCTTCTTCCCGGTTTTCGGATTCCTGCCTTCGTATGAATCATATTTTTTAATAACAAAGCTACCAAAGCCCCGAATCTCAATGCTCTCCCCCTTGGCCAGCGCCTCAGTCATCGTTTCAATAACAGTGTTGGTTATTGCGGCGGCTTCACGATGAGGTACATTAATATCCTGTGCCAATGCTTCAATGAGTTCTGATTTATTCATACGTAACTCCTGTCTCCGGAAATCAAATTTAGGTTCTTATACACCTGCATTTGCATCATAATATTTGTGAACAGTAGATGAGATTTTAATCTTTGGTTGGAAGCTGAAAAACAAAATACAAAAAGATTACAAGCTGTTATGTATATAAAAATATGCTTCGCAATAAAGATATCCCAGCTAACTGATTAGATTTAATCAGCTATTTGGGGATTTGTAAAGAAAATTCTATAAAAAGATCTTATTTAATTCTGAAGGGTTAAGTTGTCTGTAGTCGCCAAGGGCCAGCCGACCCAAAGAGAGTTTGCCATAGGCTGTTCGCTTAAGGTGCAGGACAGGGTGGCCTATAAAACCAAACATTTTTTTTACCTGCCTCTTTCTGCCTTCGTGAATAGTAATCTGCATGAGGCAATTTGTTCCCGCTTTCGTCACAACTGAGACTACTGCGGGAGATGTCATCTTCCCTTCCAGGTAAATGCCCCGTTCGAGGAGCTCAATTTTGTCTTTCTTGGGGCATCCTTTGACCAGTGCTTCATACGTTTTATCGATTCCATGGCTGGGGTGCTGAATTTTTTGGGCCAATTTCCCGTCGTTAGTAAGAATTAGAGCACCTTCGGTGTCCAGGTCCAATCTGCCTACAGGAAAGAGACGGCCAGCATCTTCTTTAATCAATGAAGTTACTATAGGTCTGCCTTGGGGGTCGGATAGTGTGGTAACATAGCCTTTCGGTTTGTTGAGCAAATAATAGACAAGTTGCTCTTCAAGTTTAATCAGCTTCCCGTCAAAAGTGATCTTGTTTTTACCGGGAATAACGCTGGTACCCATTTCTCTTACTATGACTCCATCTATGGCAATCCGGCCCGCGCCAATGAACTCTTCGGCCTTTCGTCTAGAGGCAATGCCACATTGGGCAATATATTTTTGCAATCGTATAGGAGTGCTCATCGCCATTCAGCAGGAATAATTTTGGAAAATTTCTTATCCACCTGTTCTTTGGTTTTTTTGTCGACTTCAAGAACGTCCGTGTACCATGGCTTCATTCGACAGTCTATTGCAATCGGGGGATGAAGCCCTACATGAAACCGATTAACCGAAGCAGTTTTGGCATGAATATCAGCGGCCGGCTCAAAGCGGGTGAAAATTGACCAGAGGAATTCCTTCATGGATGAGGTCGCCTCATCGCAATTATCCACCAACATAATGATTGGCCAATCCTCCAGGCCTTCACTTTCTGTGAGCTGTTTTGCCAGGTCAGGATTTTCGTTGTAGGAGCATCCCTGAACAACCAGGGTACCAGGCAAGAATACCTTTGGCTTTATACAGCCAAAGGGCAGTGTTCCGGAAAATGTCCTTGGCAACTCCCGTTTCTTCTCTTTACCAAGGCCCATGAGCATGGCTTTAGAGCCTTTATTGACCGAAGGCCCGGTATAATCAAGAGTATCCTGTGAGACATTGGCAA
>JAHJLI010000004.1 GCA_018821785.1 Pseudomonadota bacterium
AAGCCAAGGCCGCAGGCTAAGGAGAGTTGTAAAGGGTACAAGGATAATTGACGGATTCAGGTTCAAATAATGACGGAAAATACAGAGAAAGAGAGAGCGTCGGCACTGAAGATCGAACAGGTGGCGCTTCTCTGTGGAGTCTCCGTAGCCCGAGTGGACAACTGGATCGAGAAAAACGACCTGAGAGTAATTGTTTCCGAAGGCGATCGAAAGGTGGGCAAGGAGGACCTTGTTGGGTTTCTCATGCACTACAATATGCCGATTCCGGCCGGCATACTCCCAATCAATGCGAGAAAGTTGCTTTTTGTTTGTTCAGCTAAACGTGGAAAGAAGGCCGGCCACAAGTTTTTCAGACATTTTTCCGAACAATTTGGCAGGAAGGCTAACTGTTTTTTGGACAGCGTCACTTTTGGAAAAAGCGCAGAATATAAAATCCTCACCTTCCTTCCCGATCTTATCTTGGCTGACGCAGTGAATGGTGATGAAGAGGCGTTGAATGTTATCCGTTTTGTCAAAAGTATCGGAGGCATGCGAGCCGTGGCTTTGGTTCGACGCAATCTGGCCTGGGCAAAAAGGGAGCAGATGCTTGCTGCCGGTGCGCATGCGGTGATGGAACGAAACTCAGAATGGGAAGAGCTCCTCGGGTGCTTCGATAGGGTTTTAAATTCTCTTGGGAATACTTCACATCGAGAAACGAAAATATGAACCTTGATGGAATAATTGTGAGCCCGGAAATGACTGTTAAAAGCCCTCTGCAGCATGGTATATTGATGTGATAGAGAAAATCAATAATATCAGATGGAGACGGCTAAAATGGATAACGCAATATCTCGTGAAGATCAACAAAGAAAATGGTTGCAGGGTAGATTTCCTTTATTACTCACTCAATTTCAGTTCGGTACCTTTAAGGATGAAGGAGGCCCAGGGAAATGAATAGCCCCTATTCGAAAATCTGGATGAGAATGGCCGTCGCCTTCTGTCTTCTGATAACCGTGCCGGTGGCTATTCTGGTCCTGGTGACCACAAACAGTTTAAGAGATGCTGCGATCGACAAGACCGAGGTATCCCTCGGCCGACTCATTGAGCATAAAAAGGATGTCATCACCCTTTTTCTTGAGGAGAAAGAGGATCTCCTGACCATGTTGGTCGGCATGTATCCCATCTCGTATCTTGGTCGTCAGGAGAACCTTGATAAGCTGTTTATAGCAGTCAACAAAACCGGCAGTATTGTCGATCTGCATGTCATAGACTCTTCCGGCGCGCAAGTGGCCTATGTCGGCCCTTACGCCCAAAGCCTTGTCGGTAAAAGCTACTATAATGCCCAGTGGTTCCAGGAAGTGCTCATTAAAGGGAGCCATGTAAGCGATGTTTTTCTCGGTTTCCGCAATGTTCCGCACATAGTGGTGGCTGTCTCCGATCCCTTGAAGACGTATGTGCTGCGGGCAACGATTAATTCGGAGCAGTTCAACAATCTCCTCCTTAGTTCACAGATTGGTCCGCATGGCGATTCCTTTATAGTCAATCGGGAAGGCAAGTTGCAGACTCCCAGCCGGGCTGGATTGACTGAGTTAAACGACGAGGACAGGCTTCTTCTCGAACACCATGAAGGAACCGCCATAGTCAAGCGGGAAGAAAGCGTCGTAGTGCACAGCGACGAAAAGGCCACGACCGAGCATTTTGACGCAACATCTATAGTCACAAGAGGAGAGAGCATTGTTGCGACAAGATGGGTTAAAGATGGCCAATGGTGTCTATTTGTCAAAGCCTTGATTGAGGATTCACTCGGCCCTTTCTACAAGGTTCGCAACCACGTCATCCTCGTGATCTTCGGAACCAGTGTAGTTTTTCTGGCCATCGCCCTTCTCTTTATCAACTATTTGCTCCAGCGGATCGAGAAAGAAGACCGCCGGCGGGTTGAACTTGGACACCAGATGGTGCAGATGGAGAAAATGGCCACGGTCGGTCGCCTTGCCGCCGGCATAGCTCATGAGATCAACAACCCGTTGCAGATGATCACCAGTCAGGCTGGCTGGATCAGCGAATTGTTGCCGGAGGAGGATCCGGAAAAGGTAAAGAATTTTGAAGAATATAAAAAGTCTGTCGAACAGATACGATCACATGTGCGCAGGGCAGGCGCTATTACCCACCGACTTCTCGGTTTCTCGCGCAAGATTTCGGCGGAAAAACAGAATGTCAAGATCAACGAACTGGTTGAGGAAACCATCTCATTTGTCGAAAAAGAGGCTGAGTACAACCATGTTTCAATAATCAGGAAATATGCCGAGGGACTGCCGGAAACCATGGTCGACGGACCTCAGTTACAGCAGGTGTTTCTCAATCTCCTTAATAACGCCATTGATGAGACAGAACAGGGCGGAGTCATTGAGGTACGCACGGCGGTTGAGGGCAGCAAAAAATTGTTAGTGGAGTTTGCCGATAATGGCCATGGGATCAAGCCGGAAAATTTACAGCGCATTTTTGATCCTTTTTTCACCACCAAAGATCCGGGCAAAGGAACAGGGCTTGGGCTCTATATCAGTTATGACATTGTTAAGAAGCTTGGAGGAAACATCAAAGTTGCCAACAGGACCGGCGGGGGAGCAATCTTTACCATTACTCTGCCGATCCTTAACCTCAGTTCGCCGCGATGACCAGAACACTTGGGGCTTGCGCAAAAGGATTTCATTAATTTTTTAAAAGGAGAAACACCATGAGAGAATTCAATGTACTGGTTGTCGATGATGAACAGGAATTTAGGGATATTACAGTAAAAAGACTGGAGAAGCGGGGCCTGAAAGTCAAAGGTGCAGAGAGCGGAGAAAAGGCTCTGGAGGTTCTTGAGCACGGCTATATCGATGTTGTTTTGCTCGACGTGAAAATGCCGGGTTTGGATGGCATTGAGACCTTGCGGCGGATTCGCAGCATGAAACCTCTGGTCGAGGTGGTGCTGTTGACCGGTCACGCTTCGGTTGACTCGGGAATTGAAGGAATGAAGCTGGGGGCCTTTGATTATTTGATGAAACCCATTGAACTTGATCCACTTCTCGAGAAACTGGTGGATGCCTACGAAAAGAAGCGGATACATCAGGATAAAATTGAACAAGCTGAAATCAAAAGGAATATGTCCAAGCCCGTTTAATCCGCCCCAAATCGGTATCTCGAGCTTGGTTGTATTCTGCAAATATAAAAAATCAAAAAAGAATAGGAGTGCTTTATGAGCTTTTTCAAGGATTTTTACAACCTGATGGTGCAAGGGTCCCAGGCCCATGCCCGCTGGGAACTGGAGATGTCAACCAACATTTTGAAGAGTCGCAAGAGGAAGGGCGTTCTCCTCCTCATGCTTCTGCCGATACTTATCGGCGGTATCGCCATCGCGGCCGGTGACGGTCCAGGGTTGCCCAACGCCCTGGGCGGTAAGTCGGCTTATATGCCGTCGCATTACACCAACCTGATCTTTTTCGCCTCGATCTTTGTCGGACTCTGCGCCGGGCTGATTACCGGTTGTATCGGCGCCGGCGGTGGCTTCATCATCGCCCCCGCTCTGATGAGTGCAGGTGTCAAAGGAATTCTCGCGGTCGGTACGGATCTCTTCCATATCTTCGCCAAAGCGATTATGGGCAGCGTACTTCACAGAAAACTCGGCAATATCTCGGTATCCCTGGCAGTGACCTTCCTGATCGGCTCAATAGTCGGGGCAACACTTGGTGGCATGCTCAACCGCTATCTCTATGACCTCAACCCGGTGCTGAGTGATCTGTTCATCACCTCGGTGTATGTCTTTATCCTCGGTTTTCTCTCATTTTACGCTCTGAACGATTATTTCAAAGCGAGAAAGGGCGAGGCCGCTGGCAAAAATGTCTCCGGTGGCGAGGCAATCCCACCCATGGGCAAAAGAGTGCAGTCGGTTAACATCCCGCCGATGCTGACCTTTGACGAAAACGTCACCCCGGGTGGTCGCAAGATCTCCGCTCTTTTCCTTGTCCTGAGCGGTCTGCTCGTCGGTCTTGCCGCTGCGATTATGGGTGTGGGCGGTGGTTTTCTTACCTTCCCGATTTTTGTCTATGGACTTGGTGTTTCGTCGATGACCACCGTTGGCACCGACATCTTTCAGATAGTATTTACCGCCGGTTACGCGGCCCTCAGCCAATATGCTCTGCATGGTTTCGTATTCTACACCTTGGCAATGGGAATGCTCCTAGGCTCTCTCATTGGCGTTCAGGTCGGTTCTCTCGTCACCAAGGTGGTTCCGGGTATCATGATCCGTGGTTTCTTTGCCCTGGCGGTAAGCGCCGGTTTTATAAATCGTTTCTTTGCTCTTCCTGAAAAGCTCCAAGGCCTTGGTTATATTAACATCTCCAAGCAATTGGGGGAAATACTCGGCATGGTCGGCAACACCCTGTTTTTCCTCGTCATCGGGGCATTTGCCGTTTGGGTATTCTACGCATTTTTCAGCAATATTTCCAAATTGAAAGTGGAGAACCATTAATATGAGCACGCAAGCAAATCTCAAGACACGCGGCATAGTCATGCTGGTCACCTTCTTTCTCCTCCTGGCCGTCATCTTTATGCCGGTTTTTCCGGGGAAGATCAATGGCCTTGATTACATGGACAATCTGTTCAATGAGATCTCAAAGGGGTCGTCATACTTTATCCCGGAATCGTTGAAGAAAATCGATAAGTTTGCCGGAAAGGCACTTGAGGTTAAACTGAAATTCGACGACGAAAACAGAGTGATGGAAACGGCAAAACAACTTACTGCCAGCGGAGTACAGGTGACCGCCGCCGGTAAGGAAATGACGATCAAAGGCGACATGGCTCTTATTCTCAAGGCCAGCCTGATCGATGCCGACTTCATGTTCAAAAATGATGACAAGCCGATTGCCGACAAATATGGTTTTTCGGGAAAACAGGCCGTTTTTAATTGGCATGTACTGTTTAAAAAGATCGGCGCCGATCTAACCAAGCAGCAGAAATTCGAGGACGCCAAACCTTTTGCTGCTGTCCAACAAAAGGCTCTGGAACCCGCCTATAACTACTATGGCGTCAAGGCCGAGAACTGGAATGAGCAAATCGCCCTAATCCTCTTCGCCCTGGTTTTTTATGTCGCCTATACCTTGTGGTACGGTTTTGGACTCATGTGGCTCTTTGAGGGTTTGGGGATGAAGATCGGTCATTGATGTAAAAAGTTTTCCAACCTTTCACCGACGGACTGCAGAGGGCTTAAACCTCTGCAGTCCGTTTTTTTTGTAACTTATAAAGAACAGTTTTTTGTTCGGTGTTGCAGAGGTGGTTATTTTCGTCTGTTACGAAGTTTAATACCTATGGCTAAACCGATAATGAGAGAGCCGATAATAATGATTAAAAGGATTACATTTCCCATGGGTATTTATCACTTTTTTTGAAAGGTCGTCCTTCCATAAGGGAACGATGACCATGGTTAATCTCAACGAGCAAGCTGTCGGCAGCATCTCATCCAATTTTTAATTTGGGGTCTTCTTCTGGTGCGGTGAGCTGGTAATTACCAGCCACAAAATTCTTTGCCGCCCATTCCACACTGTTTTCAGTGGTCATCAACATATCAAGCTGTCGGGTGAATATCAATAGACGGCCGAGAATATCCATCCTGCTTTCTATATAGGATTTTGGGTATTTCTGCAGACGTGCATCCACCTTATCGGACTTGACGATTACCTTGAATCCTTCTTGTTCAAGAATCAGGGCAATGGCCCTTACCCTTCGGTTTTTTCTCACGGAGTCGGCGGCACCACCTTTAAAGGTGAAGGAAACGTAGTTTTTATTGATAGTTTCGCCGCAGTACGCATCGACAACACTGTAATGATATCCTACTCTTGAGCTAAAATTGAGATATTTATCGGCAATGATCGCATAGCTCCGGTCTCCGAATCGCTCGCCGACGTGACCGGGGGCCAGGGTCTGTTCCTTCATGACCGACAGCAAGCCGGAAATGTTAATCGGCCGAGGTTCAAGGTATTGAACTTCTTTATTGAGCATACCGCGCAAGAGAGCAAGAAAGGGCACAGATTGAATCTGATCGGTTTTGATAGCGTTCCATCTGGTGACAGCATCCGGCATAATTCCGTTGCCCAGATCAATGAGGTGGATATCTATGGGCAGGGCAGCGTCAAGTTTCAATGACCAGCCGTGTGACATTGACGCTAGGTCACTTATTTGAAACATTTCTTTATAGGAATTCTCGTGGCAGAACCTGGCGATATCGTGCAGGGTTTTACAGCCGGCAGGTGAGAAATCAGAAGCAGCTGGATTAACAAGGTTAAGAGGAATGATGTACTGGCCAATAGCCTTCAGGTGTTCGTAGACGGGAGTTTCTTTCATGTGGGCATTGTTTGTGGGTATGGCACTGAGGAGTTCGGGGACTTCGCCTTTATAGATCCTCCCCGCATACGCATCAACCGTAATGACCATTTCTTGAGGGATAAACTCCAACACCGGCTGCGAGGCAATGAGCGTGGGAACATTGAATTCCCTGGCTAAGGCCGCCATATGTCCGCTGACGCTTCCGGCCTGGACGACAATGGCGCGACATTTTCGCATGGCAACCACATATTCCGGTGAAGAGTGTCGGGCGATCAACACACCGCCCTGTGGAAAGCCGGCTAGATCTTCGACTGATTTTACATGGAAGGCATGGCCGATGCCGACACCCTGAGCAGCTATTTCACAGTTGTCAAAGAGAAGCCTATGTCCGGCAAGAGGCGCTGATTTGAGCTGACAGAAATTAGTCGGAATCTGAATTTTTAAAGGCCGTGATTGCAGGATGATTATCTCCTGGTTCGGAGAGAGAGCCCATTCAATATCTTGGGGGCAATTATAGTGCTTTTCCAAAGCAGCCCCGTACCCGGCTAGGCAGATGATCTGCTCATCGGTCAGACAAGCGGAGCAGCGTTGCATTTCCGGTACGGGAATTTCTATAACTCCACCGTTTTTGCTAAGAACAAGTTGCACAGCTTTGGTCGAAATGTTTTTTTCAAGAACACTGAGTGTGCCATTTTTGGAAACAGCATAGGTGTCGGGGGTAACAATACCGTCCACAGCATAGGGGCCAAGGCCGAAGACCGCATTGATAAGGATATTTTCATCGAGAATATCAAAAGGATGACGAGTATAAAGCACGCCGCTGGCGACGGAGTCGACCATCTGCAGACAGGCGACGGCCATCATCAGGTTCTCGTCGTAGACACCTTTTGAGTAGCGATAGGAAATGGATCTGGATGAATAGAGGCTTGCAATAATGGCTTTATAAGCCTCGCTGATTTCAGTGGGCCTCACACCCAGAAGGGTGAGGTACTGGCCGGCATAGGAGAGATCACCGTCTTCTCCAATCGCACTGCTGCGCATGGCGAGGAGGATCTGTTGATCAACATCACCCCAGAGAGCAGAACATGCCGCTAAGACCTCCAGTTCCAGTTCAGGCGGCAAGGGTTTTGACTTTATCAGATTGACAAGATTGGAGCTGATATCCTCCAACCGGTCGTATTCATTGATATCAGTGAGGTTTTTTAATTTATCAATTTCATCCTGCAGATCATTGTATGCGATAAACGTATGAAAGGCTCTGGTCGTTATGGCAAAGCCCTTGGGTATAGGGAGATCAAGTGTATTGCCGATTTCTCCCAGGTTGGCACTTTTCCCGCCTACCCAGTCAGCGTCTTTAATGGAGATTTCAGAGTAGGGCAGAACATTGCAAGGGGGGGGCTCTAATTTTAGTTGACTGGTGAGGGCGGCAATCTCTCCTCTAATCCTATCGAGCGTCGAATACAGTTCGCGATATCTCCCATTGCCCATGACATTGAGGCATTTCGACATGCTGAAGGCATGTTTGAGAGATCGGTTGATCTGGCTGGTAATATAGGAAAAACCGAAGAATTGATCGCCTTTCAGCTTTTCATCCATATCGGACAGGACATTCAAAAGCTTGGAATTTGCGGCAAGAAGATCCTTGAATTGAGTGTATTTAAAGCGGAAGAGGGAGTTCATTTCCGAGGAATTGCCTGTGGAAACCGGCTCTTTCCGACTTTTAATTTCTTGAAACAGTTGTCGTAGGTTACCGAGAATGGTTGGCATAGTTTTTCATCATCATAATAATGGAGGTTCTTGTGGCAGACAATTTTACTCATTCCCCGTGCGCTGGGCAGTTATTCCATTTCTAACCGAATTATGGGCCTTTATTGGTCTCTTTTTGCTTTTTCGAGCAGCGAATCAATATCCTTTGTCAGTTTTGCCATGTAATAATTTATCAGAGGCTGATTGCCCATGATCATATCGAGCTGCCGGGTGTGGAGTGTCAAATAGCCGAGAATATTGAGGCGGCTTTTCATAAATTGCATATCACGTCCCTCCAGACGGGCATCGAGGTTATCGGCGTTGACCGATGCCCTGAAGCCATATTTTTCGAGAATTTCCTTGATGAAATTGATGCGGCCCATACAACGTTCAAAGTCTGCCGCCCCTCCCTTGAACTTGAACCCCAGATAATTCTCTCCCGACCGCTCACTCACCAAGGCCTCCATAGTGGAAAAATGATATCCAAGGCGGGAACTGAGAGTGCAGAAGTCTTTAGATATCATGAAATAATTGCGATCCGCATACTTGGTTCGAATCCCAGGGACAAGGTCAGGGTTCATGGTAGATCTGAACATTATTGAGGTCATCCCTTTGCTATCCATCATCGGTGGTCCGTCCCAGGGGATAGCTGCAAAGCCATCCCAGAATGCCAGCATAGGCACTGAGGCAATGTCTTCAAGCTTGACATATTTTCCTTTTATTTCATTTATCAAGCCATCGTCGAGGTTGAGTATCCACCAGTTCATCGGCACCTTGTAGTGCAATTGCTTACTGGAACGTTCGGAGAAACTGTGATCTATCCCGAAACGGAACATCTCATGCACTGATTTCTCATGGACAAACCGAGTAATATCATGGAATGTCAGACATTTTTCAGGGGTAAAATCCCGAGATTCGGGGTCGAGGAGATGCAGAGGAATAATATGCCGGCTGACAGTACGTAGAGTTTCATAGACAGGGCTGCCGAGCATCAGTTTGGCATCCGGCCGTTTCCAATGAGTGAGTGGCTCAATACAGCCGCGATACACCCGTCCGAGATCGGCGGCTACCGTCACTACATCGCCATTATTGACGAGAGTCATTGCTCCCTTGACTCCGAAAAGCGCGGGAATTCCGAATTCTCGTGCTACATTGGCGAGATGACCGGCAAATCCACCTTGTTCGGTAATTAAGGCTGCTGCTCTGGCAACCAATGGTGCCCAAGTGGGAAGCGCCTGCTCTACGACAAGAATAGCGCCCTCAGGAAATTGCAGAATATCAACTTTTTTCGAAACCTTAAAGACGATCCCGGAGGTCACGCCGGGGCTGGCGTTGGTGCCACCTTCGGTCAGCAAGAGGGAATCGTATTGCTGTAAATCAAAATCGATCGAAGGCATGACCGATTCAACCTGCTGCAGAGGGCGGGATTGGAGAAAGTAAATTTTACCGTCATTGGCGATCGCCCATTCAATATCTTGTGGTCCTTCATAATACTGTTCAATCTGAATGGCAAGATCGGCCAGTTGCTGAATCTGTGCATCGGTGAGGGATGGCAGGATGTTCTCGCCACCTAAAATCTCGGTTCGCATGCAACCTTCGTCACCGCCACAGACAAACCGGTAACCTTTGTCCCTTATATCCCTGCGGAGGATGGTCAGGTCATTGTCCCGCTGAACGACGAAAAGATCGCAGAGATCATTGCCGTCGACCACGGTTTTCGGAAGACCCCAGGTAGAATTGATGTAAATGGAGTCGTCTTTGCTATCGAGGGGGTTGCGAGTATAGATCACACCACCGCAGGCGGCATCGACCATGGCAAGGACTCCAACGCACATGGCAATATCTTCATCTCTGAAGCCGCGGTTGAGTTTGTAGGTGATGGCCTGGGCACTGTACTTGCTTGCCATGACCTGCTTATAATAGTAGAAAAACTGTGGGAAGGCGACATTCAGTTCACTTCGGTACTGACCGGCAAAAGAACTGTTCTTGGCGTCTTCACCATGGGCGCTGCTGCGAACGGCAAGCCTGACATCCTGGCCGCCGTTTTGTTCCTTCATATGTACGTATGCTTCTTCGACGGCGAGGCGAATGGGTTCGGGAATGTTTGCCACCATCATTTTTTGCCGTATTTGAGAACTCACAAGATCAAGGTTTCTGTCCTCATCGGAACCGGCCACCTGAAAGATCCTGTCCACCTCTTTCTGCAGGCCATCGGTGCTCATGAACAGGTCATGGGCGGCAGCGGTAATGACGAAGCCGGAGGGTACATTCATATGCAGCCGGTTTTTAACATCACCGAGATTTGCCATCTTGCCACCTGCCAGTTCGGTCATCTCACTGGTGATGGTCTCAAGAGGAATTACCAGGCGCTTGTCGGTTTTATCTTTCTTCTGACCAAGCAGTGCATCTATCTGGCGCTGGATGATCAAAAAACTCTCCCTGAGTCCGCTATACTTCCCAGGAGCAATGTTCTCCATGTCGGCAATCATCCGGTACACATTGACTGATATTGAAGTACAACCGGTATGCACAAAGGACATGCTGAAAGATTCGTTGCCCTGAAGAGCCCGCTCCATGTCGGCCATCGCTTCTAAGACCCGGCCGTTGGCGGTTAACAGCAATTTGAAGCTGTGATAACGGGATTTAAATGCAAGGCGGAGCCTTTCCACCTCGGCGAATTCCAATTCAGGGGTATCCGGTTCTTGATCTCTGGAAAAGATTTTTCTTGTTAACGCGACCAGTTCTTTCAGCATGAATACGCCTTACTCCTCATTGACGGAGAATACAGTGGGGCTAGATTCACCTATTACATAACCCCTAAAATTACTGTTGTTTTTCATTCAGCATTTTTCGTGTGTAGGCATCTTCAATCTTGTAGAGAAGGTCATCTATGTTTATCGGTTTCATCAGGTAATCAAATGTCCCCATTTTCAATAATTCTAAGGCATTATCAACACTTGTATTGCCGGTGAGTATGATCACCTCCACCAAAGGATTGATCCTTTTCATTTCGACAAAGGTTTCCGAGCCGCTCATTCCCGGCATCTGTTGATCGAGCACCACAACATCCGGTGGGGTGTCATGCATCAGTAGCAGGGCTGCTTCGCCGGAGTCTGCCGTTGTTACCTTAAAGCCGCGCACACCCAGTTGCCGCGCAGTTGCTTCCAAGAAAATTTCCTCATCATCAACCAAGAGTATTTTGACTCCCCTTTGCTTCTTTTCCATAGTTACCTGTAAAGTCCTGATTATTGGTAGGGGAGCAGGACAGTAAAGGAACTGCCTACGCCCAAAATGCTGTTGACCTTGATGGTTCCACTGCAATATTTGACAATACTGGCGGCAATGCTGAGGCCTAGCCCAGTGCCTTTACCCCCGCCTTTAGTGGTAAAGAAGGGATTGAAAATTCGTTTCAAATCTTCTGGGGGAATGCCCTTGCCTGTATCATTAATGGTGACTGACACCATCCCTTCAAATGTTTCGGTTGTAACAGTTATGGTTCCTTGTTCCGATATGGCATCGCTTGCGTTGATAAAAATATTGCCAAACACCTGGCGGAGGGGATATGCCTCAGCCATAATACTTGGCAAAAGGGGACTGAATTGAGTCACTATCTCAATAGTTTTCGATTTGAATTCATTTTTTTTCAAACGACTCAGGACATCATCGAGTAACGCATTGATGTCGCATGGTATCGAACAGGATGAACTGCTCTTGCCCATGTCCTGAAGTTTTTTTGTTATTCCTTTAGCCCGTGTAGCGGCATTGTCGATTATCGTAAGCTCAGTGTTGATTGCCTCAGAGCTGTGATCAAGTTCAAATTCCGGGTTGAGCATATCTCGAATTACCCCGCTTGTGGCCATGATAATCGCCAACGGATTATTGATCTCATGCGCCACACCGGCGGCCAATTCGCCGATTGAGGCAAGTTTTGAAGCATGTGCCAGCATTTCCTGCAACTGTTGGCCTTTCTCCGCCATTTGTCGAGCGTTTTTCACGAGTTTATTGATGGTATAATAAACGACGGTTGAAACAATCAGGCTGATGACGATGAGGCCAATAGTGAGAATTAATCGAGACAGGTACATTCCAGTTTGAGCGACCGATACTGGCTGCTTCGTCAGGAGCGCCCAAGGTGTTTCAGTAAGCCAGCTATAAGCTACCAGCATGGACTCATTGTCGCCGGTTATTTCTTCCACGCCGGAGGGCGAGCTATAGGGTGGGACAAAAGAGCTCGTCTCCTGAAAGGGGCTCATGTTCAAGTCAACCACCTGATATTGTCCCTGGCGATTGATGATCATTGAATCTATACTTTTTCCATTGTTTATGGAACGAAGGAAGACGTAGAGTTTGTCTGGATCAAGGGTCGCCTTCATGATATAAATACGACCGTCAAACTCTTGCCGTGTTGCGATAGTGAAACGGGGCGATTTGCCTGACCCGAGTGAAAGATCGCCGACTACATACTTTTTATTTTCAGAGATCAGGCCACTATACCATGTCTCTTTGTTATAACTTTTGTCCGGAAATGTCGAAAATGGGCCGGCATACCCGATTTCAAGGCCGTTTGCATCAAGAAAACCGATGTCGACAAAGGCTTCATCGAACCTTTTCAGGTTATGGAGGTAACTCTTCATCACCTCAGAGCTTGGTTGTAAGGTGAATTCTTTGCTATGAAAAAGGTTGTTGAGATTGACAATCCGTTCCTGCAGATAGATCTCTATTGAATTTTTCTGGCTTTCAGCAACAGCTTCCAGATTGAGTTTGGCATTATTTTTAAGGGTATGGGCAAATTGATAATGGAAGTAGGCTGACAGGAAAGCGTTTGGCAGGAGAAATCCCAATACCAGGCCCAGCACCAATCTGGTCTTCAGCTGTTTAAAGTGAAGCTGTATCTTCTCCAGATTGGCTTGACTGTCGGCAAAGTCGTAAACATGCTCCGAGGCATTCTTCCCGGTCGGCAGAGTGTCCAGCAGATGACTTGTTTCCCAAACTCGCATAGGTTGTTTCCGACGTTTAGTAGCTTAGAAATCTATTTCTTGTTTTTTAAGAATGAATTTCGTGAAGGTACTTATCCCCCTTGTGGGGGCTTGGTCGCTAAACCTTACACTGTGATCAATGGGGCAAACCTCGTTTTTTGTTGTAGGCTTGGATGATGGTGTCAAGCAATTCATTCAAAGGGGCTGGTTTCATAACATAATCAAATGCTCCCAGCTGCATCCCTTTGATTCCGAATTCAACCGAAGCATGGCCGGTGAGCATAATGACTTCAATTTCCGGTTTCAGCTTTTTGATATGGCGAAGTGTTTCAATACCGTCCATTTTCGGCATTTTAACATCCAATACGATGACATCATAATCCTTGGTCTCAAGCACCTTGAGCGCTTCGATCCCGCTGGAAGCACCCTCGGCGAGGACTTTTCGCACCTTTAGCCGTTTGACAATGGTTTCCCTGAAGTCATCCTCGTCATCAACAATCAAAACTCGTAATGTATCCATTATGTCCCTTTAGTTTTTCGGAAGAAATATGGTAAAGACCGTGCCTTCGCCTGCCTTGCTCTCAACCGTAATTCGGCCCCCAAGTTTCTCTATAATAGTATACGATATTGAAAGCCCAAGGCCGGTGCCCTTTCCGACTTCTTTGGTTGTAAAAAACGGATCAAAAATCTTGCCTAAATTGCTTTCGGGAATTCCCTTGCCGGTATCGGCGATGGAAATTTCCACCTCATCGGTTTTCTCATGATATCGGGTGCTGACAGTAACTGTCCCGCTATGCTCAATAGCATCAATAGCATTGTTGAGGATATTGAGAATCACCTGTTGGATCTGCGACAGATCATTGGTTATGATGGGGACGTTTTCTGCATATTTTTTTTCTATATTGATATTAACATACTTGGCCTCATTATCAAGGAAGCCGGTGGTTTCATCGAGGAGGGTGTTGACGTTGATTTTTTCCTTTGCGGGTTCCATTCGGCGCGCAAAGCCGAGCAGATTATGAATGACTTTCTTGGCTCTGGCAACCTGTTGCTCGATTTTGTCAACCGATTCATCGAGTTCCGTGAAATTTTTGTTTTTTGCAATATCTTCTTCCGCCAGCAGGTCTTTCATCCAGCCGGCCACCTCGGCGATGGCGGCCAGAGGATTGTTGACTTCATGGGCAATTCCGGCGGCCATCTTGCTGAGAGCAATCATCTTGTTCGCCTGGATAAGCATATCGGATTTTGATGCATCTTCTTGATCGGTCTGCCGTATCCTGTTGATGAGGACGTTGGTAAAGATAATCGCTCCGAGAACAATAGTTGCCAGACCAGATATCGTGAAAAAGACCATCAAATATCTTCCCTTTTGGAAAGGCAAAAGAATTTCGGCAGGGTCTTCCTTGACAACCAACACCCATTTTGTCGAAGAAATTTTAGTACTTGCGTAAAAGCTCTCTTGTGCCTCGAAATTACGTCTTCCGGCATTGGTGGTAATGGTTGAAGAAAAATCCGGGTAATTGGGTTTTTCCAGGTAATACCCGCCGCTGCGGGGTTGAGTCATGAGAACATTTTTATTATTTACGATAAAAGCATCGCTGCCTTCACCCACCAGATCAACCTGAAGAACATCATAGATATTTTTCAGGTTGATGGTAACCCGCAGGATCCATGAGGTGTTTTTTTCCCTTACCATGACGGCAATAATAAAGTGTGGCACCTTGCGGAAACCCATAAAAATATCACTTATATATATTCCATTAGCCTTGGTGGCATTAAACCACGGTTCGTGCTTGTAATTGACCTCTTTGAGCAGGCTGTAATAGGGGCCGACATAGGAGCGATGATTTCCTTCATCATCGATTACCCCAATATCCATGTATGAGTTGGATTTGACGTGCATGACCTCGAAAATTTTTTTGAGAAAGGTCTCGTCGGAAAGAGCAGCGAAGGTGTTGGTGTTGGCGATAGTATAAAGCTGGGCGATGCGTTCGTTGAAAAACAGATCGATGGCGTCTCGCCGATTCTCGGCGGTGCGTTTCAGCGTTTCTGTGACTTTTTCAGTGTATATACCATCGAACAGAGAGTAGAGTGAGATGGCGACGAACAACAGAGGTACAACGGACAGGCAAATGATGGCCAGACAATTTCGCCACCAAAGTTTGGTGTAGTTTCTTTCATGCATACGATCCTCGTATTTGCATAACAGTCCTGCAGGTGCAAAAGACCGCTTTAGCTGTAATAATAACGATGCGTAAGTGTACTATAAATTAGAACTAAACACATCTTGTCTTTCATGGACACGCAAGAAATGGGCCTTGTTTGTAACAGGCGATCTACCCTTCCTGAAAAGAAACAACATCACCGATTTTTACCAGTTTTGCTTCTTTAACCAAAAGACATACTTTGTTGTTTTCGCAATCAGTGATAACAGCGCTTCCGAGCGCCTCTCCGAATCGTCGATAGAGGGAGCAGGGCATTCCCAGGCGAACGGGGATATGCTTCTGTACTTCGCAGGTCACTTCCGTTCCCTGTTCAATACGGCGGAGTATATAAATTTCTCCGCAATTACGGCTTGCCAGATGTCTTGCCCAGAGCCAGCCAAGAAAAAAATTGAGGCAACCGGCGATAATGCCGCCGAGCAAGAAACCGCCGGCAAAGACAAACGGACTGAGACCGGTCTTGCGGGTCAGAAAGGATGGTGAGTGGGCGTTTTGGGTCGCCAGGTCCGGCCAGATCCTTACCGTGAAGACAAGGGCTGGGTTCTGTTTTTCGCCGAAGCGATCCTTGACAACAAGTGTGTAGTTCCCATCACGTGCATCCGGACTGACGACTATCGCGCCTCGCCACATCGATCCACCAAACCAGTAGCCGGAAAAGATGGCTTCCGGGATCAGCCGTAGCGAATCATCAGCGGGCTGCCCTTCAATGACAAAATGTGCAATGGCCTCAGTTTTCGGGGGCATTGGCCCGCTGATAAGAAAACGGCTGCCCGGGATGAGTGCGATGGTGCCGCTATTGCCGCTCAGACCTCCGATCATGGCGTCGACGAAAGCCATCAAGGCTGCGACCAGCAAGATCATAGCCAAAATGCCGCTCAGTTTCTGCCGGCGTGCTAGTCCTGTTTCAAATATCATGAGAGAGAGTGCTTTGCTGAGGAACATCATATGAGACAATGTTTTGCCGAATGCGAAGATAGCGTTTTCCCAAATACCCGAAGACAAGGGTAGGAATCAGCAGTGAAAAGATAGTGGTGAAAAAGGTTGCATTGAAATCTTCAGGAAAGAGCGAAGCCCTGTACATGGCTATGAATAAGGCGACTACTAAGAGAAAATTGATCGCCAGCACCAGCATTTTATGA
>JAHJLI010000243.1 GCA_018821785.1 Pseudomonadota bacterium
ATTTGACACATGGGATGACCATGGAGTCGAACGTGAACTTTCTTATTGGGTAATGGAGTGTTGTTTAACGTTCGTCTTTTCTAGTCACACGAAAGAGGTAGCTCAAAAAGAGTGGAATTTAAGAAGATAGCAGTCTCAATAAGTGGAAAATGTCCACGCTACAGGCATATTAAATGCCAAAAGTGGAAAACAGGGGAAACTGAACATGAAAATAATAACAGCAATACTTCTCACACTGGCGATGTCTTCATCAGTAATAGCAAGCGATCGTGACTATATCGTTGACTACATCCTGCGCAGCGACAACATTTTGAGAGAGAGCATCGACAACGTGCAGAGCCAGGCCAACTTTAACACGCAACTGGCACTTGGTGGGCTAGAGGCTCTTACTAATTCTCGCAAAAACGAAAACGCGATAGAAAGCCAAGGATTAGAAGTCGAAGGAGCCAGGCAGTCGTCAGTCGTAAACTCAGCTAGGATTGATTCAGTAGCCAACCATGCCTCCGTGAACACGCGCCGGATAAATTACAACAGCCAGCGTCTTGACTACCATTACAGCGCTATAAACATGAACACGGAAGGAATCTCCGCGCTATCTCACGGACTGTCAGAGTTGAGGGAAAGCACGTCTGCCGGAATTGCGGCCGGTGCTGCTTTTGTTGATCCAGATCCAAGGGAAGGGGAAGGAGAGTTTACCGCAGGCGGAGCAACTTATGGTGGCTATTCTGCTCTTTCTTTGTCGTTTGGTGTTAACCGCGAGATTGCTGGAATAGAGTCAATATTGCTCGTAGGCTATTCGTATTCTGGAGACGAGGAGATTGTGAAGGTCGGCGGCAGATTTAAGTTTGATATGTGAAAGCAACAAAAAAAAGCGAAATAAAAACAAAATAACCTTGATTTGGCCTTGACTTGTGCACTGTAAAGGTGCTATAGTTAGTTATAAGCAAGAGAGAATAAGCCAAAACCGAGGAGAAAATCATGAAGATGACAGACAAACAAAGAAAAGAAGCCATTCAAAGAGAAGAAAAAAGGCAGGAACGTCTTGGGTTGAGAAAACAAGAAAACAAAATAAAACTATTACATTCTGATTATCACGTTGGAAAATTTTGTACGCCTTGCTGGAAATAACTTAAAAAGGAGCGTGTTTATCAAAAGAAGTATATTTTTATAGAGAGAATAAATGACCGGAGCAGAAGTAAAACAAATCCGCAACAAGCTCGGCCTATCTCAAAAGGCCATGGCCGGGCTTATCGGATGTAAGTGGCGAACTTTGCAGAATTGGGAGTGTGAGACGACGAAGGTTCCAGGAAAGGCCGAGCGCTTGCTTGTTGGCGTTGATAGGTTCCCGGAGTTTGTTAAGGTGCTGGAGAATTTTTAGTGAAATTTTCACGCGAATCATCAACAAAGCGCGGCTATAATTACAAATGGCAGAAAGCAAGAGCGGAGTTCATACACGATCACCCTCTATGTGCTCATTGCGTCAAAAGATCGATTCTAACTCCTGCAGAGGTCGTAGACCATATAAATCCACACAAAGGCGACATTGTTCTTTTTTGGGACCGTAGCAAATGGCAATCTCTATGCAAACAATGCCACGATATTAAAACAGCAACAGAGGACGGTGGTTTTGGGCATGAGGCAAAGCCAGTGGTTAGATGCGAGTGCGGAGTGGATGGGCTACCTTTGGACGAAAAGCATCACTGGAACAAATGAGAATACAAATGACAGACGGTGTAATGGCTCTACCGTGTAATAGTGATCGCATTCTCTACTCAATACGACGAGAGGCTGGAGTGCAGGATGAGCAGCCGTTTTGTTACGTGGAGTCTGTTGCCGAACTGGTGAAGTGGTTTGGTGCTGTTGTGTTTATTGATATGCTAGTTGGCGACCAGACTGCAATAGGTATGTTTACTGACTTCACAGACGAAGCACAGAGCGAGGCGTGACGATGAAGTTTTACACAAGATGGGATGGAATTGACATCGTAGCAGACGATAAGGACGATGACAAGATACTTTCCTCGCTGATAATGTCACTACCTGAAGATGCGGAGAGGCCTTACGAAGAGGGCGATGTATCGTTAACGAAGTACAACGGCAGGTTTGTGGTGTCGTTCAACAGATAGGTGTGACGATTGGTGAAGGAATTATATTTTTAGTTTGTTGTATAAACTTTTCAATATGGACATTCCAGCGCAACTGGCCTGCATCAATAGCTTGGCTGGTCGCAGCGGCGTTACAGCACCAAGTAATAAGACTAACTGCACAGTGTGGATAATAAAATAAAATGGGGAGAAAGTGACAATGGCTAAACTTACTTGTACGGTTGCAGTTGAAAAGGCTATGCACAACGTAATTTCCGGCACGTTGCAGCAGATCAGCGACAAATACGGACTTACAGTGCAGAGTGTTAGCGCCAATTGGATAGACGTGTCAGGCACAGAAGGAGATGGGATGATGTTAACCGGCCTGTCTATTTGTGCAGACTCGAAGCATAGCGTCGGCAATGCGGATGGAGGCGAATAACCATGGAGCAAACAAAAGACACAATACGTATGCAACTATGGCTTGACGAGTTCAGGGCATGGAGGAACAAGGGGAACGCTACCGACAAGGCTGCGAAGTACGCTGACGAGTGTTTGAAGGAGTTTGATGATAGGTTTAACCATGGCACCATGACTGTCAATGTGCATGGTGATGACGGTGTGGCTACAGCAGGAGAGCATGGGTCGCTTGATGAGCTTGACGATGGAGTCATGTACGACACAGAACTAACTGCTTTATACAAAGAACCTAACTGTTGCCCGTACTGTGGGGCTTACCCATGTATTGAGCTGCCAAACGGACCATATCACATAGCACATGAGTCTTGGTGCTTCATGAGGAAGTTGCGCCATCATGCATTGTTTGCTGCGTCTGATGTTGATGCGTGGAATATGAGAGTGAAGTGTTAACTCACCACACGGTGGACAGGTTAACACTGAGTTACAAAAAGCGTAGATGTATTAAATAAGTTAATAGATCACTGCAAGGGGGTAGGGGGTAAATTCCCTATTGCCTTGCAAGATCTAGACCACCTGTGAACCTTAATTCTCACAAAACCATAATAAACAAAAGGGGGTAAAAGTGTCCAGACCAGTAAAGCCGACAAATATAAAGATCCTGCAAGGCACAGCCAGGCCAGGCCGCATGAATAAGGACGAGCCTACCCCCAATATTGAAATTCCAGAAATGCCGACACACCTAACAGGAGAAGCCGCAAAGGAATGGAAGTTTATAACAGCGCACCTAAAATCAATGGGCCTGATAAGCAGGTGCGACAAAGCTGCCATATCATTTTACTGTACTCTCTGGAAAGATCACGTTGAAGCCGAGGCACAAATAGCAGAAAAAGGCAGGGTGGTAATAACACCAAACGGCAGCGAGCAGATATCTCCGTGGGTATCTATCAGCAAACATGCAATGTTGGCAGCCCACAAGATGCTTGTTGAGTTTGGCCTAACTCCAGCCAGCAGAACAAAGGTAAGCGCGAAGACTCCAGAGAAGAAAAAAGATCCAAAATCAAGGTTCTTCCAAAATGGCTGACCGTTGCCTTGAATATGCTCTTGACGTAATCGACGGTGTAATAATCGCCGGGCCGCATGTACGTGATGCTTGTTGGCGTCATATCTGCGATCTGGAAACAGCAGAAGGACGCGGCTTGTATTATGATTACGAAGAGGCCAGCGAGTCAATTGCATTCTTTGAGGAGGTTCTTTGCTTAAACGGTGGCCAGTTTGAGGGAAAGCCTTTTATCCTTCTCCCCTGGCAGGCTTTTATCATTGGTTCAATTTTTGGATGGAAAAGATATTCTGACAATTATAGGCGTTTTCGTGTCGCTTATATCGAAACAGGGAAAGGATCAGGCAAATCTCCACTTTCTGCCGGCGTAGGTATAAAAGGGTTGGTAGCTGACAACGAACCACGGGCAGAAATTTACGCAGCAGCCACACACCGTGATCAGGCGAAGATTCTTTTCCGTGACGCACTGGCTTTCTTTGACCAGTCTCCAGAGCTTTCAGAGCGCCTTGTCGCTTCAGGCAACGGCGACAATCGCTGGAACCTTGCCTATCCTGCAACAAGTTCCTTCTTTCGTGTAATTTCCTCAGAGAATAAGGGAAAATCAGGGCCACGGCCACACATATGCCTGCTTGATGAAGTGCATGAGCATAGAAGCGCCGATATTATCGAAATGTTACGTGCAGGCTTCAAGTTCAGGAAACAGCCTATGTCTTTTATGATAACCAACAGTGGACACGATAAAACGTCGGTTTGTTGGGAGTATCACGAAGTCGGTGCAAAAATAGCAGCAAACCAAGTACAAAACGACGAGTTTTTTGCTTATATCTGCGCCATGGATGAAGATGACGACCCTTTTGAAAACGAAGAATGTTGGATAAAAGCAAATCCTTCCCTTGAGCATGGTATCCCTGGGCTTGATTATATCAGAGGACAGGTGACAGAAGCGCGCGGGATGCCTTCCAAGGAGTCAACTGTTCGTCGGTTGAACTTTTGTCAGTGGACTGATGCCGATAATCCGTGGATATCAAGCATGGTATGGATGGCCTGTGCAGATAAAGACTACGACAAAGGAATACTTGCCGGGCGCAGGTGTTGGGGTGGGCTTGACCTTTCTTCTGTTAACGACCTGACAGCGTTTTCCTTGGTGTTTGAGCCATCATTTGAAGATCAGTATTGGAGGCTGCTTGTTTGGTTTTGGGTTCCAGGCATTGGATTGACAGAAAAAGCCAAACAAGACAAGGTTCCTTATATCGCTTGGCGTGATGCTGGATATCTGAACGCGATAGATAGAAAAACGATAGAGTATGAATTTGTCATCACGGACCTTGTTGAGATATGCCAAGAGTATGACGTTCACAAGATAGCTTTTGACCGTTGGAATTTTGCAAACTTCCAAAAAGATATAGACAGACTTGGCGCACAACTTCCAGAAATGGAAGAGTTTGGCCAGGGATTCAAGTCAATGAGTCCCGCTATAAAAGAATTTGAGAAAATGTTAATCGGTGGCAAGGTCAGGCACAACGGAAACCCTGTTTTAACGTGGTGCGCGGCAAATGCTGTGGCCGTGGAGGATGCAGCAGAAAATAAGAAGCTTGACAAGTCACGATCTAATGGCCGAATTGATGGAATAGTTGCTGCAACTATGGCGTGTGGCATGATTGACCCAGAATCAGGTGAAAGTGTTTATGACCAACGAGCGCGGGAAGGCAAGGGAATGTTTTCTGAAGTTTAATAAAAAGGGGAAGTGATGGAAGAAAAAAAAGAGAAGCTCATGGACCTGTCAACAGCTGCAACTGTCCTTGGCGTAAGTTACTCAACAGCTCGTCGCCATCTCCTCAACGGGGAGCTGCGGGGAGTACGTATCGGCACTACACAGGGGTTGCGAGTTTACGATTCTTCTGTGCGTGAATTAATAAAACGGAGGGAAATTATACAGGTTTGATTGTTCACGTTTTCCAATTTTTCCACGTTTTGCAAAGTCTTTACAAAATGTTGTGTATCTTGATCTTGTATGATACTGTATGTAGCATACAAGGAGAGCAATGCAACAGCACCAAAATAAAAACAGTTTATTGCCCGACCTGCTTGCCATAGGTGGACTCTGCTCAATCTCTTATGGCCTGTGGATGGTTGCGCCCTGGCTTTCCTTAGTCGTCACTGGCTCCATCTCTCTTCTCCTTGGACTTCTAGGCCATCTTTCCTCCCCAAAGGTGGCCTAGATGTTCCTGTCCAGTCTATTTCCATCTAAAATTCAGAACAGAATAACCAGCGCCGACCTTTTAAGCATGATAACACAAGGCGGCCAATCGTCTTCAGGTATGTCTGTTACCCCTGACACTGCCCTTGGCACTTCTGCGGTTTACGCTTGTGTAAAGGTAATTGCAGAGGATATCGGAAAATTGCCTTGCATTTTGTACCGCAGGACAATGAAAAATGGAAGGGAAACACGGGAACGGGCGACAGATCACCCTCTTTATAAGGTTGTTAACGTAAAGCCAAACAGACTACTTACCCCGATGAACTATCGGGAAATGATTTCAACCGCCGTTGCCCTTCGAGGTAATGGCTGTTCTTTTATAAACAGAGTTGGTCGCAACAGAGAAGTTAAAGAGCTTATCCCGCTTCACCCTGACAGATTAGAAATAAAACTCAGCGATGCAGGCGACAGATATTACAATTATATAAATGACAAAGGTGTTTCACAGACATTTTACCAGAAAGATATCCTCCATGTGATGGGTCTTACGCTTGATGGTTGGTCAGGAGTAAGCCCGATAAAATACGCAAAAGATGTAATTGGCCTTTCTCTCGCCACAGAGCGACACGGCGCTAAAGTGTTCACTAATGGCGCCAGGCTTGGTGGTATTCTCACCACTCCCGCAAAATTTAAAGATCCGAAAACTTCAGCTCTACTCTCAAAAGAATTTGACGAGAAAACATCAGGAGAAAACGCGCACAGTACCATCGTTTTAGAGGAGAATATGAAGTGGGAAAAAGTTTCCATGACTTCAGACGATGCACAATATTTGGAAACCAGACAATTCCAGATTCCTGAAATTGCAAGGTTCTGGCGTATGCCTCTTCACAAGATTGGCGACCTGACAAAGAGCACAAATAACAATATCGAACATCAGGCAATTGAGTATGTAGTTGACTGCCTGGGCTCATGGTTGGCCAGGTGGGAACAAGCAATGAACATATCACTGCTCACCGGCAAAGAGCAGGATGAATACTTTTTTGAATTTCTTGTTGACGGGTTGTTGCGCGGAGATATAAAAAACCGTTATGAGGCTTATTCACGCGGAATCCTGGCTGGTTTTCTTACCCGTAACGAATGCCGGAAGAAAGAGAACCTTGAATGGATAGAGGGCTTGGATGACCCACTCACTCCTGTCAATATGTTTGTAGGATCTGAACCACAACAGCAGGAAAACGGAAACACAGAGGAACAAAATGGCCAATAAATCTTGGTATAAATTTGAAAACAAAAAAGATACTGACGAGGCTATTCTCTTTATTTATGATGAAATAGGCTATTGGGGTGTCACTGCAAAGGATTTCTGTGCTGATCTTGCAGGAGTTACGGCAAAAAACATCACTTTACACCTAAATAGCCCAGGTGGTGACGTATTTGACGGGTTTGCTATCTATAACTCGCTAAAAAGCCATAGCGCCACAGTAAATATAAAAGTAGAGGGGTTGGCCGCTTCGATTGCTTCTATCATCCTGATGGCCGGTGACGTTCGGGAAATTGCCAAAAACTCTTTTGTAATGGTTCACAACGCCTGGGTTTATAGCGGCGGCAATGCAAAAGAGATGCGGAAAATGGCGGATACCCTGGAAAAGATTGACGATCAGATAGTAAATACATACATCACCACAACCGGAAAGGGTGAGTCTGAAATAAGATCACTGATGGACAACGAAACATGGCTAAACGCTGAAGAGGCGCTTTCCAACGGTTTCGCAAGTGCGATATCTGGAGAGTCAGAGGCTAAAAACAAGTTTGACCTATCAAAATATAACAAAGTGCCACAAGCAGTAATGGCAATGAATATAAAAAATGAGCCACCAACAGAGCGTGAAATTGAGCAAATCCTGCGGGATGCCGGGTTGTCAAGATCAGCAGCAAAGGCGGCGGTTCATGCAACAAAAGAAGAAACTCAGCGGGATGCTGACTCCGAGGCAAAAACAATTACGGCCATGAGAAAAGCGGCCAATGACTACAAACTGATAAAAGCATTAAGGAGCACATAATGGCTGATATTTTAGCAGTATTCGAGGAATTTAAGGCCGCGAATGATGAGCGGTTGGCACAGATTGAGGCGAAAAAGTACGCAGATCCACTGCTTGAGGCAAAAGTTGACAAAATCAACGACGCCATTACCGATGCCATGGCAGAGCAAAAGAAAGAGGTTGAAGACCTTGAGGCCAGACTAAATGCCATCGGTATTAATGGTGGTGGTATGTCTGATGAGCAAAAGAGCGAAATTGAGTACAAAGGTGCATTCAACGACTTTGTACGTAAGGGAAATATTAACGACTCCCTGTCTGTTGGTTCCGATCCTGACGGTGGTTATTCTGTTCCCAAGGAAGTTGACCGCAACATTGCCAGCATTGAGCAAGATGCAGTTACTATGCGTCGGCTGTGCCGTGTTATCTCCCTTGGTACTGAGGATTATACCAAAATCGTCAATGCTCACGGGTCAAGCTCTGGCTGGGTTGGCGAGAAAGAGTCACGGGCAGAAACTGACACCCCTGTACTGAAGGCGTTGAAGCCTTACTTCGGTGAGATTTACGCGAATCCTGCCGTTACACAAAAAATGCTTGACGATTCTTCTTTCAATGTCGAGGCCTGGCTTGCCGAAGAACTGGCGTCAGAGTTTGCCGACGAGGAAAACGGAAAGTTTATCGAAGGTGACGGAATTGGCTGCCCGAAAGGTATTCTTGCATATTCCACCCTAACCACTGCCGACTCGTCCAGGGCTTTTGGTGTTTTCCAGCATGTTGTTACCGGGTACGCCACCGACTTTATAGCTGCAACGGCAACAGTTTCCCCGGCTGACGCACTTATTAACGTGCAGCAGGCGCTTAAGCCAGTTTTTCGTGGAAACGCAAAATGGTTGATGAATTCTGCAACAGTTGGAAGTGTTAGAAAGTTCAAGGACTACGCTAACGGAGAGTATATCTGGCAGCCAAGCATAATCCCTGGACAGCCTGCAACTCTTCTCGGAAAACCTGTTGAAGAGGACGAGGGTATGCCTTCTATCGCCGCAAACGCATTTCCTGTTATGTATGGTGATTTCAAAAAGACATATACCATATGTGACCGCATCGGCACTCGTGTTTTGCGCGATCCTTACACAAACAAACCCTACGTGCATTTTTACACCACAAAGCGTGTCGGTGGGTTTGCAACCAATTTCCTTTCAATGAAAATATTGAAAATTTCCGCATAAGGAGGACGATAATGCGAGACTTACATAACAATATTGACGTTCGGGCCGCAATTTCGCCGCAGGACACTACCGACAATACTGCCCTTGTGTCTGAAATCATCGACTGCGCCGGATATGACGGGATGGAATTTGCCATTTCTGCCGGTACGCTGACAGACGCAAATGCAACTTTCACGGTACTTGTTCACGAGGACTCTGATTCTGCACTTGCTACCGCTTCGGCTGTAGCAGACGCACAACTCCTCGGTACAGAAGCTCTTGCGTCTTTCACCTTCGCCGGAGACGATGATGTAACAAAAATCGGATATATCGGCAACGAAAGATATGTCCGGCTGACAGTTACACCAGCCGGCAATAGTGCTTCGGCTCTCATTTCTGCTGTTGCGATCATGGGATATCCCAAACTTATGCCGGTAACTTAATAATGGCCCTCACCCTTGTAACCGCTGCCGCTGTTCTTCCTGTAACTGTTGCTGAAGTTGAAGCGCAGGTACGGGAAACGCTCAGCACTGCCGAATCTGCTCTTGTTACCACTTATATAGGGGCAGTTACGGCAAAGGGTGAGGCTATTTTGAAGCGGTCAATTATAACACAAACGTGGAAAGTTGAGCTTGATGATTTTCCAGATTCAATATCGCTTCCAATGGGTCCGGTGCAGTCTGTTACCAGTGTCACCTACTTGGACGATGACGGAGACAGACAAACACTTGCAGAAACTGTTTATCAGTTTGTGAACGATCAGGATAGGCCGCGAATTATCCTTGCATACGACCAGGAGTGGGAGTCGTGCAGGGTTCAGCCTGGTTCGATAGTAGTTACTTATGTCGCAGGGTATGGGCTTGCAGTTTCCGTACCTGCTGCGATTAAGGCATGGATTCTGGTCAACGTGGCAACTTTATATAATAACCGCGAGTCGATTGTGGTTGGCTCGATGGTAAAAGATATTAGCACTATTGCAGATGGTCTTTTGGATGGCCACATGGTTACAACGTTTTGAATGCCGGAAAGCTTAAATTTAACGTTTCGGTGCAGACCAGATCAACAGGTGTTGATTCGGAATACGGCGGGCAGGTCACAACGTGGACAACCACAGTTGCAAGTCTTTGGGTAAACATTGAGTTTTTAACTGGTAGTGAATTGTTGGCCGCTCAAGCTGTTAACAACAAGGTTAATGTGAGAATAACGGCGAGATACAGAACAGGGATAACCGAAGCGATGCGAATTGTTCACGGCTCTGATATTTACGACATTCACGCTGTTTCTCCTGTACCTGATAAGTTTTACGGAATGGCTATGTTGTGCACTACAGGAGTAACCACGGGTTAATATGGCAATCGAGGGAGATGTTAAAGACGTTCTGGATTCGCTTGTGTCAAACAGGTGCTATCCGGTTGTCGCTCCAGATAATCCAACAAGGCCATATATTATTTACCAAGTGATAACGAATGTCCCCAATGTCCTCCTTGATGGCCCTGGAGGACTTGAAAGGCGAAGGATGCAAATAGACATATGGGCCGAGACATACGCATCTCAGAAGTCACTTGAAGCACAAGTTTTTTCGGCCATGGCAGCGGCAACGTTTTCAAACATTCCGCTAATGGCTCAAGATTCATACGAACCAGAAACAAAATTATTCCGCTCTATTATGGAGTTTTCCATTTGGAGCTAAAACAAGGAGTTAGAAAATGTCCACTAGCGCACAGTTAGCACAGGGAACTAAACTTTACATTGCCGGGTCGTCTGGTTCAGCGGAAACTATTAGTGCTGCCGCTGCTGGATATCCTACTATTTTAACCGCCACCGCTCACGGCCTTGCAAATGGTGATATTGCCGCAATTGCCGGTGTGGTTGGCACAATGGGAACAGATTCAGCCAACGGCCTGAATGGAAATTCATACACAGTCAAGAATATCACCACCAATACTTTTTGTATTGAGGCTAACACTACTGGTCTTACATACACCTCAGACGGAACCGCGACCCCATCAGCATGGATACAGATTAAAGAACTGAAGTCAATCAAACCAGCCGGTGCCGCCGCTTCGTCTATTGACGTTACAGACCTTGACTCAACTGCAAAGGAATACCGTACCGGCCTTATGGACAACGGTTCTTTTTCTTGTGATATCCAGATTCTTGAGTCTGACCCAGGCCAGGCCGCTGCACTAGCAGCCTTCGCCGCCTCTTCAATCCTTAATTACAAGGTTGAGACAACGGCAAAGACCAGAACTTTTGAGGCAACTTGTCTCAAGTTCCCGACTATTCCGGACTCGTCTGTTGATGGCGTGCAGACCGGCACAGCGGAATGGCAGATCAGCGGCGATATTACCGTAGCATAAAATTATCAGGGGGAGAGAATGGCATTAAATAAGGATGGCTTTTTTACAGAAATTCTGCTGAAATCAGAGGAAGTTGATATCGGTGGCGGCAAGACTGCCATTGTTTCAGAGCTTGGCGCTGTTGATTACATGAATATATGGACAGACGAAAGTGTAAGGACAGACGGCGTTATTGACATGGAGAAGTTTTCCCCGAAACTGGTGGCGTTTTGCGTTGTCGGTGATGACGGGGAACGACTTTTTACCAGCGAAGAAGACATAAGGAAAGTCGGGAGGTTTCCCCACAAGGTACTTGACAAACTTGTCCATGCTGCAATGAAACTTAACGGGATAGAGAGTGAAGAAGTAAAAAACTCCGAGGCGAGCCAGACAGAAGATTCTGTTACCGGCTCGCCCTCCAATTAGGATACCCACACCCTGACCACCTACTCGAACAGCTTACCGCAAGTCAACTTCGTGGGTGGATGGACTACAACGAAGTCGAGCCATTTGGGGAGCAGAGGGCAGAATTGAGAAACGGTGTTCTTTGCTCATTTATCGGACTTGCAAACGATTGTAAGAAAGAAGGAGGAGAGAGGTTCCAGGCCGCAGACTTCATGAGTTACACCGAAACGCCAAAAGAAAAACAGCTCACCGAAGAAGAGAAAGAAGCAGAGCTAGACAAAATATTCAGGTGAAAAATGCCCCCTAAGATGACTTTTCAGATGGATAAAAAAACTAAGGATATGTTGAAAGATTTCCATAGTTTTTTGACCGTCGGAGAGCTTGGATTCTCTGCCGGGATAGCCGCTGATATTTTTGCAGAAGAGGCGCGATCCCGCGTAAAGGTAAAAACAGGAAAACTAAAAGGCGCGATAGTCTCCAGAATAAACAAAACGCAAGCGCAGTTTGGCGAGAAAGGATCTGCCTATGTTGGTGTTGATTATAAAAAAGCGCCACACGGTCATCTGGTAGAATATGGGGCAAGAGGTGGAAAAATGCCAGCGCAGCCATATATTCGGCCTTCCATAGATGTCAAACAGGGAGAAGCAATTGCCGCCGTCGAAGCAGATATTTCCAGGCGAATACTCAAAAGGTTCGGCGTATAATAATGCCAAGTTTAAAATTTGATATAATTGTAGACGGGCGCGGCGGCAAAGTCGCCATGAAGCAATTCGCAGACGAGACAGACGCAGCATTCAAACGCGCTGCGGCTTCAGTGAACCGTGTATCTCTTGCTGCCCTCCCCAAACACGAACAGGCAGTTGTGAAGGTTCAGCGAAAATACCAGTCGTTAGGGTCACAGATAGACAAGCTCGCAAAGTCTGGACGCATTACAAACCATATGGCCGCGTCATTCCACGACGATATCGGTACTCGGATGACTGGCGACCTCAAAGCTCTTGAAAGGGCAGGAAATAAGACTTTTCAAGCATTATCCAAGGCGGCAAAGGTAGCGGCGGCGGCAATGACATTGGCCTTTGCGGTTGTCTCAAAAAAGACATTTACAGACGCATTTAATGCAGTCGAAGATTACAAAATGCGTGTTGCTTCTCTATCCGCATTCATTGCAACATTCTCCCAAAAATCAGCACAAGGCGACCTTGCTGGAGGCTTCAAAGAGGCGAACGAGTACGCCCAAAGGTTAGTTGTTTCTCTGGAAAAGATTGACGCTAAGACTATTGCTACAGGTAAAGACCTTGGCGTAATGGCCGAGACGATGATCCAGAACGGAGTCCTGCTTGATATCGACAACCAGAGACAGGTTCAGGGCTTTAAAAATATAGCAAACGCCTTGAAGCTTGTAACAGCCGGGCAGAATGCAGATATCCAGATGAGGCAGGAAATTAATGCCCTCCTCATGGGGCAGGTCAGGGCCACAGATAGACTGCCAAAACTGTTGAGCGCTATCGACCCACAACTTCAAACACACCTGAAGCTCTGGAAGGAGCAGGGAACCACTATAGAAAATGTTGGTGAGCTGCTTGCCGGGTTTGGTGAGTCTGCGTCTCTCATTGAGGCGACATGGGCCGCTGTTGGTTCATCTCTTGAGACAGTTAGAGATAGGGTTCTTCGTGATGGGTTCAAGCCTATTTATGTTGATATCCTTGCTCTTGCAAATGGAATAAGAAGTTCAATGGTTGCCACGAGTGGCGAACTAACGCCACTTGCCAAAAACATTCAGTTATCAATCGGCAACGCCTACAAGTCCTTGAAGCTTGGAGCCATGGAAGTAAAAGCCGAGATACTTAGAATCGGAATGCTTCTTGATAAGATTGGCGGGACAATGACGCTAATTGCTTCTCTCCCGTCTGCCATTCCTGCGGCTCTTGGTATCGATAGCTCAGAAAAGCGGATGGAAGGACTTGCCGCGAAAAACCTTGAATACGAAGAAAGATACCTGGAAAAAGACCGTGAACTTTTACTGCTTGCAGAGCAGTACAACGCTGTAAAAGAGAAAACAGTAACTCTTCCAGAGGTGAACTTTGCTAAGGCCCCAGAGCTTACCGCTGTAGCTCCGGACACGGCGGAAGCTGAAAAGGCAATTGCAAAGCAGAAACAAGAAGACGCCAGGGCAATAGCAAGAGCAGTCAAGGAAGAAACGGCGGCAAGAAAAGAACTAAACGAGATGTTAGCAAGGCAGGAGAAACTTACCGACGAAGTAATAGCAGGGGAAGAAACACTTGCAAAGGCCATGATGAGCGAATCTGAACGGTCGGTTGCAGCTATCCAAGACAAATATTGGGAGTATGACAAGTTAATACAGCAACAAGTAGCAATGGGCAACCAGACCGAGGAATGGGCAAGAATAACCCATGAAGCGCTTGGCGTGAAGATGCAAGAGGATCTGGCAAACCTTCAGGAGAAAAGCGAGACTGTAGCAGACAAGATGAAAGAGGCTTTCGTTGGATGGGCAAACAACATGTCAAGCAACCTTACCGATGTGGTTTGGGGTGCAGAGTTGTCTTTCAGTTCTATTCTTGAGATGTTCGGCAAAATGCTCACACAGATGGTCATTCAATACCAGATTGTGCAACCACTCCTTGAGGGGTTGTTCAGTATGGGAGGATCAAGTACAGTTGGCAGTACTGGAATGACAGGTGGCGTTGATATAGGAATAGCTCACGCCGCCAGCGGTTATGATATCCCTAGAGGCGTAAATCCTCTCGTACAAGCGCACTCTGAAGAAATGATACTACCGGCAAACCTCGCCAACAAGATAAGAAACGGTGTTGGCGGTGGTGGAGCGGTGACAAACGTTGTCATAAACAACAACTCCAGCAAAACCACAGCGACAGCGACAGAGGTTAAAAACGCTTCAGGCGGGAAGGATATCATGGTAATGATAGACGAAATAGTAGGGAAAGCTATTATGTCTGGTCGTGGTCAAACAGCAAAAGCCATGAGTTCAGTCTATGGCGCATCCAGAACAGTGGTAGGTAGATAATGGCAACGTGGCCAGCAACACTTCCACAGGTTCCCCTGGTGAATGGGTACAGCGAAAAACCAGCGAACAATTCTATTCGCTCAAAGATGGACGTTGGCCCGGCAAAGTCACGTCGCAGGATATCGGCTGGAGTTCGTGAGCACAAGGCAAGCTATTTGCTGACATCAGCTCAGCTGACTACTTTTGAGACATTTTACGAAACAACTTTACTTTCTGGTAGCGAGAAATTCACCTGGATTCATCCGCGCACAAAGGTTTCCGGCGAGTGGAGGATAAAGGCATTGCCTGAATGGTCGCCGCTTGGTAATGGGTGGTATGGTTTAACTCTGGAGCTGGAGCTATTGCCATGAGTAGAACAACGTCAACAACATTCAGAGAGGCAATTTACAAGCCTGAAACTGGAGAGGTGTTCGTCCTTCTCCTCACTATCACTCACGCTGACTTGGCAGATCCTATAAGACTGTCAACAGACAACGCCGACGAGTTCACAATTGACAGCGTTGACTTAAGAGGGACGGAAAGCCAGGGGTATCAATTCCTTTACCTCCCTATGGAGATTGTTCTTCCTGACGACTCGGATGAAACAATATCTTCTGCTAGAATTTCAATAGATAACGTTGAACGCAGTATTTTATCAGCGATAAGAGCGCTTGACTCTGCTCCTTCAATAACCATGCAAGTCGTTCTTGCTTCAGATCCAGACACCATTGAGGCGCAATTTAATAATTTTGAACTGAAAGATGTGACAGCGGATGCACTTGTGATTAGCGGTACTTTGTCGCTTGGTAACTTTCTGTCAGAACCATTTCCTGGCGGGTCAATGCTCCCCTCAACGTTTCCAGGATTGTTCTAATGGAATTATCAGTAAGCAATTACGCCACAATACCTTTTGTCGAGAAAGGAAGATCAGAGCAAGGTTGCGACTGTTGGGGGTTGATTTATCTCATTTACAGAGACTTGCTTGATATTGAATTGCCACTTTATGTCGAAGAATATCAAAACACCACAGACGAAAAAGTACTCAGTGCGGCGATAGCGGCAAGGCCTGTAAACTGGAAAGAGACAACACGGCCAAGGCCAGGTGACGCTATCTTGATGCGACTCAAGGGCCAGCCTATGCACGTAGGCGTTTATATTGGTAATGGGCGATTCATTCACTGCCTACACGGTTCCGGCACGGTAATCGAAAAGATTAAATCTATCACATGGAGGAATCGCATTGTCGGATATTACCGCTACGAAAAATGACGTATTGGTTCGTTCATGTCCGAGCCCTTTTCTTTCTCGCAAGATAGACTTTGTTTTCAAAGAAGGAAGAACAGTTCAGGAGATCCTTGAGTCAATAGATATCTCCGACAATGTTTCCATTCTTGTTACCATTGAAGGCGTCCCGGTAAGGCCAGAAGACTATGCAAACGTTATCCCGTCGTCAGGGGCTTGTGTTACAGTAAGGGCAATACCTACAGGCGGTGGTGGCGATAAGAACATTTTTAGACTTGTCCTTACTGTTGTTGTTGTTGTTGTCGCGTATGTATATGGTGGCCCAATGGGTGGCGCTGCTGCAACGTCTCTTTTCGGTGCTGGAGCTGCCGGAATTGGTGCGGCGCTTGGAACTATGGCGGTAATGACAGTAGGCATGTTAATAGTAAATGCCATAGCTCCACCAGCTACTGCCGAGCTTGGGCAAATATCAGGGGTTGGCGGTCTTAGTTCGCTAGGGGCGTTCAGCGGAGGGAGCGTATCTGGCGGTAGTGGGGCTTCTGCAAAGCCATCATATGCCCTCTCTGGCGCAAACAACTCTCTTATTCCGTATGGCCCTATCCCTATGCTTTTGGGTCGCCACAGGATATCACCACCATACGGGGCCAGGCCTTATACCACAAACGAGGGAGACGATCAATACCTGCATTGCCTTTTTTGTGAGGGCAACGGCTTAATATTCATGATTGACCACAGGTTTGGCGAGACACCAGTTGAGAACTACTCAGACGTGGAAATGGAAGTTTTCAACGGTGACGTGAGCACCAATTCAACAATTTTCCCCGGTGACGTGTACCAACAGGACGAGAGTATTGTTTTAGTGCAGTCTGAAGGATGGGCGGTAAGGGAAACGCAACCAAATACGAACAGAATATCGGTAGATATCACGTACCCGAATGGACTTATCAAGCTAAACGATGACGGCTCGACAACAAGGGTTGATGGGCTTGTCGATATACAGTACCGAAAAAAAGGTGATGTTGATTGGATTGGCGAAACTCACACAGTGACATGGTAAAATGGCAGTAACATATACAGTCACAGCCGGTTATTTTCCCATACCATCACCAAAGCTTGGTGGTTATGCCAGAAAAGACACGCTCATAATTAACAAGATATCAGCAGAGCTTTCTATTATCTCGAATACCATCTTTTTTATGGTACAGAGGTATAGCTGGTCGACTGCCGTTTTCCCGAACAGATACGTAAAAGACACCTACGGGACGCATTACGTAAACCCGCTGACAGGGACGTTTGTTTTATATTCAACTCTTCCAGCATCTTCAAAAGAAAACTCTTTCCTCCCTGTCCCGAACACGCATTACGGAATAGCTACCTGGACAACTAAAACATACGTCACAGGTTCGTCATATTACGAAGAAGGTCTAAGCGACATAAGACCATCTATAATGACGAGCACAGGGGTTTTTGAACCAAGCTTAAACCCTGGAGCGCCTGGCGTAATTGCTTATGCTGGTGGCGAGTTCACCGTGCCGGATTCAGCGCCGAACACGATAGCCACGCAAAGCGGAGAAACAGCGTCCACAATCAGAAGAACATTGAGCTTCCCAGTGGCAGCCGGACAATATGAAGTTAGGCTACGCCGGGTATCTCCAGATACAGACTCCAATAGAATAGCTGATTCGGTTGTGTGGACCGCATTAAGGTCACATCAAGTAGGGGCTGCGATAACCGAGCCGCTAATGGCAAGGACAGCGTTACGTATCAGGGCCACAGAGCAGCTTAACGGTTCAATCGAGAATTACAACTGCATAGCGCAGACAGTCTGCCAGGATTATGACATTGTTACCGACACATGGGTGGAAAGAGCAACCAGTAACCCCGCCTCTCTGTACCGGTTTGTTCTTCAGGGTCCAGCAAATAAAAGGCCACTGATTGACGACCAGATAGACCTTGACTCACTTGAGGAATGGCACACACTTTGCGAAGATGAAAACTTCGAGTTTAACCATTATGTAGATTACAGGTCCAGCGTCGATACTGTCTTGAAAATGATAGCAGCAGCAGGCCGCGCCGCTCCTGGATATATCGACGGGAAATATGGTGTGGTTATGGATCGGGTGCAGACAAACATTGCCCAACATTTCACGCCTCGCAATTCATGGGACTACTCATACAACAAGATATTTTTCGACAGGCCACACGCCTTTAGAGTCAAGTTTTGGAACAGGGATAACGACTGGCGGGAAGATGAGCGCATTGTTTACGATGACGGGTACACGGCGGCAAACGCGACCAAGTTTGAAGAGCTTACCTTACCAGGCGTTACATCATCATGGGAGGCCTATAAGCACGGACGATACCACATTGCGACAGCACGTCTCAGGCCGGAAACCCACACGTTCAATACAGATTTTGAATATCTTACCTGCACCAGGGGAGACAGAATAAAGTTTACCAATGATGTTATTTCAGTTGGTATCGGTTACGGACGTGTAAAGTCATATACTGATGACGGGACAAATGTTCTGACGATATCTGTTGATGAACTTCTTCCGATGGAATCAGGAAAGACTTACCAATTCAGGATTCGGCAACACGACGGGACGTCGCTCTCTGTAAACCTGACCACAGCGGCAGGAACATGGAAAGAGTTTTCGGTAAGCGACACACTGGCAATTGCATCTGCACCCGATATTGATGCTCTCGCAATGTATGGTGAAACAGACGAGGAATCAATTGATCTCATTGTAAAGAACATCACACCAACAAGCGACCTCACGGCCATACTCACTTGCCTTGCGTATGCTCCCGAGGTACACGAAGCACACTTAGGGACAATACCAACTTTCGACACACACACCTCTACCCCAGTTGACCTCGCAACTATTTACAAGCCGTCGCTTTCGCTAAGGTCAGACGAAACAGCTATACTTGTTGACCGTTCTTCTGGAACTGTTGCGCTGAGAATAATAGCCACGGCTGACACTCAGCAAGTCCCTACTGGCATTATTGACAAAATGTTAGTCAGGTGCCGGCGCTACGGTTCAGTAAATCCGTGGGACGTAATTGAAACAACAACAAACGAGGCCGCATTTTCAAAAGACATAGTGCGAAATGTTAGGTACGAAATCCAGGCCTGTTATTTTATGTACGGGAAACAAGGACTTTGGTGCAACAAGATATCTCACATTGTAGACGGCATGAGTGCAATGCCTTCAGACGTCACGGGGTTTAACAGTTCTGTTACTTCGTTCGGCGGGATTATCCTTGAGTGGACAGATAACACAGACCTTGACCTCTCCCACTATGTGATCAGGTACTCTTCAGCAGTAACGGCGGGGGCCACCTGGGAGAACTCTATTGAGCTTGCCAAGGTTTATGGTAACACAGTTACGCTACCGGCAGCACTTGACGGAACATATTTTATCAAGGCTGTTGATCTTGACAACAGATCAAGCGAAAATGCAGCGCTGCTTATCACCACAATACCATCACTGATAGCTTTCAACGCAATGGAAGAGGTGAACGATGGTACCACCTGGGATGGAGTTAAAGAGTCTTGTTATATCAACAACGGTCAGTTGATAATGGACATGGCCGGAGAGTGGGACGGAATAACAGATTTTGACGCATGGACAGGGATAGACAGCTATGGCGGGGCAGTTACCGACGCTTACTATTATCCGTCTGAGATTGTAGGTCTCGGAAGTAGCCAGACTGCAAGATGCGGGATCACATTTGACTTTTACGGGATAAACTCCGAAGACCTTTGGGACGACATACAAGACTTTGACGATGTTACAGACTTTTCAGCTCTTGTTCCCGGAGTTGGAATTCAGCCACAGATATCACTAAGCGACGACAGCATAACATGGACAGATTGGAAGCCTTTTGTAAATGGCGATTACACATCACAATATTTCAAGTTTAGATTGTATCTGTCATCTACAATAACAACAAACTATGTTGTCGTTAATCAGTTCCTTGTCTCGGTTGACATGCCTGATAGGGCAGAGCGAGGCCAAGATATAGCAATACCCACAGGTGGCGATACGATATCATTTACAACTCCATATATGGTGGCCCCGATAGTTAGAGCAACAATCGACAGTGCGACAAGTGGTGACACTTTGAAAATTACTTCAGTTACAACAACAGGCTTCAACGCGCAGGTGCTAAATGCCGGATCTGGCGTTGCAAGAACAATAGACTGGCAATCAGTAGGATATTAGGGGATAGAATGAGCCAACACGATTTTGAAATAACGACAGCCGACGCGAACACGGGACCGTCTGTTAGGGCTGCAATAAACGCCGCTATGCAGGCGCTTGCATCGAACAATTCAGGAGCCACGGAACCGTCAACGACATACGCTTATCAGTGGTGGTCAGACACAACCACCGGCATAATGAAACAGCGTAACGCTGCCGACACTGCTTGGATAGCCCGAGGGTTGCTTGCTTCTGAATGGGTAACTACAGGACTTGGTGAAATGCCATCAGGTGTCGAGTTTACCGGTGATATTGTAGGTGGTAGTTTTTCAATGAATTCCTCTGATGCAACGAATGACACTGATTTTGGCTCAATCGTCTGCATGGATTCTACAAACACCTCTCTAATAAGTTCAACGAGCACCATCACAAAACGGCTTGACGCTGCATGGGCGGTCGGAACAGGCAACGGTGGCTTGGCAAACGGATCAAAGGCAGTAAGTACCATATATCACCTTTATGCGATTCTGAAGACTTCGGACAATACCGTTGATTTTATGTACCTCGCAAATGGTGACGCAATTGCAACTTACATTCCTGCCGGGTATGCCAAATACAAGTGGGTAGGTTTTGTCAGGACAAACGCAGCCGGGGCTATATGTGGTTATAGCTTCAACTGTGGAACCATTAAGTTTTTCACAGCATCGGAAAACGTACTCTCTTCGACTATCGGAGTGACTGCTGCCACTGTCAACCACGCAGCAAAGCTACCAGTAACAAGGATACGAGAAATTTCATATGCCGCAGGGCTTGCGTCGTCGGCAAACGACAATATTTTTGCAATAGATACTGGCTCCAATATATCTATGTATATCGGCCAAGGCTCTACAACATCGGCAGACACTGACACAACCGCATGGGGTCATCCAGTATACACAGTTGGCGGGTTTGTTGACTATAGAGGGAGCCGCAAATTTTACACACCAACCGCCTCACAATCATTGCTATGTAGTGCTGTTAAATTAATCAGATGAGGGAGTCATGAGAACCGAATACAAATTGAGCGCAGTACTATACGGATTGGCAATGCTGACCGCATGTTTTTCTCTCTCCGGGTGTTTTTATACCGGCGATTACGACAAGTATGCAGACACGCTTGCAGCACACTCAGTTGCCGAATCTACCAGGATCTCAAACCAGGCCGAGGCGATTATGGAAACAGTTGTCAACACCAGCGCAGAGACGAAAACAGAGTCAACCCTGCTAACTGTAATTGCAATGATGCAGATTGAGCGGCTTCATTTTGTCCCACTTGTCATGGTCAAGCCAACAACAGGAATGGATGTACTTAATGCCGTTGCCGGGAATATCCCGATCATGACAATGGGCCTGACAACCTATAAAATAGCAGAGCGTGGTTTCGAGGCAGCAGGTAATACAAATATAAGCGGCGAGACAGTCACGGTAAGCGAATCGTTTAACCCGACAGAGGTACACGCCACCGGGGATACCAACACTGCCACAGTTCCCTACCGGACCTTTGAGAGCACAGAGATTGCGGAGTAGCCATGGATATAACCACGAAAGAATACTGCGGGGTAACTTATCTCACTCCTAAAACATTTGAGTTTGCATATGTGACAATTGATGAATATCCGTCTTTTTGCGGGGCAGGCGAGGGGATTGGTGATTTGATTGTCCCTGAAAGGATAGGAGGTCATAGTTGTTCACATATATGCCACTGCCACGACCACTCTTGGGCTATTTGCAAAAACACTTTCGTTGAGTTTATGGTAGGAAATATGATGTTTTTGTTTAACCTGATTACCTATTTAATGCGGTTCGGTAATCCGTGGAAAAGAGGGAAAAACATGCTAATAGGGCTTGGATATGCTATAGTGGTATCATCACCAGTTGGGTGGAAGATTTTTAAAAGAATAAAAAAATACGAGGTAGAATAATGGCCGGAACATTTGTTTATACCGCAGGATCACTAACCAAAGGGTCTGAGTTCGTGGGGGAATTGATAGCAAAATATCCCGCTGTTTTTACCGACGACGCAAGCACAGCTGATGACATTCCGGATTGTGACATAGCAACCAGCGGCGGCCACTTATCAGGTGTCGGCGTTGTGTTTGGCACAACGGCTCCAGATACGGTTACGATCACAGTAAAAGATTCTGACGGAATGACCCTTGCAAGCGGTACGCTTACCGCTACCGGACGCCTTGAGTCATTCGCCCCTGCTCCTTTCGTCGGAGCGCTGACAGTTTCTGTTTCTGGAAATTCAACCTTAAGCGCAACCGGAACAGTAATCCTTTACGCTTTCTAAGGTGGTTAGATGCACAAAAGACTACTATATCAGAAAGGTTACGCTGCTGTAAATGGGTTTGGGGGGCCACCCTACTGGTCATCCGCTATCGCGTACTACAAAGGGCCAACGTCTGACGATGGTATTTACAGACTAGACACGAAGGCTCCGCTATATCCTATCACGATCAGCCAGAGCAATCGCGGGACTTTCGGTGGAGTATCGGACAGAATTAATATTAATACTGCTATTGTGATTTCAGGAGATTTCACTATTAAGTGGTATCAATCCGATGTAGGGGCGGCAGGAACAGACAGGACAATATTTTGTGATTCTGCAGGCTCAACATTATGGATGTGGAACACTTCAAATATTCTTTTTACCAGGCTACTTGCTATCAACGTAGGAACCATCATGGACGGGCTATATACATTCGTGCGCGTGGGAACAACGGCAACGATAACCAATCCTCTTGGAGTTGAATACTCTGCAACTTGCACCCTCGACGATGTGACAATAAACAGGATCGGTGACAATAAGTGGCCGACAGCTCCATTTAATGGTGGTCTGTGTGGCATTGACCTTGACGGCATTGTCTTTCCTATAGCAGAAGGCGGCGGGTCAAATGTAAAAGACACTACTGGAGTGTATGTAGGTACGATTGTAACGCCAGATATTACAGCTTTTTGGGCAGGAAGACAGGACGAATACCATCGCAATGCCGTATCAGGATGGTGGGAATCAAGCGACTCTGACGGAATTTTCTATGTAACTGATCCAGGCGGCGGGACTTTCCATCCTGGTAACAAATGGAACGGCGCGGAATCGTCTTACTCACTCCCCGAAGAGGCCGCACTCATAACATGGGACACCAATGTCGTTGGCGGTTATTGGTTCACGGCTGGATCTGCAAACCCAAAAACCGAGGCTGAAATTGTTACTCACGTAGACGGTAGCGCGGTGGAGTTTTTCAGCCAACTTCGCGGCATGACGTTTTACGATTCGGCGCAGACCGGAACGGCTTTGACGACAATTAGAACGTGGAACGGGATAACGTCAATTCCAGTAACCTTCGGAGCAGATTCATTAACTTTTGGAACCGACCCATTAACATTTTAGGTGAAACTATGAAACGAATAATCTTTATTGCCTTGGTGTTGCTGGTCGCTCCATCATTGGCTTTCGCTATTGACATCGACGTGGACAGCAACGACGCCACAGATATTGCCTATGGGGGAACGAACGCGACTACCGAGGCAGACGCCAGAACAAATCTAGGAGTTGCTATAGGAACTGACATTCAAGCATACGACGCTAATCTTCCCACGTGGCCCGCAACAGTTGACGCCACAGAGGTTGGGTATCTCAACGGGGTTACATCGGCAATTCAAGACCAGTTAGGGGCAAAGGGTGTTGGCGATATGCTCCTTGGCACCGCCCAAAACGTTACAGCAACCAAAGAGATGCAGGATGATATTGCTCTTGTCTTCGGCAGCGATGCTGATTTTTCTATTCTGTACGACGAAACCACAGGCGACCAACTTGAGATCACCAGCAACTCAGCAACCGACACGAAAATAACAATAACCAATGCCGGCGCTGGTGTTACCGACATGAGCATTGATGGTAATTTTGAGGCAGCAAGCTATAGCTCTACTCCTACGGCAGCCGGTTCACAGGCTTCTGTTCAATGGGAAGATACTGATTCTGGAAGTGAGTTTTTTGGAATTGGTGCTGCTGCCAACATTACCACAAGCTTTATGATTGGCAGCCCTGCAGCACCTGGAACAGACGGACAGGTACTTGCTATCACTGGGACACCAGCCGCACGTACATGGTCTGACGGAGTGTCCAGGCTTACAGCCGAAACTGTGTGGGCTACTCCACTGTTGGCAGAAACAAACTCACTTGAAACAACGGTTACAGGCATTGCTGATACGGAAATTTTAGTAGGAAACGGTGCAGACTCAGGCGCTTTCGTGGTAGTGAGTGGAGATGCCACACTGGCGAATACCGGAGCGCTGACACTTGCAGATATTGTTGATTCTATATCCTGGAACGCTGGGGGAATGGTAGCAGACGGCACCCAATGTGCAGATCCAGCAAAGGTAACAATTAACAGTGGTCCTGCTGATTACACAATCATATGTGCTGACAATGACGCCTCGACAATTTACGGCCATGTCCTTATGCCAGACAGTTGGGACGGTGGAACGGTAACGCTTGAGCTTGAATATCTCCAAAGCGCAGCAGATACCGGAGTACTTAACGCAGACGTGGCCGCACAATGCCGTGGCGCTGGTGAGACTGTAAGTAATACGTGGGGAACAGAAGTAGCTCTTGACGATGCGGCGGTGACAGGAAGTAACGCTGTAGATCATACCACTACTGCCGCGATCACACCTGCTGGAACTTGTGCTGGAGGAGATAGCTTGTATTGGCGATATCAAATCGACGCTACTGGTACGACAACGGCAGTAGCCACGTTACATCATATCGGGGCGAAAGTTGAATATACCAGCACTGTTGGAGACTGATAATGCGATCAATAGCACTTTTAACACTACTGATTTTATCAACACTCTGCGGGACTGGTCAAGCGTTTATGTTGGTCGGTGGCCGCGCTCCTGAATCTGCCGAAATCTCTCTCAACACCGGTCATTCTCTTGGTGATATGGTGGCTTGTTACATCTTAAACGAGGGTAGTGGCACAACGCTCAACGACCTGACAGCAAACGGGTATGACCTAACGCTCTCAGGTGGATATTCCTGGCCTGCTGGTGGAGGGGTTGCATTTGACGGTATTGACGCTAAAGCACAAGGAACCCATACGCCTGTTACTGCATATCCGTTGACATTATTCGTTATAATAGAGCCATCAACAGCCGTTGGTAAAAATATAGGGATAGGGTTGGCCGATTCATCCGCGTCTAACGATTTTATAGCTATCGCAACAGATGTAAACGTAGCATTCAACCCACTATTGATGCAATATACCTCGACGGTCAATAAGCAATTCGGGTCCACACAGATATATGCAGGTACCGAATATGCCATAGCCACAGTTATAACCGAGGCAACAGACAGGGAAGTATTTTTAGATGGTGTGTCAGATGGTGCGTTCATAGATTCGGATCAGTTTATCGTAAGTCCTGATGTTATTTGCATAGGCGCTTATTGTGACTCTTCCCCTGCTTACGGAACTGGAACTGTGAGAGCTGCATATATTTACAGCAGGGCGCTTTCTGATTCTGAAGTGTTGTCATTGTCTGGATCTCCATATCAGATGATAAACAATTACAATGGGCCATGATGAGACTAAAATTAATAGCTGGCACTTTGGCCGCTGTTCTATTACTCGCCGGAATTTCGTATTCTGCCGAAGTAACAGCTTCTGCGTCAAGAATAACAGGAGTCGCGCCGCTGTCTGTTTTTTTTACGTCTGACCTAACTGCCAGTTCTCCAACTGAGCACAGTTTTCATGAATACGATTACACATGGAGCTTTGGCGATCCAACAAGTGGAACATGGGGAACAAACGGTAAATCAAAAAATTCTGACAAGGGGGCAGTCGCTTCACACGTATTCGAGGATGCCGGGACATATACGGTAACTTTGACAGTTTTAGATAGTTCTAGCGGTGATGTTGTTCCTGGTCTTGCCGAGTCGTTTACTATCACAGTAACAGACCAAGACACTGTGTTCGCTGGAGCACTCACTACCTGCATAACTGACACCACACAGAACGACTTTGCCGGATGTCCGGCTGGCGCAGCACAGGTTTCAACAGATGATCTTACTGTAGTGGGAGGATACGCTACGATAGGCAGAAGAATTTTGTTTAACCGTGGGTCGTCTTGGACAACAGCCGAGGGGTCTTGGGGGTTCTCAGGCAATCAAGGGCCTGTACATCTTGGTGCCTACGGAACATGCAACACTCCGAACTCTCAGGGCATATGTAGCAACGCTCCTGAAATAACCATTACTCCAGTTTCCGGAAAGACAAGAATAATAGGATTAGACAGCACTAACGATTGGCGAGTTACAGACTTGTCGTTTATCGCTTCCACGTCTGAAACATATGGAGTTATCGAAGGGGCAACAAATGTTCGCAACTTTTTGGCCTTAAGAGTAAAGGCAACGGGTTTCCAAGCAAGTTCGATAAGGTTTACGCATTACAGATATTCAGATTCAGACATTATAAAAGGAAATAGTGTTATTGAGTCCAATCTAACCAGCGGAATTGGCAATGTGCTATACTTTGGTGGAGAGGACTTGACCGTACTCGGAAACTATATCCATGACTCAGAGACAACACACGTTACAAGGATATGGCAGTCGTATAAAGGTGTGATAAGCCACAACGACATAGCAGGGGCAAGTTGGAACGACACAGCCGGGAGACATGCACTAAAGTTACACGGGCCTGACGAGCTACACATAGGTGACTTTGCTACCACTGGCGCCAATGGCCTGTTGTATCGCACAGCTTATACCGTTGTGTCTGACAATATATTTGGAGGCTCTGGCCCATGGACTGTGTCGGCTGGGCCTGAAGATCCACTTGATGCTGAGAATCTAAGCGATGTTATTTTTGAAAAGAACAGGTTTAATGCTCAATATGGTGAGCAGAACGACACCCCCGTACAGACTAGCATAATGATAGAAGGAAGGTATTTTACAATAAGAAATAACATAGCAGATGGAACAGGGGGTGCTACAACATACAGGGCTATCATGATTGAGAGGAGGGGGATTGAGTTAACTCCATTGGGGAATAGGATTTACAACAATACAATATACAGAAGCGACACCACCGCAAACGGGCCTATCGGAATAGCAATTGATCCACTTGCCGAGGACACTATCGTCATGAATAACTATGTGTCATATCCCGACGGTGGCACTTTAATCGTTGACAATTCCGGTACGGCCACCACATCAAATAACGTCCTAACCACAACCCCATATTTCCTCGACCCTGACAACGCCACGCCACTATCCAGGGACTTCCATCTCACGGCATCATCAACCGAGGCGATTGACCAAGGCTACACCGTACCACTCCTAGACGATTTTGCAGGTGTTTCAAGGTCTGCGCCATATGATGTGGGGGCGTATCGATATGTACAGCAAAGATTTTCAACCGGCTCAATGCCAAACTTAAACTGACGTGTTTACCTGGCAAGAGTTAATAGCGCTCTATGCCGTGATGATAATAATGTGGGTGCTACTTAAATGATACTCTTGACTCGCCATAGGAACCTATAATGCCATGGGAAGAAAAGCACGTAACTCTTGGCGCCCTAGTGTTCACAATTGGCCTGTCTCTTGTCGGGCTGGTGAGCAGTGCGGTTTCAATAAGATCCAGAGTAGCGACACTGGAAGAGTGGAAGAAGAAAGAGGAAAAGAAGGATAGTCTGGTGGATGAAAAATTGTCTATTCTTGATAGTAAGATAGAAGGCTACAGGGATGAAATAATGTCGAGATTAGACAAAAGGATAAACAATATAGCGCAAGAGTTTAAGGATAGTCATGGCGATCCAAAGTTTGTTTCATGGCCACGATTTGTTACCGCAAGAACTGACTGCCAGAAAACAATTTCAATACAACTCCAGCATTTAATAGACTCGGATATAAAAACTTCAGAAACGGTAAAAGTTATGGCCGAGCAAATAGGTAGCATGTCAACTGCCCTGGCCGTGCTTTCGGCGGCTGAGAGACGCGGGAGGGCCGACTAATGATCTGCCCGGAATGCGGAACGAAAATACCGCCGCGAACAGAAGTTTGCCCGTGCTGCGGCGAGGATCTTACCTGTGATGAGTGATAAATTAACTCGCGGCAGGTTGTCGTGATAAACAAAGATCAATTGCAGCACGTTATAACCGAGGTGTTAACAGCAATAGACATGTGCTCACTCGATGCTGTTTCCATGCTTATGGGCACGGCTGCTGTCGAGAGTAATCTAGGCGAATACCTTTACCAGATAGGTGGGCCAGCTCTCGGAATCTTTCAAATGGAACCTAATACCGAGCGCGATATTTGGGGGAGATACCTATATTTCAGGACCAAGAAAAGCAATGCCATAGCAACAGTTACCGGAGTAAGCAAACTGTGTCCTTTTGCCCTCAAGACGAACCTTGCATACCAGATAGCCATGGCGCGAGTTTTGTACTTGAGGGTTTCAGAGCCTATCCCGGACTCGGGAGATATTGAAGGTCAAGCGCTGTACTGGAAAAAGCATTACAATACCAGACTCGGAAAAGGCACGGCCAAGAAGTATGTGGAGAAGTGGCACAGGTATATTGGCTGAGACGATGCTGAAATGTTAATCACAATCCCTTAAATACGACTCTGGTGCTTCCGGAAAACTTTCTAAACTGAACCTTGTCGTATTCTTCAAACAAAGAAACGTCAACATCTGTCAGTCCTGCATCGACAAGCACGTCCTCGGCAACTGTGGTATCTGTGGACATGTTCATCATGCTAGAAACTGCGAAAAGAACTCCTTTGTCGAATTGAGATATTTTCTTGTGCATACCACCTTTCCTAACCATCTTGACTGATTTTGGCCTCGGCAGTTCTGCAAAGTATCTCTCGACCTCATAGTCAACCTTTTCGTCAACCTCAATAGCTGGAACGCTGTAAGTTTTCATTCCCCCACCTCCCAGCACAGATTAGCAATCTCCAAAACATTCCACCCTGACCGCGCCACCGTCTCCTTAATCATGCAATCTATCCCTGCGTCATACCCGCGTTGGTAGTCGTCGTAGTACGCCATTGTTGTCTTTGCTACGGCAAGCTCGCTTTCTGTGGTAAGATACCCTGTGATTGGTGAGATTACGAGAACTGCTCCTAAAAATATTGCTATCATCTTTATTCCTCCAACTCACAACCTTTCCTTGTGAGTTTATTTCTCAGTCGGCCTAAACCATGTTATGCCTCTGCAAGGACTAACTGCTTAAAACTTCCATAAGACATCATCGCACAGCTTTGCACGTATTTCTCAAAGTCCTGTATTTTTTCATACAGTGAAAACTCAGAAAAAGTTATCGTGTATCCACGACCGACCCTGCTTGCAGAATGAATAAAAACTTTACGCCCATCCCCTAACTTATACGCTTTCCCTTCTATAGGGGTTTTGGGCATAACAAGCCGCTCCACCGGAATTTTTGCACGTCCGGCTTCGGGCTGGGTTTTGTGGTTAGTTTCAGTTTCGTTTTTCAAAGTCTGTCCCTCGGTTAAATTGCAAAAACCCCGTGATCTATAACGTTAGCTAGCTACTAGCATGTCTGGAGAGTTGTCTTCCATCATCCTCCTGGCTGCTTGCCAAAACTGGATGTCAAAATCAACGTACTCATCGTCAGACATTGGCTTCTTTCCTGTTACTTTTTCAAAACCATCCCTGGAAATTCCAATGGTATCTATTATTGTTCGGTCTTCATCACGCAGGTCTAACAAAAAATCACAAGTTTTTATCGGAACGGCGAACTGCTTTGCGTTATTAAAAAGTTTTCTTGTTTCCCTGTCGTTCTCTCCCTCACAACCAAACCCTGTCTTCCTTCCATCGTTGTTTTTGTCTATGTATTCGAATTCTAGAAAAAGTCCCATACCAAACCTCCTAATTAAATTTAAACTCCATACCAAAACAATACCACGGCAGAACGATCTTTGTCAAACAAAAAAAGCAACACCGTGTAGCAAAAAACATTTGACAAGCGTTTTTAAATCGTGCTATAAGTAAATCATGAAGAAAAAAGATATCGCAAAAATGTTGGGGTTCACCTCTCGGCAACACTTAGAATTCGTGCTTGCCGGGAGTCGTGACTTTTCATACGAGGTGGCTAAAAAAGCCGTCTTGTTATTCGGTGGCGACCTAGACACGTGGAAGTTGAGCGGCAACGAGTCGAAGCGCCAGAAACTTTATAGCGAGTTTGTCAGGAAGGCCAAGGAGGTGGTTAAGTGAGCGCAGCAAAGTGGTTCCTCGGAACGATCGCAGTCGAGCTGATTATCTTGGCAGTGCTTTTTCTGACTCGGACTATATGGGTATTGTGGAACCATAACTCGAAGTCGAAAGTTGAATGGGCAAAAAGGAAATGACAACCAAACCCGCGCCGCAAGTCTCCTCCCCGATGGCAAGGCGCATCAACCCGGCTAATGTGGTCATCATACGCCACCTCCTCCAGACAGCTCACCGGGTAGCACAGCAGAGCAAAGACAGCACGCTGGCACTGCGACGAATTGGGGAAAGCCAGCACTCTTTTAACATTAATTTTTTCAGGAGAAAATAATTATGGATTTGACTGGGTATAAATTTGAAGAGCCAAATATGTGCCAGCGCGTTGACAAGAAATTGTTAGCAGAGGCAAAGAAAAGAGGATTCTATTGCGGGAACACGCCATACAACAAACTGTTTAACAACCTGTTCTTTGGTGGTGGAAAAATAACATTCAAGAAAGATTTGGACGAGTCGTTCAAGGAGAGCGCCTTTCCGTATTTGAAGTCATTTATGATGTCGTTCGAGCCAAAACAAGAAGAGAAAGAGGCCATAAGCGCACTTTTGTTAAGCGAGCTGGTTGAGGCATAAACACACGCATAAAACCATGAAAGACAAGCACGTAAACAAATACATACGCCTGACAATATTTACTTTCAACCTGTTCGCCATTTGTTGGGCAACATACTTTCTCACCAACCTTTAAGGGGCCACAATGCAACCAAAACGATTACCTCAAAGTAAACTCATTACAATAGCTATATGCTGCGCTTTCTTCTGCGCTTTCGCCCTGTGTGCCGATCTTTTCCTTTCTGAGTTTGCCAACTTGAGGTGGTGACCATGGGAAAAAGAACAGTTTTGATACCAGAGGTGGCGACAGGCAAAAAGTTCACCGTGGCGGAATGCGCCAAAATGTTTGGGAAGTCTCCAATAACAATATATGGGTGGATTGCCGAGTTCGAGTGCGACACCGTGGAAAAGCTTGCCGAGCGCAAAAAAGAGATTCTGACCAGCAAGTGTGGCGTAGTCCCAGAAACACACGAAACATACCTAGGGGCGCTGACTATGCAGCAGGCCGCCGAAATAGCAAGGGTGAAAACGCCCAAGGCCATAAAGGACAGGATGAGATTGCATGGAGTTGGATCTCCAGCCATATTCTTTCCGCCTCGACTGGAAAATCAGGAGTTGTTTGCCAAGTTTTGCAAGGAATTTGGAGTGGACACCTCAAAGAAACAGGTAGTTCACACGCGCCACATGGACAAGCCGAGAAAGACCGCAATGGCAGCACCATCAACAGACGGTGACAGATCGCCAGGGTGGTGGGAGCGTAAAAACATCAAGATTGCCGGTGTTGTTGGTGGTATTGGCGACGACAGATGTATAATGTGACACGGGCAACATATTATGGCAAGAATTGGAAAAATAACACCGTCAGAAGACGACGAGCAAATAGCTTTTGTTGATTGGCTGAAAGCAAATCAGATACCACACGCCTCTATTACCAATAGCCAAAACATCTCAGGGGCTAACCGCATTGCAGCCATAAAGATGATGCAAAAACTAAAACGGCTCGGCCTGGCCCCTGGCTTTCCTGACCTGCTTGTAATACTAGGCCACAAGATACTTTTTATCGAAATGAAGAGGACAGGGAAAAGCACCACGCAAGACAACCAGAAAGAATGGGTGCAGTTTTTGGACTTGCTACCATACGCCGAGGCGCGTATTTGCAATGGCTGTGACGAGGCTATTGATTTCGTAAATGAAATAAACATGGAGACTTGAAATGTTAACAAATAATCCAGCATTCAAGACATACTGCGACGCACAAGAAGCAATGATGTGGTCGTGGGGGAGATACATCGAGATTTCCAAGGTCGAGCGAGAAATTAGCGACAGGAGAGAGAAAAAGAGATTCGGGCTAGAGGCATTCGGATTTACAAAAACAAACAAGCAGAAGATATCCGACATTGACGACACTCTGCAAGCAATTGTCGCAGGCACCGAGTCTGACTACCCTGGACGCGTTCATGGTTTGCTGACAACCAGGAAAGAGCTTGAGGATTCGTTATGACACCACAAGAAGAACTGAACTCACTACTCCACATTGACCGCCCACAACGCGCACAGCAGGACCGTATTGACGAGTTAGAGCGAATCGTGCAGAGACAGCGACCAGAGCAGGAAAACGTCACACCGAGGCAAGCAGGTAGCTACAAAATTGAAGCAAGAATCAATGGCCAGGCTGTTAAGTCTGACGGGAGTATTTCCGACATGATCAAACAGGGCATGAAGGAGGCGTTGCGGAGACGATGAAAATAACAGACTTCAGGAATATAAACAGGTTTCCGCATTGTGCCTACAGAATAGATGTCTCATGGACATATCTTGAATTTCAGATAAAATCAGATGTTGAGATAGGGCTTGATCTTGATCCAGATTTTCAAAGAGCGCACGTGTGGACAGAAGAGCAACAAATAAAATACTGCGAGTACATTCTCAGAGGTGGCACATCAGGAAAGGAGTTGTACTTCAATTGTAGAGGATGGGGCCGAGACTTCAGGGGGCCGTTTGTGATAGTTGACGGAAAACAACGGTTACAGGCAGTAAGGTCTTTCATGGACGGAAAAATAAAGGTTTTCGATTCATATATATGGGAATACGAAAACCAACCTGACTTGATGGTTGCGCGGTTCTCTTGGAATATAGCGGCAATGGAGACAAGAGAGGAAGTGCTTGAATGGTATCTCAATTTCAATGCTGGCGGGGGTGTACACACAGAAGAAGAACTGCAAAAAGTCAGGGATATGTTGAGGCAATGAAAAGCGACACTCAAACACTCAAGGTCTGTAACGAGCGAGTAAGGCAACACGCCAAAGACTTACTTGACAAACTCCCCCTAGATCCTGCCTGGACGGTGACAATCAAGCCATGGAAAAAGGACAGGTCAGCTGCACAAAATAAACTAAGCCACAAACATTACGGCCAGATTGCAAAGCAGATGTTTGAGACACCACGGGAGACAAAAGCCAGGTGCAAACTTTCCTACGCTCTGCCTATCCTTTTGGCTGAAAATGAGGAGTTCGCAGACAGGTGGCACAAGTTCAGCAATGGCCTTTCATACGCTGAAATGCTGGAACTTGCCGACGAAATGCGGATGACAAGCAAGATGAACGTCAAGCAGATGTCGCGATACATAAACGATTACATGTTCGAGCACGAACAGAGCGGAATTCAATTGTCTCATCCTGGTGACATGTGGGCCGAGGCTATGGGGTTGAAACGATGAGCGCAAGTTTTCCTCAACTAACAAAACCTTTCAAGGGGTTGTCTTTTTGGATTGGCGGGGTGTTAATTCATGTCAATTTTGCCAAAACATTGGTGTGGAGCGAACAGAATTACAACGGAAGCCAGCAGACTGATATTTTTTTTGGATTTAATAGAATTAGGAGAAGCACACTAAACAAGAAAATAAGAAAAATAGTTCATATTTCTGCGATATCTGTTGTGGTTGGACCTTTTAAGTTTATGGTTGGAATATCTGAACGCACACCAAAGAAAAATAAATAAAACCCATACGACCATCCGCAAGGTGCAGTTATTTGGGTGAGGTTGGATAAATGAACGTAGCTCAATACAAAAATAGAGTAGCAGAAATAGGCTGTATAATATGTGGTTGCCCTGCCTGCCTGCACCATCCGAGGTTTTGTATTGGAATGTCGCAACGGTCAAGTGATTGGCTGGTAATTCCGCTATGCCCTGCACACCACCAGACAGGAGGGTTCGGGGTAGCGATTCACGCTAACAAGGTGGCGTTTGAGGGTAACTTTGGAACAGAGCAAGAACTACTCGCTAAAGTAATTCAGAACGTTGCAAAATAATCTATTTTTTTGTTGACATACGCGACTGTTTTGCATATACTGTTCACATACAGCATATATTAATTATCACTTAACACCGGAGTAACAGCATGAGAAGAACGTTTCAACTAAGCAAGAGGCATGACGCGATTCTGCTATTAATGTCTACGAAGATCGGGGTAAACAAAACAGAGACGATCCAGCGAGCACTTGAGGCGCTCGAGGAAAAGGAGAAAAAAAGAGAGCTTGAGATTGGGAAGGTTGATTGAATTTTTTATGTTTATTAACACAGGGGAGCAGCAAATATGATACCAGAGATTGACTTCGCAAAACTTAGAGAGGAAATACCATATAAGTGGAGGGTGCAAAGCTTTAGCAAGTTTAAGCCTTCAGCCTCTTGCGTTGCATATGTTGACGCAAGGGACGTTATGGATTTACTTGACCTTGCCGTTGGCCCTGACCGTTGGCAGGATGACTATAAAGTTGTTGATGGTAGCTTGATGGCAGGGATTGGCATAAAATGTGATAATGGTTGGGTGTGGAAGTGGGACACAGGGGTTGAGTCCCAAGTTGAAAAAGAGAAAGGCCAAGTTTCGGACGCATTCAAGAGGGCTGCTGTTCATTGGGGGATAGGGCGCTTTCTTTATAGATTGTCGATAGTCAACCTTCCGGCAAACGAAAAAAAGGAGAACGGGAACTATCCTTACCCTGTTGACGGAAGTGGTAAGCGTATATGGGACGTGACCAAACACATCAACGACATGCACGGAATAAAAACACCAGCGCGGCCCGACGTTCCTAAGATATCTGTTGCCATGTTCGAGAAAGGAATAGATTTCTTTGCTGAAAAACAGAAAACAATAGCAGATCTTGACAAGTGGTTTGCAGAGAAAAAACCTAGCTACAACATTCTAAGCGATACAGGCAAGGCCAAGGTTGACGGGTTTTTAAAGGACACCAAGGCTGATATGAAAGAAGCCAACGAAAGCAAGCCGACCACAGTACTCTGCCCACAGTTCGCAAGCCTGGTGCCAAGAATTGACTGCCAGGAATGTGAGTTGGTAAAAACATGCGAAGCATATAACAAGGGGGCAGACAATGGATGATAAATATTACTTGCAGGACAGTCGCTCGTATGTCGGCAATGATATCCTTTTTTGGCGTGAAGGTGGCGGGTACACGACCAATGTAAGCGAGGCCGAGGTGTTCACAAAAGAGGAAGCTGTAAGTCAGCACAATAGTAGAGAGTCTGATATTCCTTGGCCTAAAGAATATATTGACACAAAAACACGGCCTGCCGTTGACATGCAGTATGTAGATCGAGATATTGCCTTACAGGGAACAGGAATTGAACTGATAAGGCCCGAGCGCATAAGAAGAAAATCACACCAATGCGGCCACTGTGGTAGTTTTTGCTCTACTTACCAGTATTACAACAGGCGCCCAAAGTGCGGACTAGATAACAGGCCATAGCAAAAAAACCAAACAACAAGGGGAAATAATGACAACTGAAATAGCAAAAGTAAGCCAATTTAAAACTATTGGCGACGAGCTGATTGTCTCTATGACAGGGGAGATAATTGAGATCCAAAAAGAACTTGAGTTGAAATACAACGTGTCTTTAATACCTGAAGACCTGACAGACAAAGATAATTATAAACTTGTCCAATCTGCAGTCAGGGATATCAAAAATCCAAGGATAGCCCTTGAGAAAAACAGGAAGGAAATAAGCGCTGTCCCTTTCAACTTGTGCAAAAAGATAAACGCAGCCGCGAAGCCAATAATGGAGTCGCTTGTTTCCCTCGAAACAGCCTGGAAGGCCGCAAAGGTTGAGTTCGACGAGAAAGTTGAACAGGAAAAGCTTGCCATTGCCAAAGCCGAGCAGGACCGCCTGGACGCCATCACAGCTAAAATCGAAGAAATAAAGGCACTGCCATTCGGGGCCATGAACAAAAGCTCTGAAGAGATTGCCGTTATTCTGGAAGGTGTGAAGGCCAACTACCCCGAAGAGTGGGGATCTGACTACATTGTTGCAGCAAAAGACACTGTAGCCATGACCATTGAGCGCCTGGAAAACCTTCTTTCCGGCAAAAAGGCGCAGGAAGAACTTGAACGCCAACAGAAAGCAGAGGCCGAGCGCCTGGAGGCTGAACGTATCGCCGCCGAGAAAAAGGCCGACGAAGAACGGGCGGAGCAGGCCAGGCAGAACCAGATAGAAGCGGATCGCCTTGCAAAACTCCAGGCTGATATTGACAGGAAACAGAAAGAGGCTGAAGCTGAGCAGAAGAGGATGGACGCCGTCACAGACAGAATCAAATCAATTGACAGTATCCCCGCTCGGAACATAGGGAAAAGCATAAGTTTTCTGCGTGATCTTGTTGTTGAGCTAAAGGATAGCGGTTTTGATTGGGCTGGCAGATACGCTAATGAAGCACAGGAAACAACCAACAAGACAATTGAAAGCTTGGAAAGTATTGTTGCTGAGAAAGAGGCGCAGGAGGAAGCAGAACATAAAGTAAAAACAGAAGCAGATAAGCTGGCAGCGGAACGGGCCGCAATGCAGAAGGAGAAGGACGAGCGAGAGGAGGCAGCCAAAGCCGAGGCCGAGGCAAAAGCCAAAGCTGAACGTGAGGAGCAGGAGCGGAAAGACGCCGAGGCCAGAACTCTATTAGCACTAAGAGAAAGAGAGAAGGCAGACAGGGAAAATGCGGAGTTGCAGGAGGCTAGAGTCTCTGAAACGGTTGCTGCAATGTGCGACTGTGTCGCGATCTTGGAAGAGGATGCGATAGAGATAATAAACGAGATCATTGCCGGAAATATTCCGCACGTAACATTCGGAGCGTAAAATGCCAGAAGAAAAACAATATCACATAATAACAGTCTCAGTATACGCCACGACCGAAGACGCCGAGGAGGTGGCCGGCAAGATAAGGAATGTGCAAGGTGTTGGGAAAGTTACAGTCGAGCGAGATACGTGCGACACTGGAAGTATTGATGCGTCGTGGGTTGTTGGCGGTGTCTTCTGATGTCAGATCAAAGAGTTCCCGACGTATCATACACTCGCACAATTGCCAGGGAGAATAGCAAAATCAAACACGGTCCGCGCAAGTCTGACCGGTTCGAGATGTTCGGCGCATATCAATTTTCAATGCGCCTGGACGGTGCAAATTTTAGCAAGGATATGCCAGTCAAAAAAAGCGATAGAACGGAGTTTTACAATACAATGTTCAGGCTTCGCGTTAACGGTAAATGGTATGGTGACAAGAGATGCCAATTTTTTACGATGGCCGAGTGTATGGCTGTTATGGAGGCGTGGTGAAAATGGACGAAGGAAATATGTATTTTGTTGATTTGCTTTTTGAGTCCCCTTGTGTTTTTTTGTGGGTATTCTGGACAAGGGTTTTACCAAACAGGAACACACACAGACGGTTGCCCGTGGATAGGCATTGGTGGCGACAAAGAAAGAAAGAAATATGCAAAGAGGTCGTCATTACTAGAGCGGATGGCTCGTGAATATTTCAAACAAAACTCAAACTAAGCAACAAAAAGGAGGTGGTTCAATGGCAAAGATAGCAAGGGGACAAAAGGAGACTGGAAAAACTCCTTGATAATATTTATCGAGTTGGTGAGACGCGCCCGGAAAACTCTTCCCCCTTGTGGAGTTTTGCCGGGCTTTATGGGTAGAATGGTGAGCTGGTAGAGGAATATAACGGACTAATAACCTGCCGCATAGCACAATGGCGGCAACTGTGAAATAATATTTGATAGTTCAAAACTTGCAGATTGAAAGGTCGTTCTGGCGGTCTGCGTTAATTTTTTGGTTAGGTGATTTTTATGAATAGAGAGCCAACTATACAGATACATTTTATTGATTATAAAACAGACAAGATTGTATTAAGGGAACTTGCAAGCCATGTCCCAAGGGTTGAGGATGAAATCCGTTTTGGTGGTATCGGGGCCGAAAGGTTTTACAAGGTAATACGCGTTGTTTGGGTTTATGACGAAAAAGAAGTCCCGGCAGGCCGTGTGAATGTCGGTGTAATTTACTGCACCTAACGTTTCTGTTAACCCGCCAGCCAACACGAAAGGAGAATAGAAGACATGAACGACAAGACAACAGATAGTGGCAATCAGGGGAAATGCAGCGGGTCGGCTGTTGAACTAATTGTTAGGTGTTTTTTATGATTTGGAACAACATACCTGGGGCAACATATGACCCAAAGAGAACTCAGATTTTTAGCTCTGGCGGTGGGGTGCAATCTGCGGCAATAACCGCCCTTATTGTGTTAGGGGAATTGCCCAGGCCTGATCTGGCCGTGATAGTGGACACGGAACGTGAGAAAAGCACCACATGGAAATACCTGGAATCAGTTACCGCACCGGCATTGGCTAGGGTTGGGATTGAAATACACCGCGTAAAGAAAAGTGACTATGCCACTTTTGACCTAGTGACCTGCGGGAAAATAGCAATCCCAGCGTTTACTTCGGCTAGTGAGCAAGTTGGAAAACTGCCAACATATTGCTCAGGCGAGTGGAAAACTAGAGTGATGCAACGGTGGGCAACAAGAAGCCAAGGGGTAAAGAAGGCGCAAACGTGGATCGGCTTTTCTGTGGACGAAATAGGTCGGGCAGCTCGGATGATAAAACCTAAACCTGGTAAGTGGGGAGTAAGGTTCCCCCTGCTTGAGCGTAATATGGACAGGAACGATTGCCTGGCGTTGGTAAAGCAAATTGGATGGCCAGCGCCTCCACGTTCGAGCTGTTGGATGTGTCCCAATATGCACATGCGCGAATGGAGGGAAATAATGAACGGGCCGGATCGGGATAAGGTAGTTGACTTTGAGAGGAAGATTCGCCTGAAAGACCCTGATATTTGGCTGACGGATCAGTGTAAGCCAGTAGAAACGGCGGATTTTAGTATTATAAACGAATCAATGTGGGGAGACTCTGGCGCGGAATGCGACAGTGGACAGTGTTTCATATAGTTCTCACCTAACATGGTTTAGGCCGACTGAGAATTCTTACCAACATATAGAGAACGAAAAACATTACACGTTTATGGAGATAACATCGTGAGTAACGACACAATAAAGTGTCCTAGCCAAAGAGGAGCGAGAGTTAGCCTTTCCTGGTGCGAAATGGCTCAACACGAAGCGTTTTGCCCGAGCGGGCCCAACGGGTGCAGAAATAATAAACGGCGCGAGAGGAGCGAATTTCAGCGTCGGATGGACAACAAAGTAATTGAAGTAAAAAGTGATTAAGATACGATACTGGTGCCTGGCGGCCTTGCTCGCGTGGGGCTGGCCGGGTGTTGTTTTTTAATTAATGCCGATTTAAGATGCAGGCCCAAAGCGGATGGGCTATGCCGCTGGATTTGTTTATGTCCGCTTTAAGGTTTTTTTATGTTTAAATGTTTAGATTTGTTTTGTTGCGCCGGTGGTGCCGCAATGGGATTACATAGAGCTGGTTTTGAGGTGACAGGTGTTGATGTTAACCAGCAACCCAGATACCCATTTGAATTTATCCTGGGAGATGCATTGGCGCAAGACCTTAGCGGGTATGATTTTGTGTGGGCTTCCCCGCCATGCCAAGCTTATTGCGCCCTTAACACCATGCCGAACCGTCGTGAGCACGAGAAGCTTATACCGGCAGTGAGGGCCTTGTTAAAAGAATGGGGTGGCCCATGGATTATTGAAAACGTAGCGGGGGCTAGGAGGGAACTCATAGATCCGGTGATGCTGTGTGGGAGTATGTTCGATCTTGAAAGCAACGGGTACCAAGTGAGACGCCACAGGTATTTTGAATCAAACGTAAAACTTAATGTGCCAATGGGATGCAACCACGGCGCATTGACAATGGGAATATATGGGGCAAAGGTGCGAGATATTGCAAAAGAGAAACGGCACTACTCGAAACCAAAGGAGACGAGAGGAAAGCCGTATGGCGTTGTCCTTCCTCAATCGTGGGGTTTTGAGGCCATGGGGGTTGACTGGATGAATATTAAAGAGGCAAGCGAGTGTATCCCGCCGGCGTTCTCTGAATTTTTAGGAAGGCAGGTTATATCACACCTGAAAGCGTAACGCAGTTTAGGTAGACTTGGAACGATTCCATGCGCCACCGAAAGGCTAGACATTACCCACAATGACCAATAAATAGCTTTTAAATTCCACAAAACGGTGAATTCTTATGGGGCGGTCTTTATCGAGTGAGGCTGGCCGGGCGTGTTTTTTTAAACTTTTGAGGAGGTGTGATGAAACTTGAAGACATAGAAAGAGAGCATAAAAAGCTGACAAAACGGCTCGATAAGCTTAATGCCAAAAAAGAAAAAGTAACTAGCAGGGTTGCGGTGATTTGCGAAAGTAACCATGCGCACGGGAAAGGATGCGGGGCAGGGTTTTACATAGACGAGCTTGAATTCATTCAAACGTATTGGTACGAGTCACCATATGGTTGTACAGGAGGCGACAACTGGCTACCAGGGGAGGGGCAATTTGAGTGCCCTAAGTGTGGGCACAGAAATAGATTCCTCGAAAGGCAAGACATAGAAGCAATGAAGTACAGTTTTAAAAGTATTGTAGACGAGCACAAGGATTAACAAAAATAATCAATAAATAGCTTTTAAAATCCACAAAACGTTGCTATAATGACAGGAGATGAAGAGAGGCGGCTGGCTACCGTGGTGTTAATCTCTTCGAAAATGATTTATAAACTGGAAAAAAATTGGACGCATTATGAAACAAATTTTAAGAAGGCATTCAAAATCGGAGCCAACAGAGAATCAAGCGTACCCTGCGCTTTCCAGCTCTGCCGATTTTGAATGCCTTTTTTTTGTTTGGAGCATATCAAAATGAAAGAAATATATGTATTGGAGTATAACGGACTTCAGGACGCTCACCACATCCAGACACCAACCGACCGAAATAACAACAAAAATAACGCTCAGTGGATACTTGTAAAAACTGGGACATATAACGACATGATTTGCGAGTTAAAGCGCAGAGAGAGGTGTCGGCGTGACAGGTAGACCAAAAAAAACAACAGTAAATTATTTTCCTCATTTCACAACAAGCGGAAAAACACTATTCACACTAGAAAGCCTGTACGGAAATGACGGGTATGCGTTTTGGTTCAAGTTGCTTGAGATTCTAGGCGGCACCGAAAACCATACTTTCCGGTACGAAAACACCGCAGACTGGCTGTTTCTCGTGGCGAAAACAAAAGTTTCAGAAGAAAAAGCTATTCTCATTCTGCAAACTTTAGCAGACCTTGGTGCCATTGATGCCGAATTACACAAGGAGCAAACAGTATGGTCTGACAATTTCATTTCAGGTTTACTCCCCGTTTATGACAAAAGATCCACGGAAATACCAACAAAACCGACTTTACGTGTAGAAAACACACAAGCACCTGTGTTTTCCGTAGAGAAAACACCACGAAGTAAAGGAAGTAAAGGAAAGGAAGCAGAAACACCTTTGGTGTACAGTGACAGGTTTGAGGAATTTTGGAAAGCGTACCCAAGGAAAAAAGGCAAGAGCAAGGCATACACGTATTGGAAGAAATATGGGTGCGACAATGGATTATTCAATACTGTAATGGATTCCCTTTCTCAGCAGAAGAAAAGCAAGGACTGGATAAAAGATGGAGGGCAGTTTGTTCCCCATGGTTCGACGTGGGTATTTAACAGGGCGTGGGAAGACGGAGACGACGACGTTCTAGGCACGTGTGAAGTTTGCAACTATCTAGCAAGAATGTCGTGTGATGGGAAGAAAAACGGCGGTAAGATATGCGGCGGGTTTGTGCCAACGGTGAAACCATGAATAGTATTCCACCTCAAAACATTGAAGCAGAACAGGCGGTACTGGGAACAATGCTCCTTGATGACAGGTCGCTACCTATTGTTATGTCTATTTTGTGCGCAGATGATTTTTACAGGCCAGACCATAAGGAAATATTTTCAACAATATCATCTTTATTTTCAGAAAACAAAAATGTCGATATCGTCACAGTAAAAAACGGAATGAAAATAGGCAATGACGCAGTTGCCTACCTTGCAGAACTTACCGGGATAGTTCCATCAACGTCACGAGTAGAAAGCTATTGCCTGATAGTGAAAGAGCGGTCAAAAGCTAGAGACATGATCAGACTCTCACAGGATGTTATTTCAAGATGCTATAACCTAGAACCTGTTAAAAAGATTACAGATTCTTTTGGAAGTGAGTTTTTCGCACTTGCTGTTGATGATAAAAAATCAGCTACTTTGATCAGTGACTCGATAGATAGCACTTTGGCAGTAATAAAAGCAAGGCAAGACAGCGATAGGCACATCTCTGGCCTTGAAACAGGATTCTACGACCTTGACAAGAGATTGTCAGGTCTTTGCAAAAAAAAGCTTTACATAGTAGCCGGAAGGCCATCGATGGGAAAGAGTGCGCTGGCTATGAACATACTTGAAAGCGTATCAATGCAAGGAGAAACAGGGATGTTTTTTAGTCTTGAGATGGGCAAGGAGGAGCTTATCGAAAGGATGCTTTCCAGTATGTCTGGAGTAAACGGAAACGCCATTCGGGGAGGGTTCCTGAATAACACCACATGGCCCAAAGTAACGCATTCAGCAGGAAAAGCAAAAGGAATGAAACTGCTTATTGATGAGACACCAGCTCTGTCTATTGTTGAGTTGAGAGCAAGAGCAAAAATGGCAGCAGCTCGTTATGGCATTGGCCTTATTGTTGTAGACTACCTTCAGTTAATGACAGCCAAAGCAGAAACAAGAACGCTTGAAATAGCAAAAATAACAGGAGGGCTAAAAGGTTTGTCGAAAGAGCTTGATATCCCAATAATAGCACTTTCTCAGCTTAACAGGAGCCTTGAAAACAGGACTGAGAAGCGGCCAATGATGTCAGACCTGCGTGAATCTGGCGCTATTGAGCAGGATGCAGACGTAATAATATTTGTTTACCGTGATGAGGTCTATAATAAAAGCAACGACAATCCTGAAAAGGGAGTTGCTGAGTTGATTATATCAAAACAGCGTGGTGGGCCTACAGGAACCGTAAAACTTGCCTTCCGTGGAGAGTTAACAAGATTCGAGAACTTGATAGGTGAAAGTGGCATGGATCAGAACGCAGGCGCTTGATATGTTCACAGCGTTTAAATTCAAAGAGATTTCAGGGGAGGAGTGAGTATGCCAGATCACGACTATGATGCAGAGAAGCGCGAGGAAGAAGCCAACGAATCTCAAACTAAATGCCCCACATGCAAAAAAGGCACACTTCGGTACACGAACGATGAGCCATGGATTGACGGGATTGTGTCGATGTCGTGTTTTAAATGTGATGAGTGCGGAGCGCGGTTTGTGTGAAGGTAAAAATTTAAGTCGAGAAGAGATATAACGTCTTGTTAAGCGGTCCGCAACAAAGCTCATAAAATGCGCGGAGCTACCATGCTTTGCTTTAACTTTTTGTTATCTTTGATTGGAGAAATATTATGGATATTGAGTGCCCATTTTGTGGAAAGGAGCAGGAAATAGAAGGGGACTATATGCCATCACGCGCTTGTGACGACATGGAGTACGAGTGTATTTATTGTGAAAATGAATTTAAGGTCGGTTGGTACGCAACGGCTGAAGTAAGATAACGTTTTAGCTCAGTTGATTTTGCGGAGGAAACATATGGAAGTAAATGGAATGGATGTACAGATGATGAGTAGAGAGGACGTGCAGAGCGCGGAGAAGCAAAATTCTACTGAAGCGGCTGGTTCTATGCCGTGGGATGTGTCTGCACTTTCAGGATGGTCTGTAGTCGGTATGAACCATTACCACGTTGGAGGTAAGCGCCATTTGTTTTGTGCAATGGTGAAAGGTGACAGGTGTATAAAGGCAGAAGGAAAGAATGAAAGTGAAGTCTTCTTGGCGCTGGCTAAAAAGGCATAGAACCGTCTCAATAAGTGGAAAATGTCCACGCTACAGGCATATTAAATGCCAAAAGTGGAAAACCAAAAAAAGTGAAATAAAAACAAAATAACCTTGATTTGGTCTTGACTTGTACACTATAAAGGTGCTATAGTTAGTTATAAGCAAGAGGGATAACCCAAACCGAGGAGAAAG
>JAHJLI010000244.1 GCA_018821785.1 Pseudomonadota bacterium
CGAGATACATAGTGTGCATACTAATATCATCATTAATCTCATATGTAAAGATATAATACAATATTAATAACGATATTAGTGGCTACATTTTAACGAAAAAACGACTATGTGACTGATTTTTATCGGTAATATTCATTTTTAAAAAGGGAACATCCGTTAGATGAGATATCATGACGTTTGATATGCTATTATGCCTTGTGAGGCACAATGATTAGTCATTTACTTAGCAACGAAGTATAAGGTGAAAATCAATTCAAAATTCAATAACTTTGGATACCAAAGTCAATCTGATAAAAATAATGCGATTCGGGATAATGCACGATCTAAACTTGGTGCATTTTGACGAGCTTGATTAATACCCCATCGGGAATTAACGAAATTTATCAAGTGATAATTATACAATATTCCAATTGTAGCTGATGACTTTGAGCTAGGTGCAATTTCCTTGGCTAGCTTTCGCGTTCTACTCTTTCTTGCAAGATTTATGAGTGTCCGTTTTGGATCATCTTCTGTTTCTGGGTGGTATGGAACTTTATTGACATCTATGTTTAAAAAATCTGATATTCCAATTCTGTCGGCTAATAACCAAGCCTCTACTTCTCTTATTGCAACGCGAAATAACAAATTTCTTGGTAACCTTATCGCTCCCCAATCAACAAGCAACGCAGGTGCACAGGAAGAACGGTCTAGATCAGTCAGCACAATATGGGGAATGGTACGACTAGCTTTTCGGAATGTGGGCACCATTTTCTTTAATTGGCCATAACCTCGAGCGTTGAATATTCGGTTTGAACCACTATACCCTGAAAATGAAACCAACTTTTCGATCACCGCTCCACTTAATTCATCCTCAACAGCAATTACAAGAAATGGTGCTGTCATAGCTTGAACAAGGAAAGCTGTTTGACCTGTGATGGCTTGGTTTTTGTCAACAACACTTGAGCAACAGAATAACCGGCGGCTACAAGGGCTAAATCTTCATCAGATGCTTCTATCGCAATGGTTCCATCTTTTGTTGGTTCGAGTCGAATTACTTCGTGTGGGTCAATACTCTCATCTTGCAGAAGTGCCTCACTATGGGTAGTTATAAACACCTGTCGACGATACTTAGCCTGACGTTGCATTTTCCAAATCAATTTATGAATCTGACGAACAATATCTTCGTTAAGTGATAATTCTGGCTCTTCAAGTAATAAAAGGGAATCACCTTCCAGCAAGCTCCACATAATTCCAAGAAGACGAAGCGTTCCGTCGGAAAATTGATCTTCTCTCTGCCAACCTGCATCTGGGCGCCAGTGTTCATACATGGCTTCAAGATGGGGGGTGCCGGTCACTTCATCGCGTTTGAATCGTAAATTACGCATATTGGGCACACAAATCTTTAAAACGTCGTTGATTTTTGCAAGACGGGCGGTTTGTGTTTTATCTTGTGTTTTTGCTATACGTTCGAGAAATGCCTGTCCGAAAGGATCGTTCTCGATGCGATATCCTCCCAACTGATCTGCATGTTTAAGCAATTGTGGGACCAGATGCAAGTAGGTCATATTTGCAAAAAACTCGGCAATCTGGCGAAATTCTTTATTAGTATTGATTTGCTCCAGATGAGTTTGAGTCCGGCGATCAATATCCTGATTGTCTTCAGAATCAGGACGGTTAATTAGCGTGGCATTATTTATGAGATCTGTAACCTTTTCCTGACTAACCAAGAGTCTTTGCTGTCCTTTTCCTTCATTTCGAAAAGCAAGGGTATAGCTCCAAATAGGATCACTACCAACCCTTTCGGAAATTTCAACTTCAACCAATATTTCTGGGTCTTTCCGCGCCAATAAACATCGCAATTTTGTAATTCCACCACGATCTTGCACGGCTTTTTGCAACCCACCACCTTTGGGGTTTGCAATGTCCCGAAGGAATCGCATCACATCCAGGAAATTTGACTTGCCTGATGCATTCGGACCAATGACGTAAACTCTATCACGCAGTTTCACGTCAATTTTCTTAAAGTTCCGCCAATTTTTTAGCTTTATCCGAGTAATTAGCATAACAAGTCCTTCTATGATTCACCTAGTCGCGGTCCAATGACCTTTCTCGTTTTTAAATGAAACCTCATTGAACAATACTATGATCACGAGATCAATCACAAATCTCTTTTTAAAAGGGCTCTTGTTTGGATACACCACTGTTTTTCCACTATAATCCTGGAAAGGATGACCAGCCCCATTGAATTGCAAAGTCAAGATCTTTCCAAATAGTTGAACCTGAAAAGTAAACAGCAAACAGAGGACAATTTGAAAATCGGCAATTCGATATTTTCAGCAAGAATTATTCCCTCCGGTTCGAACCGAGCTTGTGTACAACCTTCACGATCAGCAGCACTACTGGGCTTCCATGCATCAATAGATCAAAGACATCCACTGGTCTCACCAGTTCACCAGCTAGTAACATTTTTATCTTCTCTGCAAGATGTGGCATGGGAGTAAACGGAGCAAGGCCCAGCGTCAGCGACAGAACTATAAGTAGAGAATAGGGTATTTTGTCAAGCCAATTCATCGTGTTGCTTGTGTTTTCCTTTCCAGAAAAATAGATGGCAGATATTCAACAACTTACTGACAATAGCAGCCAAAAGGCATTGTTTCAATGAATTTCAATGGTTCTGCTATCTTCATCTATTGAGTTCCAGTAAAAAACATTTATTCATTTGTATTTTCAGACATTTCGTACCTCTCTGTAAGGTTTCCAAATAAAATTACTATCTGAATTTGGCCTATATGCAAAAGCCCTTCAGAGAGAGCCAGAGTTGAAAAATGACTTGGCGGTCGCAATGACGTACGTTTAGTACAGGAGGTAATATTATGAATATACTAAATGCTACAGAAGACAGGTCAAAGTTATATGGGCCAATTGATGAAGTTGGGGAAACACATGAACCTTTTATTACTGGAAAAAGAAGAAATGCAGTGCTAACTTCAGAAGAAGATTGGAATACTATTACAGAAACCATGTATCTGCTTTCTGTTTCCGGACTGAGAGAGTCAATCAAAGAGAGCTTAAACGAAAAACTCTCAGACTGCTCAAAGGAGTTTGGGTGGTGAATATGAAAAGTTAGTTAGTGATTTATCGGGTGCATACTCTAGAAAAATAAATATACAACAGAGATTAGTGTTGTTTCATTACCGATCTTGATTTACCAACCCTTTATGTTAGATTGGTGTTGTGTCTCGCTTTTGCTTTGCCACGTTGGTTGCCTTTCCCAGTCCGGTTTGTGGCGGCATCGACTGAGTGAGGGGAAATTCCGCTTTCTGTCCGACCAGGTCAAAGAGCTTGATGATGACGGTACGCAGACTTGAACCTGTGAACTGAGATGACAGGAAATTGATGAAACACCGGCTTTTTTCCGTTACCAATTTGATTCTGTTGTTTGCCCTGTTGTTAGGGGCTGCGACGCTGTATCAAATACCTCCACTTGTAGCTATCGAGAAACATCTCCTAGCTCTGCGTGCCGGTCTCATTTCGGTTGCGGAGAAATCTCCGGTTGTCAATGTTCAGGTGACTGAAAGTGAATATTCACGTGAGACTCTCGCCGAACTGGTCACCCAGCTTTCTAAACAAAAAGCCAGAGCTATTCTCCTCTATTTACCGCTCTTCTCTCCTGCACCCAAAGAACTCGCCCAGAGAATAAGCACCATGCGCGAAGAGTGGGGGCGATCTCCAGAGGCTGGACACAACAAATTGTGGTTGCGTATCAACAAGGAGTTATCTGCCTTAGAGGGCGAATTCGACGCAGATGTCCGACTCGAAAGGGCACTGCGCGAGGCCGGCAATGTGGTTTTGGCGGCACGGGTACGCACCTTCGGGGAAGTGGATGGTACTTCGGCTCAGCTACAGAAATTGTCTCTCAAATTTGAGCTGCAGGATTGGTCCTGGCAGCAGCATCTCAAACATTTCTCTAACCCGCTCTCTCCACTGAGGCCGGTTGTTCATATCAAGGCAGCCCAGGTTCCATGGGAAGAGTTGCGGCGTCAGGCAGCAGCAGTCGGCTTTATCACCGCAGGCGGTGAGGGGATGGTTGTCGGGTCGCTGCTGTTACCGGTTGGTGAACGTTATCTCCTATCTGCGGCTCTTGCCGCGACGATGGTTAGCCGAAAAGCCTCATTCAAGTCTCTCTCCTTGGAGTCACGAGAGCCAAGCACGGTGATGTTGTCAATTGGCGAGCGTCGCTACCCGATCGATAACCGCCTGTGTTTGTTGCCTCTGCCTGCGGCTATGTTGGCCAATATGGCGAAGATTTCCGCATCGGATATTCTCGCCGGGGTCAGTGAGCCGGCCCTTGTGGAGGGAAAGGTAGTTGTTGTGGGTCTTTTCACCCACCCCCAGGCTCAGGAATATTCCGAAGCCCAGTTGATTAATCAGATGCTTGGCGACTTTCAGCTCTCTCGACCGGGCTGGCTGCCAATGATTGAAGTGCTGGTGTTGTTTTATTTCGCCTTTTTCCTTTGGCTGGCGGTACCTCGTTTGCCAGGCCGTACCGCACTGATTCTCATGGGGTCGTTTGTCCTGGTGTGGCTGGCAGTCGCGACGGTATTGTTTATTAATTTCGGTTGGTGGCTGCAGGTCACCCCGCCGTTGCTTTTGACGGGGGTGGGCTTGTTGTTGATGCATTCCGCACGACGTATGCGTGAGCGTTGCGAGACGCTGGACGAACTGAATTGCAGCTTAGGCAAGATGTTGCAGGAAAAGGGTTTGCTCGATAAAGCTCTTAAAAAATATCAGGCATGCTCGCCACATGATGCAACGGCTCGTGATCTGATCTACCATTTGGGTCTCGATTTCGAACGCAAACGGCAATTTAGTCAAGCTCTTCGGGCGTATGACTACCTGGCCCAAAGTGGCAGCTACAAAGACATCTCCACACGCCTGACCCGCCTGCGTCAGAGTGGTGGGAGTGTATCACTCGGACGAAAGAGTAAAGACGCCACTGTGGTGCTTGAAAAGGGAGCAGTTCGGCCCACTCTGGGGCGCTATGAAATTGTCAGTGAGCTGGGACAGGGTGCCATGGGTACCGTTTATCTTGGTCGGGACCCCAAGATTAATCGCGAGGTGGCTATCAAGACGCTGGCTTACTCCGGGGTCGACGAGAACCAGCTGCCGATGATAAAAGAGCGTTTCTTTCGCGAGGCCGAGGCGGCCGGCCGACTCAATCATCCCGGCATCGTCACCATTTTTGATGCCGGTGAAGAGCATGATCTTGCGTACCTGGCGATGGAGTTCCTTGGTGGAGAAGATCTCTCGGTATATTGCAAACCGGGTACGCTGCTGCCGGTAGCCGAGGTCTTGGGGATTATCGCTGATATCGCAGAGGCCCTGGCATATGCCCACAGCAATGACGTTGTCCATCGCGATATTAAGCCGGCTAACATCATGCGGCTGCCTGATGGTTCGGTGAAAGTTACCGATTTTGGTATCGCCCGGGTGGTCTCTGATTCTCAGACCCAGACTGGTATGGTTATGGGATCGCCGAGTTACATGTCTCCTGAACAGGTAGCAGCTAAAAAAGTAGACGGTCGTTCAGATTTGTTTTCTCTTGGATCGGTCTGTTATGAATTGTTATGCGGTGAGAAGGCCTTCGTCGGTGACAGTATGGCTGCATTAATGTACAACATTTCCAACGTCAGATACAAACCTCTCAGTGAAAGGCGTAAAGGCTTGCCCATATGCAGTCACGATCTCATTGACATGCTGCTCGTCAAGGCCATTTCGCGCCGTCCTGACAACGCCGCCATTGTCGCCGCAGCAGCACGTGCCTGCAAAGAGAAGGTGAGAAAGTGATGTATTTCGTTGCCGATGGTTGCAGTGATTGTGGACGGGTACGCGAGCATAACGAAGATACCTTCCGGGTTGATAGCGAACGAGGCTTGTTTGTGGTGGCCGATGGTATGGGTGGACATGCGGGCGGAGAGGTCGCCAGTGCTCTGGCGGTTGAGACTGTATTCAAGGCTCTGGTCGGCGGTGGTAAGCGAGGAAAAACAGAGTCCTGCAATGCCGAAGCGCTGCAGGCTGCAATAGAGCTGGCGAACAATACGATTTATCAGAATGCCCAGATGAACCCGGAGCAAAAAGGGATGGGCACAACCTTAACCTTTATGTGCTGGGATCGTTGTCAGTTTTATTTGGGACATGTAGGCGACAGCCGTGTGTACCGATTGCGTGGGCATGAATTGATCCAGTTAACCAGAGATCACACCTGGGTCGATATGCAAGTGCGTGTCGGGGTACTTTCTCAGCAAGAGGCTGAACATGCCCGAATGCGCCATATTTTGGTCAAGTCCCTCGGTACCCAGCCTGGGATAGAACCCGACATTGTTTCAGTCGATGTAAAACCAAATGATCGTTTTCTGCTTTGCAGCGACGGACTCAGCGATCTTGTTGAACATAACGATCTGCAAAACATTCTTACGGGCAAAGGGACTCTAGCTGAGATCACCAGGAGCCTGGTTGAGAAGGCGAACTCTGTCGGAGGACGAGACAACATTACCGCAGTTGTGATAGACTGCTACGACAATAAGTGGAAATCTATTCTGAAGTCAGCCATAAACAGAATCCGGAGGTAATCATGCTACAAATACTGCTCAAATTCAACAAAAACGTCCTTAAGGTGTTTCAAAGCGATAAAGTCGAGATCACAATTGGCCGAAATTCAAAAAATGATTTGCAGATCGATAATTTGGCGGTTTCCAACTTTCACGCCAGAATTGAACGTTCGCAGGATAAGTATTTCATTGAAGATCTCCTCAGTACCAACGGCACCTATGTAAATGAGGAAAAAATCGTCAAGTGTGAACTACAGGATGGGGATACTGCCAGTATCGGTAAACACTCCCTGACTTTCCTGCTGGAGGGAGGGGAGAGCGGAGACAGGAAGCTCAGCGAAATCGAGATGGCTGAAACCATGATGCTCGAAACTGACAAACAACGTGAACTGGTAAAAAAGGCCGAGCCTTCTTTCATCGAGTCGCCGGCACGTCTCAAGGTGCAAGAAGGCGAGACCAGCCAGGACGAATATCATCTGACCGCACGGCTTACCGAAATCGGTAAAGCAGATAGCTGCCAGGTCAGGCTTGAAGGGTTGTTTGCTCCCAAGAATCTCGCATACATTACTCGTGACCCTATGGGTTACACCCTGATTCCGGGAGATAATGCGGGTAAATTGCGGCTCAACGGAGTGAGTATCGATAAAGGGACGGCGCTGAAGAACAATGACGTGATCAATGCGGGGAAGTTGAAGTTCCGGTTTTTGCATAGCTAGCCGACAGGCGGCCGGCAATGAGGCTTCTGTTATGTAAACAGGAGTGTGCAATTGTTCGCAAAACCATTGTCGGTTCTTGTGGCTCTGCAGAGCAATCACCTGTCGCGTCAGCGGCAAGGCTAATTGGCCCTGACTCAATTTTGTTGTTCGAGAGGTCGATGCCAGTGGCACACGGCTGCCATGCTGACAACGAGCGTGGCAAGCCATATTATACGACTCTGGTAACGATCAAAAGGACTGGAGAGAGCTCCGCAGATGAAGGCATTGCCCAAGAGAGCAATGAACACATAGAGGGCGAGGCCGACAAAATCATGACGTTTTTCACGTAACCCCCATCCAATTACAACAATAAGGCCCAGCACCGACAGATAAGCCAAAGGTATATGCACAACATTCAGGATATCAAAGAGCTTCTGTGTAATTTCTTGTTGTTGCTGGTGAGCTGATTTGAACGACTGGGCAATTTCTGGAGAGAGTTTTGAGAATACCTTTCTCGTGTAATCCTGATAATTATCCAATCCGTCGCCTGTTTTAACCATCATAAACTGCTCGAAAGTCGCCTGAAAAGAAGCCCACAAAACTTCATCCGGATAGTCTTTTATACTTTCGAATACCACCTCCTCGTATTCGGAATTTCCGGTATTTCCTTTCCATGAACCGAGATCCTGAAAGGGTGAGTTTCTGGACCAGAGGAACTCATCGGCTGTTTTCGGCAGGCGCTTTTGCAGAGCGCACAACCGCATGTTTGCGATGGGGCAATTGTCTGCCAGCCATTGCTGGGCAATGCCTGCCTGCAGAAATCGTGCGAAAAGAAAGGAAGGGCCTCCTGAGGAATAGGTTATCTTTCCTGAAAGAGACAGATTCATCATCGGTATCAAGGCTAGACTGATTGCCACGGCAACGACTGGAGGCAAAATGAAGGTCGAGAGAGGCCTATTTTTTCGGTAAATTATTATACGAAGTATGAAAAGGGTGGGTATCAATCCGATCCCGAGCGCTAAGCACGAATTGTGCGACATCATCCCCAGTGAGGCTGTCGCCAAGAGGCCCGCTCGTTCGGACAGCCTCAAGTTTTTCCAAGAGAAAGAAAGGAGCCAGAGAGCCAATATCACTATTGGCACGAGAATATCGGGCATTAATTGGCTTGTATACCACGAGATTCCCGTCAGTAGACTCAGCCCTAAGCACGAAATGGCAGTGGCAAGGGGACCCGCAGGAATATTATGACAGCGAAGCGTAAGGTGAATCACCCAGAGACAGAGAAACGATTGTATTAATATCGGCCCCCAGAAGAACAACCAGCCAAGCGATGTTACCCAGAGAAAAAGTCCATAGAGGAATGAACGTCCGGGGTAAATTGTCATTTCAATTACACGATCCAGGTATCCGCCTGTGTCGAAAAAAACGATGGCAAAACCATTCCACAGGGCCGGGAAAAGCAACGGTATGCTGCCGAATATGAAACAAAGAAACCAGGCTGTTTTTGATGGTATTGCGGCTGAAATGCTGTTTGAGGGAGGGAGAAGGCCGCCAACTCCTCTCGATTCAACATCTTTTGGGGATAGATTGTTCATCATATTTGTCAGCAAATGAAGTTAAAGTTGCTGAGCATCAAGAAAAATTCTGAAAAAATCTTTGATCGTGGGCATACAATATGAGGAGTGGTTTTAACAGCCTTGACAAGGAATGTGTTTGAGCTTGATACTCATTATTTAGATTTCGTACCAGTCTTTTTTCTCTCCTCTTGCTGCGGAAATGACGGAAAGTGATCTGGTGCGAAGCATGTTGCAGGATATGGCCAGGCTACCGATCATTCTCTGCACCGGCTATAGTATTCTCCATTAGGTTAGCAGAAACAAAAAAAGAGGCCATTGTTTTGCTGTTTTGGCACTATGGCGATGCTAAAAAAGGATTTGGTTAGAGAAGAGCTTGAAAAAACGGCACTTTTCCCCAGTCCAACGGTGACCCCGATTAAGTCATAACACCAAAGCGAAATACCTTGGTGCCCCGTTTGCCACTATTTTGGCCGTTTGAATTTTTTTGATTGAAAAGCTTGACCTTTTTTGCGATTAATCCCTGCTTTTCTGGGTGACATTCAAACTCAACGGTTGCACCAACCTTCAAAAACTGGCAATCGACAAGGTCTGCCTTGCGCACCATTATGTCTGGTCCACCTCTATTGTCGAGAAATCCAAAGTCCTCCTCACGGAACCATTTTTTTACTACTGTTTGCAAAAATCCACCTATAATTTGATATTCACCTTCATGCCTTTATGTTCGGCCCCGGCACTCCTGAAAAGATGTGCCAAACAAAAAGTATTAATTCCTCTGAACTCTTCTGATAATCGGAAACTCATCAATAAGCAATACATGACCATATAAAAGATCATATAAATGATTGAAAGCTGCTTATTTCTCCGGAATTATTGTCCCTGGTTCTTGGACACAGTTTTCTTCGTTGTCATTTATTTTTGTTAGATATTTTGATCCCTTAGCAATCGATACTTCCTTTGTTCCTTCAAAAATAACTTTAATTGTCCCACAGCTATTTACAGCAATAATTTTCCCGATACCCCATTCTGCCATCTTATTATGTTTGACGGCTTCACCTTGACGTAACAATGCAACCATTGGAGCCTCCCAGGCAATTTGTTTTCACCTCTTAACCACAATAAGTCTTAAGCAAATTAAATCTCTCATTATTTGACAAAGCGGGGAAAATTTATAATATTTCCAATATATTTAAACAATTGACAGAAGATGTGGTCCTCGGTGGTGGATTTTTGTTGCTAAAATCCACCGCATATCCCTATCCTTTGTAAAGGATATATCTTGAGGAGGGCCGGCATATGAGGGCTGGCCATCTTATCACCTTTTTGGAGGTGTACTGGTATGGCAAACAAATTCACTCAAAGGTGTCCTGAAATGATGGCGCTTTTGCGTCACACACAAGACTCCATATTCTTCAAAGACATGGATGGGAGGTTTTCTTTGGTAAGTGAGGCCAAAGCGAGAAGATCAGCAGTTCGCTGGGAGGAAATGATCGGAAAAACCGATTTTGATTTCCTTCCACCAGAAGAGGCGAAAAAATGTCGAGATGATGAGATTTTCATTATGGAGACAGGAGAGTCAATTGTCGATAAGGAGGAGGAGTTGACTCGTCCAGATGGGACCCATTCCTGGATCTCAGTTTCTAAGTTTCCATGGAAAGATAGTGACGGTGAAACGATTGGCGTGATTGGAATTTCTCGCGATATCTCAAAGCGGAAAAAATTAGAAACCCATATTTTGCGGATGCTTTCCATAGCAACACACGACATGAGATCTCCCATCGTTTCCATTGCCTCAATAATTAAATTATTGGCAAGAGGAAGATTTGGCGAGGTAAGCGAAAGTGTTAAACAAACGCTGAACGATGTTTTTAATCGTATGATCAAACTTGAAAAAATTGTCGGGGAATACTTAACAAAATCAAGCGTGATGCATTCCAGTGAAATTGGAAAAAAAGAAACGCTTGATCTCCGAGAAGACATTATTGACCCTATTCTTGGAGAATTTTCGTTGGAGATCGAGAAAGGGGGGATACGCATTGACAATCGTCTAGGCGGAATACCAGGAGACAAAATATTGGTCTCTGCCAATAAAAATTGGTTGGGCATAGTGTATAGAAATCTTCTTTCCAACGCTATTCGTTACACACCCCAGGGAGGGACGATCGCCTTTGGCTTTGAAGATAAAGGCGTGATGTATAGGCTTAATGTTTTCAATAATGGACAATCAATTCCAGCGGCGAAGAGAAGGTCTATTTTTGAGATGTTTGAGAGCGAGGTAAGCTCAGGAATTGGACTCCCTGTCATTCGTGAGCTTGTACGGCGACACGGAGGGGACTTGTGGTGCGAAGAGTCTCCCGGGGGGCACCCCAATTTTGTTTTTACTCTTCCTAAGGAATAAAGACCTCATAGGCAATTAAACCTTGAGTTCTTTAGCGCTCTTAATGATCTTTTGACATTCGTTTTCGGCATCCATGGCGTTCTTTGCCACAATCGTTCGATAAACTGATAGAGTGTCTTTTTGGATCAACTCATATTTGTCATCACCGATATATTCTAGGAGCCAATCTCTCCATTGATGAATAGTTCTTCGCGTCATATCTAGTCCTTCTCAGCAAGCTGAGTCTGAATTTTTTTAAAGGAGTTGCCGGAATTTTTTTGGTACCGGTGGCGGCTGTTCTGTTGCAATGAACGGCAGGTTTACTCCAGGGGGCTTTTACTTCGCAGAATAAGCAACTCTGTTCAGCACATTTCTCGAAGTTATCCGAGATCGCCCTTTGTAGTGAATTTTCGATTGGAGGATGGAAAAAAAGAGACTAGTCGGGCCGATTGTTCGTTTGTTAGTTGCGTCTATATGTATGCTTTGTTTTGGAGCAAATGGCTACATATATTATTCTATATGGTATAGGCAATGTCCTTTGTGTCACCTCGTAGCAGCTGATGTGCTGCTATCCCAGATAGTTTCCTGACTCGTCACATTTTTCTGCCCCTCGCTGTACAATGCAAAATGTCAATGATATAATACCGCAATGTACGAACAACGGGTATTCTGAGCCCTGGCTATAAACAGGCATTAAGAAAAGGTTCAATAAAAGAAGTGCATGGAACAGGATATCAACAACAGTCGACGTGATATTGTCAGAAGAGGTGGCAGCTCGTTAAAAGATGCCGAACAGGCCGTTGAGGAACTGGCTAAGGAGCTCGGCGCGAGAGACCTGAACGCGATGGTCTTTTTCTGCTCGTCGACTTACGATCTTGCCGCCTTGGGCCGGGCTATAAAACGTCGTTTTTCTTGCCCCGTCGTCGGCTGTACAACTGCCGGTGAAATACTTGCCCCGGCGGGCTATATGCAACACAGTGTTGTGGGGGTCGGGTTTGCCACGTCGGAGATTACCCTGGTCCCGATGTTTATTCCTTCGCTCACCGATTTTGTCAATACACCGGACAGCTATCTGCAGTTATCGTCACCAGACGAGAGCATCGGCAGAGAGTTTGGGTTACTGCTCATCGACGGCCTCTCCATGCTCGAAGAGCGAACAGTGGCGGCAATTCACCAGCTGTTGCGCGGGCGGGTACCATTGATTGGGGGATCAGCAGGGGACGGTCTGGATTTCAAGCAGACAGCTGTGTATCATAATGGGAAATTTTACAGCCACGCTGCGACACTGGCAGTTTTTTCAACTTCCCTGCCTTTTAAAATATTCCAGTTTCAACATTTTACCCCAACCGAGACGAAGTTGGTGATCACCGAAGCCGATGTGGCGACCCGAAGTGTTTCGGAAATCAATGGGCTGCCGGCGGCCGCCGAATACGCCCGGATAGTCGGAAGAGCCGTCGACGAATTATCCCCGACTGTATTTGCCGCCCATCCGGTTATGCTAAAAATCGGCGGCGAATACTATGTGCGATCGATCCAGACGGCCAACGTCGACGGGAGTCTGACCTTCTATTGCGCGATTGACATTGGTCTGGTGTTGACGCTGGCCACGTCCGAGCACCTGCCGGAACAATTGAGTCGCCAATTGGTGGAGCTTGTCAGCGAACTGCCCAATGTTCAGCTGATCCTTGGCTGTGATTGCATCCTCAGGCGGCTGGAACTCGAGCGGCGTAATGATTGTTCCAGGGTAGCAGACATCCTGGCTCAATATCCCTTTATCGGGTTCAGCACCTACGGCGAGCAGTTTGGCGGTATACATATGAACCAGACGCTCACAGGGTTGGCAATTGGAGCAGGGCATGACAGCAATGAGTGAAGATCTGGAGAAGGAAATCCTCGCCCTTCGTAAGATCAATCGCGTGCTGATGGATCGTGTCGAGCGCGCAATCAACAACAGCGGTGGCGATTACGCTATTTTCGAACAGAACATTCTATTGCAGAAACGTGTCGAGGAACGCACTGATGAACTCGAACGGAGCAACCGTCAACTCGCCGAATACCTTGACGAACAGAAGCGTGTCAGCGAGAAACTGCGAGAGAGTGAAGCGCGCTATCGACAATTTTTTGAAGAAGATCTCACCGGGGATTTCATTGTTTCGGTCGAGGGCGATATTATTGACTGCAATCTCGCCTATGCCAATATGTTTGGTTATGACACAATTGAAGAAATAAAACGAACCAACGTCACTACTCAGTACCCTGTGGGTGCCGACCGGCAACTCTTTCTCGAGAAAATCCGTCAGAATGGAAAGCTGGAACGCTATGAATCGGAACTCCGCCGGCGAGACGGCAGCCCGCTGTTCTGTATCGGTAACGAAATCGGCAAATTTGATGAAAATGGCAATCTGATCTATATCTGGGGCTATCTTTTTGATGAAACCAAACGGGTATTGCTGGAAAGGGGTATTCGGCAGAATCAGAAAATGGAGGCCATTGGCACTCTGGCCGGCGGCATCGCCCATGATTTCAACAATATTCTCGCAGGGATTGTTGGTTATGCCGAACTCATCTTGCTTAAGGAGTCAACCGACAACCTGGGGCGGGAATATCTGCAAAAGATCCTTACCGCCGGAGGGAAGGCGCGCGAGCTCATCCTGCAGATTCTCGCTTTCAGCCGCAAAACGGAAGCCCAAATCCAACCAGTCAGACTGCACCCCTCAGTGCGCGAGGCGATGCAGTTGCTTCGGGCCAGTCTGCCGGCAACTATCGTCATCGAGGAACAGCTTGATTTCCCGGCCACTGTCTTGGCTGATCCAGTGCAAATTCACCAGATCATCGTGAATTTATGTACCAATGCCGGCCATGCCATGCGAGAGAGAGGCGGTACTCTGAAGGTGACCATCGAAAAAGCCCCTCCCAGTCAGGATTTACTGGGGCTGAACCCGATTGCCGAGAGTCTGAAGTATGTGCGTATCCGAATAGGTGATACCGGCCACGGCATACCGGAAAAAATTCGTAGCCGTATCTTTGATCCTTTTTTTACCACGAAAAACAAAAACGAGGGCACCGGTCTCGGGCTTTCCATGGTCCACGGCATCATCTCCAGCCTGAAAGGGCAGATCACCTTCGATTCAACCGAGGGTAAAGGAACCACCTTTGATATATATCTGCCCCTTGTTGAAGACATGCTTGCAGCGGTTTCCCCCGATGTTCCGAAAATTCCGATCGGTAAAGAGCATATCGTCTGTGTCGATGACGAACTCTTTCTCGTTGAGATCAACCGAGAAATCCTCCTTTCTCTGGGATATCGGGTCACTGATTTTGTTGATAGTACGCAGGCCCTGACCTTTCTGACCGAACATAGCAACGAAGTTGATCTGATAATCAGCGATCTGACCATGCCTACACTTACTGGAATCGACCTCGCCCGCAGTCTTCGCCAGAGCGGGGTTCACGTGCCGATGATCATTTACACCGGATATGACGAAGCATTAGACAAGGAGAATTTATACGATCTCGGGATTCAGGAGGTTCTCCTTAAACCAATCACCTATCAACTGATGGCCGAAAAAGTGCGTAAAATACTTGATCGGGCAAGAGGAGAATAATCTTGCTAAAGAATTGTTAACCATATGGCGGGAAAACCGGGACACTACCCTGTTTTTGTAAATACCTCTTTGTCGCTATCCAAACCCTCGGGACCATTTGCAGCAGATTGCCGGCGTTTGTGCCTTTTCCGAGCAGTCTTAATCCGACTGGGTCCAGGCGCAGACCTTTCGTTCAACCCGATCAAGGAGAAGGTAGAGGCCAAAACCAAGGGCAGCCATGCACGAGATGCCTGTGTAGAGGGCGACATAATCGGCTCGTCCCCAGGAATCCATGATGATATAGCCAAGACCTTTGGTGGTGGCGAAGGATTCAACAAAAAAGAGAATGGCTACCGCTGTGCCGATGGAGATGCGCATGGCGGTGAGGATCTTTGGCAGGGTAGCGGGCAGGATAACATGACGGTAGATCTGCAGGCGTGAGGCACCGAGAGTCTGCATGGCCAGGAAATAGTTGCGATGGATGTTCTTGGCGGCGTCGCGGGTGGTGACGAGGATCTGGAAAAAGACGATCAGGGCGATCAAAAAGATTTTCGAGAAATTGCCGATGCCGAAAAGAATGATGATGAGTGGCAGCAGCACCACGTGCGGCACCGGGTAGAGAAGGTAGATAAAAGGTGAAAGACGGCGGCGCAGCCCTTCCTCAGCTCCGATCATAAGACCGAGTGGCACGGCCGTTATCAGGGCAAGAGCTATACCGAGAAGTGCCCGCAGACAACTGATTGCCAGGTCGTCGAGCAGGCTGCCGTTGGCAATTTTCCCGGCTGAATCGAGCAGCACCATCCACGGTTCCGGCAGGGCCATGGAGTTCAGCAGCAGGGCCGAAACCTCCCATATCCCGAGGAGGATCAGGGCGGCGAGGAGAATGTCACGTTTCCTGCCCATAATCCTCCCCTTTGAGTATTTCCCTGAGTTCGACACAACGGTGGAAAAAGATATCGCTTTGCCGGTAATCGGCGCTGCCGGCCTGCGGGTTGTCAACGATGCGCAGCACCCGGCCAGGCCGTCCGCTGAGCACTATGATGCGGCGACCGAGGAAAACCGCCTCCTCGATTGCGTGGGTGACGAGGACCATGGTGATGTTTTTCTTTAGCCGGATTTCCTGAATCAGGTTTTGCAGACGTTCCCGGGTGAGGGCGTCGAGAGATGACAAGGGTTCATCCATAAAGAGGATCTGCGGTTCAACGGCTAATGCCCGGGCAATGGCTACACGCTGTTGCATGCCGCCGGACAGTTGGCCGGGATAGTGGGCACCAAAACCGGTCAGGCCCATTTCTATCAGCAACTGCTCGACCTTTTGCTGGATGCGCTTTTTTTCCACACCTTTTAAGACAAGGCCAAGGCCGATATTTTGGTACACCGTTTTCCAGGGGAAGAGGCCGAAATTTTGCAAAATTGTGCCGCTGCGAGGCTGTCCGGCGATGGTGATGGTACCGCTATCCGGCTGCAGCAGACCCGCCAGGAGAAAGAGCAGCGAGGTCTTGCCACAACCGGATGGCCCGATGATGGCACAACTGCTCTCAGCTTCAATCTGAAAGGAGATCTCCCGGAGCACCGGATGATCGGCACCCCCATGGGAAAAACTGAGATTTGCCGATTGGGCGGTGATCATCCTCAGTTCCGCTCATCCATGAAATCGGTTGCCACCATGGCCGTATAGGGCATTTTTGCTACAAGTTGTTTGGCCGCAAGCCAGTTCATAACTGGCTCGAAGAGGGCCGGGCTGAACGGAGTAGGCAGGGGAAAGAAGGGGATGGGGTACGTTTTTGCAAGAAACGGCGGAATGCGTCCCTTATCAACAAAGAGAGCACGGAATTTTTCGGGATCGTTGTTGATGGCCTGCACTGCCCCTTTGTAGGCGCGAAAGAAGGCAGCGATTTCGGGCCTTTGATTTTTAAGGACCTCGGCGCGGAAGACAATGATGGTCTGGGAAAGGCTTTCTTCGCCGGTCGCGTCACTGATCAGCACCCTGGCGCCCTTGCTGACCGCAATTGAGGCCAGGGGTTCAGGCAGCGTTGCCGCCTTGACCGCATTCGAAAGCAGCATTTGCATACGAATCGGCATTTTTATCACTTCGAGCTTCTTGATCTCTTCAGTTTTGAAGCCTTGCTGGGCAAGAATCCGGTCCGTCACGTATTCGATAATCGTCGAATTTGAGACGGCAATCTCCACTCCCTTCAGGTCGCCGACCGTCTTCAGGCCGGAGTCGGGAGCGGCGAGGATGGCAAAAACACCCTCGTCCGACTTTTCACCCAGGCAGATGGAGGTTATCTTCAGCCGCCCCTGGCCTTTGTCAAAGAGGATGGCCCCGATCGGATCATCGATTGCCCCGTCGATGGCACCGGCTGCCAGGGCGCTGTCTCGTTCGAGGGCGCTTTGAAAGGGGATTAACTCAACCTGCAGGTTTTCTGCGGCATACATTTTTTCCTGTTCGGCAACATAAAAGGGCACTGAGTCTTCAATCGGCAGCAGGCCTATTTTCAGAAGAGCACCTGCATGCACAGAACAGGCTGTCAGGATGAATACCGTCAACAGTAATATTCTTTTTAATAAATTCATAAGTATCTTTTTAAAGTGGGTGTTTGGAAGATGTCTATCCTGTCAACGTTCCTGTGGCGCGTCAACGGGGGTGGCCTTCGGCGAAATGCTGCTTGATTCTGCCGCAGCCTTTATAGCCTGAATACTCCGCAGGCCACCACTAGTATCGGCGGTGTCGGTGCCCAGGATAATGGCAGCCACTTCCCGGTAATCAGCGCCGGTGTCAGGTGATGCCGGCAACATACGGTTATCGGTTTGTGAAACGTGGATCAACCCGGCACCTTGCAGTTTTGTCACGACTTCGTCGATGACGGCCGGATTATAGTGTGTTAGATAATCAGTAAGATTTTCAGAGGTTATGGCCTTGGCTTCGGCAAAAGCTGAAATTATTAAATCCATGACATCAAAGGCTGCCCCAAGTTTCAGGGAGGGGACAGCGTCAAGCGGCAGAAGCCGGTAAGTCCGGATATTCTGGCAAGCATAGGCAACCTGTGCTCCGGTTAAGATGAACAGCGATCCCAGATAGATCCACACCAGAAAAAGTGGCAGGGTGGCGAAGGAACCATAGATGGCATTATAGTTAGCCACTCCGATCTGCAGTGTGATGTAAATGTTTTGCACCAGAGTCCAAAAGAAGGCGGCCAAGCCGGCGCCGAACAGGGCGGGAAGGGTCTTAACCTTGGTGTTGGGAAAGAAGATATACATTACATAAAAGGTAACCGTGATAATAGTCACTGGCACCGCTTTAAGGAGCAGAGTCTGGAGCCAGGGAAAGGGGATGATAATATCAATTTTTGCGATCAGCGCCGGACTTTGCAGCATTGCACTGGCGGCGAAGGCCACATTGATAGAGATCGGCAAAAGGATGAGGAGGGTCAGGTAATCGGCGATTTTTCGCAGCAGCGACCTGCCGCTGGCAACTTTCCAGATGCCGTTCATGGCATCTTCTATATAGCTGAGGACCAGAATGACACTGAGAAGAATACCGACTACACCGATGGATCCGAGGGCGGCGAAATTGGTTTTATCAACATAAGCAAAAAGTTGATCGACTGCGGAACGGAGGTGATCGGTGAGTTTGACGCCATTCTCCGAAAGAGGGCTTTCTTCAGGTACAGTAGCTATTTCCGAAGATCCGATGTGTTTATCACTTCTGTCCGTCAAGGTTTCAATATAACTATATGCTGCCTTGCGCAATTGGTCGTCTCCGCCTAGCCCCTTCACCAGCGCGGTACTCATCGCCAGGATGGGAACGAGAGAAAGCAGGACGGTGTAGGTCAGGGCCGCTGAGCGGAGGGAAAGGGCGTTGTTGGAAAATTCTGCGGCGGTAATGAGGATGAGCCGCACCACCAGGCGCACAGGTTTGTGCCAGGAGGGTGCATCGATATTTTGTCTATCTGCCCAGGCTAAAAGAGTGGGGTGGCTGGCATTAGCAGGTACCGATGGTAAGGTCATGAGAATGTGCTGTTCAGTTGCGAAGGTTAAGCCATTTTTCAAGGATCTGAAAGATTATCTCTCTTTTTACCGGTTTGGTAATATAATCGTTCATTCCTGCCTCCAAGCAGAGTTCCTTGTCACCCTTCATGGCATTGGCGGTCATGGCGATGATGGGGATATCCTCGAAACCCTGCAGGCGTATTTGCCGAGTTGCTTCATAGCCATCCATTTCTGGCATTTGAATATCCATGAGGATGGTGTCAAATTCCTCGGGCTTTTGGGTGAACGTCTCAACCGCCAACCTGCCGTTGGCAACAACGGTGACTTTATAGCCGGCTTTGGAGAGCATCATCATCGCCAGTTTCTGATTAACCGGGTTGTCTTCGGCAAGAAGAATACGGACCGATTGTTTGAGCTCTTCGCGCAAGGAATATTGAGTGACGAGCTTTTTCTCCTCCGGGCGCTCCTGATAGTCATCTTTTGCGCCAAGGATTCTCGAAAGTGTGCGAAGGAGAATATTTCGACGCGCCGGTTTGGTAAGAAATGCGTTGAATCCGACATCTTTACATTTCTGGGCGACCCTTTCTGTGGAAGAAGTGTAGGCAAGAAGGGGGATGGCCGGGTTGGCAAGCCTTGAGGTCCTAATCCTTGCAGCCAGATCGTAACCGGAGATGAAAGGCATTTGCAGATCGAGGATGGCCAGGGTAAAGGGCAGATTTTCTTTTTCCGCACGAACGAGTTCGGCGAGGGCGGTGGTGGCGTCGAGAAGGGTTGTCGCAACCATGCCTGCTTTTTCCAGCATTCCACGTAGGATTTCGTTGTTGGCCCGGTTGTCGTCGACGACCAGGACCTTCTGGCCTTTGAGGTTTTCGGCTGCCGGTCGGTGCATTTGACAAAGAGATGACTTTTTCATGACTGCGGTAAAAAGGAAGGTGGTGCCGACTCCGACCGTTGATTCCACCCACACCTCGCCATTCATCAGACTAGCTATCTTTTTACATATTGACAGTCCCAGCCCGGTTCCCCCATATTTCCTGGTAGTCGTGCCGTCGGCCTGCTTGAATGCCTCAAAAATTGTGGTAAATTTGTCCTCGCGGATACCGATACCGGTGTCACGGATTTTGGCAAGGAGCGTAATGGTTTCTTCAGTTTCGGCGTAAACCTCGATACTCAGTTCCAATTCACCTTTTTCGGTAAATTTTGCTGCATTACCGAGGAGATTGATGAGAACTTGACGGTAGCGTCCCGGATCACCTTTGATGTTGGCCGGCAGCAGGTCATCGATCCGGCAGAGGACCTCAATGGGTTTGCCGGCAACCCGCGGGCGGATCATTTCGCAGACATCGTGAGCGGTTATTTCCGGGTCGAAATCGATATATTCAAGGGTCATCTGTCCGGCTTCCACCTTGGAGAAGTCGAGGATGTCGTTGATAAGTCCGAGGAGGGCTTCACCGGAACGTTTGATGGTCAAAGCGAAGTCTTTCTGCTCTTCATCCATTTCGGTGGCAAGGAGCATGTCGGTGAAACCGATGACACCGTTCATGGGCGTGCGGATCTCATGGCTCATTGAGGCGAGAAATTGACTTTTAGCAACACTTGCAGACTCCGCATCGGTTTTCGATTTACGGAGCTCCTGGGTTTGTTTTTCAATTTCCGTTTTGAGAGTTTGAGAATAGTTATCCTGCTGTTCCTGGATTATCCGGTAATTGTTTTGTGCCTCTTCGAGCATTTCTTGGTGAGTTGCGTCCATCACCTGGAATTTACGGTTGAATTGGTTTTTTTGAATGGTGATTTTTTTATTGAGCTGCTCTACCTCTTTATGGTCGAAATAGCCCTTGACAGCCAAACGAAGCAGGTTTAACAAGCCCTTTGGGCTAAAATCCTCATGGTTCGTTTCACACAATAGGGTGGTTTTCAGAGACGGGAGGGGAAAGCAGATGTAACGACTATCCGGGGTAAGGAGCGGTTGAGTTGTGTCCCTTTGTTGTTGAATAGATAGAGCCAGCGTGTATACCAGATCATCGGGAAAAGCGTCGTAATGTTCTTCAGGAATCCGCTGTCCGTCATCGATGACGGCAAGAGTCGTAAGTGCGGGGATATTGTCCACCAGGTAGGCGAGCAGCTCTTTGATCTGGCTTGTAGGAGTAACAACTTTATTAAAAAGACCGGTCATGGTGGTCCTCCCTAACCGTAAATGGCCTGTGCCTTGGCCATTTCTTCGGGAAGGTCTTCGATCAGCACGTTGTATTCGTCCACATTGTTTTCGAGATGTTCCAATAAGGGTGGGGATATCTCGGTGGCCACATTCGGCAGGGTGGTATGGCCCAGCTGTCCGGCAATATATTCGGAAATCTGCACGATTCCGGTCAGGCTCGAAGGCATAATCGTGTCGGACAGCGAATGATGATCTCGAATTGCTTCCTGAATAGTGACCGGCATATTCCAACCGAGGGTCATGAGATAACCTATTTCGCAATGATCGGTGGCAAAAGTCTGATGTTCCAGGTTGATGAGGTCGATTGTCGACTTACAGGAAGTGCAGATACTGTGAAACGCTTGCGGTTCAACCTGCTCCTCCACCAAGAGGCCGAAATCATGGAGAATGCCACATAAAAAGGCATCGTCCCCTTTGATGCTGAAAATCCGCTCTGCTACCATCTTGCTGCAGATGGATACCGCAGCGCTGTGCAGCCAAAGGAGTTTCTTAGAAAATGCAGCTTTGGTTTTTTTGCTTACAAAAATACTCTTCATGGCGTCAGCGACGATGAGATTGTGCAGATTCTTCATGCCGAGAAAGGCAACTGCCCTACCAATTGAATCGACTGTCTGGGTCAGCCCGAAGAAGGGGCTGTTTACCAGGCGAAGAAGGCGAGTCACCAGTACCGGATCCATTTTGATGACCCCTTCGAAATCCTTCATTGTCGACTCGTTGTCGGCAATTAATCGGGAAATTGTTGTGACAATATGGGGGAGGGGATGGATGTCGGTAAACTTGTCGATATATTTCTGGGCGGCTGCCGACATGATGAGCCTCTTCGGGGGTGGAGGGTTAAGAAAATATCTCTCTTTTGCGTACTGCTTCGGATTTTATCCGATCAAGCAGCTCTGCCAGCACCGGTTTGATATTTTCCCGGATATCGCCGGCCACAACGATAAAGAGGAGATCATCGCCTGGGTGCAGCGTGCCGCTATGCGCTTCAATGACTATGTCAAAGATACCGGGTTTTTTGAGGTATTCTTGGCGGAGGTTTTCAATTTTCTCATAGTTGGGGTTGACCTCAAGGGCGGTCACTTTAGCCCTGTCCTGGCGGGACCAGTTGCGGACGACGCCGTTGTGAATAAGGATCATCCCGACATTTTCGGTAAATTCCGGTCTTTTTTTAAGTTCTTGTATTGTCTTGGTAATATCCATTTGGTTCCTGTTTTCAGCCTGAAATGTCCGGCAGTTCGAATTCCGGCAAATGCATGCCGCATGGAAGGGGTTGAATAAATCCTAATGCCTTGCCGGTTCGTGGTTTTCTCGGGTTATGTCATTTTTTGACAATGGTATGCCGGACCGTTGGATGCATTATACCTCTTTGGAGGCCAATGAATTCCTGGTCGTCACGTTTTTCTGAACGTTAATTCGGGTTGATTTGTTTTTTGTCTTGCCGTGATCGTCGGTTGCGGCTTCCATCTTTCCGGGAATACGAAGAGTTTCTCCTAGGCGAATGGAGGCAAATTTATCAAGGCTGTTGGCCTGAACCAGATTTTTCAAGGAAATCTTATGCAGGCGAGCTATGCTGTTCGCGGTATCACCTTTTCGCACTAGGTGGTAGCGGCTTGACTTTTGGTCATTTTTAAAGATAGAAGGCGGTAGCGAGGCGATAAGCTGGTTGGTTTTAGTGTTAGCGGGGAGTCTCAGGGAGTAACCTTTTGGGATAAGTTTTTCCCCGCTGATGACCGGTGGGCGGAGTGCCGGGTTAAGTTTTGCAATCATCCTCACCGGCAGGCCGAAGTGGCGCGAAATTTCTTCAATGTGAGCATAGCCGGGACAATTCAGATACCGGTGCTTCGCTTCGGGTGCAATCCCGATATTGGTGTTTTTCTCCAGATAGGTTGCAACATTTCGGGCTGCGAGGAATTCAGCATAGAAATTTCTCGATGCGAATTTAAAATAGCCCTTGTTGTAGTTGGTGAAGATCTTTTCATAGGTGCCCTGTTCATTGACTGCCCGCGTCATACCCCCCAGTCCGTAATTATAGGAAGTGATGGCAAGGGGCCAATTATTGAGTGAGCGAAAGCTGTTGGAAAGGTATTTGGCTGCGGCATGGGTGGAGGCGATGGGGTCAAGCCTTTCGTCTACTGTGTAATCTATTGACAGGTACTGCTTGCCTGTTTCCCTGGTGAATTGCCAAAGGCCGGCGGCTCCGAGGCGAGAATACGCCTTGATATTGAAAGAGGACTCCACATGCGGGATATGGGCCAGTTCTTCCGGTAGGCCATAGCGACGGAGGATACTTTTGATCTCGGTAAGATAGGCGCCTGAATTGACAACTCCGGATAGAAAACGTTCTTTTTGGCCTGATTGGCTGCGTACATTACCCGCTGCCAAGGCCATTGCCTGCTTGGTGTTTTTCCCTGAAAAAAGTGCTGCCACACGCTTCTCCTCGGGGGAGCTTGGAGCCTGATCGGCAAGTTTTGTCAAGATTGATCGATATTTTTCACAGGCCTGTTTTTGGATGGCTGTGTTTTGTTGCTGTGCTCCCGGCGCTTCGAGATCAACCAAGGAGACCACTTGGTATATCTTTGATAAATCTTCCGAGTCATGTATAACTGCCTGTTTAAGAGAGTAGACGGCATAGATTTTTTCCCAGAATCGCACGTTTTTGCTGATAACCGGGTACAGAGGGAAGTCATGACTGGTGGCAAGTGAGGCCACACAGGGCATGGCAAGGCACAACAACCACCATGAAATGGTGAAGAAAAGCACGGTTATTCGGCGGGTTTGGTGGTGAAAGGGTATCACTGTCATGTCTTGGGAGTGGATTTGTGTTTCGTGAACGAATTTCCAAAAAGTCATTGAGTTATTTATATCACAGTAGTGAGAGCAGCGGAATATGTATATTGAATCATTCGGCGAAATTTAGGTCCTCAGAAAAATTATTTGCGTGCTTTTTGCGAAGAATTATTCCTACAGGGACTTATACCCCGTGAGGGGTAATATCAAGAATCCCGTTTTGTCGGGCTTAGGGGCGGAGATGTACACACCAATTGTTGCAACCTTAGGTTATATCCTTTCTCCCGATCAAAAGCAAACCCTGCTTGTTCATCGCAACAAACGTTCTGACGATCAACATCTTGGGAAATACAACGGATTAGGCGGAAAAATGTTGCCAACCGAGGATATCTATCAATGTCTGGTTCGTGAGATATTTGAAGAGGCAAATATCTCTTGCGAACGGGCAGTCCTGAGGGGAACTATCAATTGGACCGGCTTTGGCCCACAAGGTGAAAATTGGTTCGGTTTTATCTATCTCATCAAACATTTCAGCGGTACACCAAGAATGTCGAACGAGGAGGGCGACCTGGTCTGGGTTGATGTCGCCGATATTCTAAGGCTGCCGATGTGGGAAGGCGATAAATATTTTTTGCCCTTGGTTTTTGATAACGATCCCAGAACATTTCATGGCTTCATGCCATATAAAAACGCTCAGCCGATCAGCTGGAATTATTCGCGAATCTGATAGAGGTTGCAGTGCGCATGGCGCATGGTATATTTGGGAGCATGGCAGGTTAAGATAGATTTCCGAGGGATTCTTTATTCTTTTTGCATCGCATTTTGAAATGTTAGCATAGGGATCCTTAAGGACAACAATACATAAGGAGTGATTGAAATGAGTCAGGACAATGAACTTCGTCGCCTTGAGCAGTTTGTCGAAAAGCTCTTGGCGCGTTTTTCCGAATTGCGGGCAGAAAAGGCTAATTTGCTTCAGGAATTGCGGGAGCGCGAACTGAAGATTGATGACTTGCGCAATAATCTTTCTTCCAGGGATTTGGAGCGCAGCGAAATCAGTCAGCGGGTAAGTAAAATAGTTGAACAGATTGAGGAATGGGAAAGCGGATTGGTGGAGGAAGTCACGGTCGCGCCCGAATCTGAAGCCGATGATGACGCTGCAGTGGTTGTAGAGGATGAGGATCCTCTGGTTCAGAAGATTGTTGAGGAGTACAAAGGCGAGGAAGAGGTGAGGGTTCAACAGAATCTCTTTTCAATTGGAAATACGCACAGGTGACCGTTTTTAAGTGAGATTGGGGTGTGAGCTGCAGCGGGAACTTGCAATTGGGGTTGAGGGCATATGTCAAACACGGAAAGATTGGTCAAATTCGAACTGCTGGGGCAGGAATATAAATTCTATACTGCTGCCTCGGAAGAAGAACTGAAATCAATTTTTTCCCTCGTTCGTCAACTTGTCGAAAAAGGTTCCACACAGACAACCGGAACCCTGCCTGTTGGAAGGGTGGCCATCATGGCTTGCTTGAATGTAGCTTCCCAGTATGTGAAACTGAAACAAGAATTTGACGATTATCGATGGGATTCCGAGCAAAGGATGGTTCGGCTGAGTGAGGAAATTCGAGCCAAACTGCTTATAGAATGAGTGGTGCGGTATAAACTGTTTTCGTTTGGCAGAAAGTCTGCTATAATTCGTTACGTTCGAGAGAGGTTTAGCTCGGTACTCGGGCACATGTTTTCTTTTCCCTGCACTGTTGGTGATCTTCAGTGTGTGTTGAGCCAACTCCCATAAAAAGGGCAACTCCGCTGTTGACTCAAGGAAAATCGTCTGACGAATTTCCTGCGGTTATTATGAGGTGCCCACCTATTCAATTAGGTTTAACTTTCCTGGTGACACGGCAGTGTGGGGAAGATTTTTTGAAGAAGGGATAAACCGTCTGTATCTATTAGTACCTTAGAAATTCGTTTCTTGTTTTCTAAGTAATGAGTTTCATGAAGCGATTTTCCCCCTCAAGGGGGACTGAAAGAAGTATCTCCGCAAGGAGTATTATAAAAAATCCCGTTTATCGGGCTTAGGAGCCGTCACAAAATAACTTAGCCATTCTTGCTTTTTCCGTTACGGCATGTCTCAGACTAAGATATTTTATATCAACGGCTTACTCTCCGGTTTAAGAGTTTTTTAGGGAGTGATGTGAATAAAGCTTTTAGCCGGTTAAACATATAATAGAAGATTGACTTTAGTAGAAAGGCATTGTTGGAGCAAAGTACGAAAACAGGGAAGCAGGATTGCTTTTTTTAGATACTCTTCAAGATGAATTGGCGCGCAAGTTGGTTCTGGATCAACGTGTTCTCACGGCAAAAAGTGGAAAAGCTCCTGTCTAGGAGTAATATACCGGGGCTTGTATTTGCCGGTATTGTGTTCTCTGTATGATGAACCCTTGATTGGTTTCATCCCGGGTTAAGTGAACTCCTAGGTGCAGTTCTAGCGTAAGCATGACCAGTGCTCGATGCCTGGTTGTTTTTTTACCGCTGTCTGTGCATTTGCTGAGAGAACCGCAGAAGGTGAATTGGATTTTTTCACAGAATGGTCGATAGGTCTTATCGGCTAAGTGAAGGTCGCCTCTGTTGGTGTGTCTGGAACAATGGCTGCTGTTCTGAGGATATTCTCGCCCCCGAAGTTCCTTCCTGTTGTTTTTGTTTCCTTTACTCTCCCGTCTTTGTCCTGTCAATCTTCATCACGATAGGATTTTTCTATGAGTTCATTGGGTTATATATTGCTATTTGCCTGTTGTGGTGCGCTCGTCGGCTTATTCGTAGGGTTTTATTTACGTAAACGAGTGACTGAGAACAATGAAAAAAATATTAAGATTCAAAGCAAGCAGATTATTGAAAATGCAATAATCGAGGCGGAACAGCTGAAAAAAGAGGCTCTCTTGCAAAGCAAGGAAGCTGCCCATCAGATAAAGCAGGCTCTGGAGGAAGAGCTCAGGTCCGAGAGGGAAGAGCTGAAAGACGAAGAGCGTCAAATCAAAAGAAAGAGAGATAGCCTGAAAAGAGAGTGGGACGGGTATGATCGGAAACAAAATGAACTCCTCTATAGTGAACGTAGGGTAGCCCAGCAAGAACTTGAATGGCAGGAAAAGCACAAAGAAGTTGATGAACTGATCAGCACAAAGCGCTACGAATTGGCGAAGCTGGCTGGGATTAGTCAAGAGGAAGCCAAGAAAATCCTCATGGATTCTCTTGAAAGTGAGGCCCGGATGGATGCCGCTAAAAGACTTGCGAAAATTGAAAACGAGATGAAGATGGAGGCAGACAGGAAGGGCAAGAATATTCTCGCTCTCGCTATCTCCAGATATGCCGGAGATTACGTCGCTGACCGTACAGTATCCATGGTGCCGCTCCCCAACGATGAAATGAAAGGTCGAATTATCGGTCGTGAGGGTCGGAATATCCGAGCCATAGAGGCGGCAACAGGTATAGATATCATCATTGATGACACACCGGAAGCGGTTATACTGTCCGGCTTCAACCCGGTGCGCCGGGAAGTGGCACGCCAGGCCCTGTTGCAACTTATCAGTGACGGCAGGATACACCCTGGTCGTATTGAGGAGGTTGTTGAAAAGGTAACCAAGGACCTGGAGATTACCATGCGGGAGGCTGGCGAGCAGGCGACGTTCGACGTTGGAGCGCATGGGGTACATGTCGACCTGATCAATCTGCTTGGACGACTAAAATTCCGTACCAGTTACGGCCAGAACGTTTTGCAGCATTCTCTCGAAGTTTCCTTTCTTTGCGGTATCATGGCCTCGGAGCTCGGAGTGGATGTGAAAATGGCGAAGAGGGCGGGGCTTCTTCATGATATCGGCAAGGCCGTTGACCATGAGGTCGAGGGCTCCCATGCCATTATCGGGCGGGATCTTGCGAAGAAATACGGGGAGCCGGATGAGGTCGTATATGCCATTGGCGCTCACCATGAGGAACAGCCCCCCCAAAGCGTCATCGATATCCTGGTCCAGTCAGCGGATGCTCTTTCCGGGGCAAGGCCGGGTGCCAGGAAGGAAATGCTGCAAAGTTATGTCAAACGCCTTGAAGATTTAGAGGCCATTGCCAATGATTTCAGAGGAGTGGAAAAATCCTATGCGATCCAGGCCGGTCGAGATCTCCGCATAATAGTTGATTCCAACAAGGTAAAAGATGAGGAAGCAACCGTTCTTAGCCAGGACATCGCCCGGGCGATTGAAAGTAAGTTGACGTATCCAGGGCAGATACGGGTTACCGTGATTCGGGAAACCCGGGCCGTCGAGTACGCTAAATAACCAATATAACTAGGCCGTTGTAAAAAATATTATAGCCTTGGAAGTGCTCGGAACGGTATAAGGAGCCGTAACGAAAATAGAATATGCATGGCTATGCTATTTCGTAACGGCTCCTAAACTTGAACAACGGTTTGCAAAAAAATGTTTTCAATCAAAGAGCAACTTGAGTTGATCGAACGGGGGGCGGTTGACATTATTGCCCGTGAGGAGCTGGTCAAAAAACTGCAAAGATCAGAGTCTACCGGAATACCCTTGAAGATAAAGGCTGGTTTCGATCCGACAGCTCCTGATCTTCACCTCGGCCACACCGTTTTATTACAAAAATTAAAGCATTTTCAGGAATTGGGGCACGATGTCTATTTTCTCATCGGGGACTTCACCGGCATGATTGGTGACCCTACCGGGAAATCTGACACCAGGAAGGCTCTGACTGTGGAGCAGGTTGCTGAAAACGCTGAGACCTACAAACAACAGGTGTTTAAGATACTTGATCCGGAAAAAACCCGTGTAGTGTTCAATAGCTCGTGGTTGGGTAAACTCACTTCCATTGATATGATCAAGTTAGCATCGGAGTTGACCGTAGCCAGGATGTTGGAGAGGGAAGATTTTCGCAACAGGTTCGATACTGGCCGGCCCATCTCGATTCACGAATTTCTCTATCCGCTGATCCAAGGCTATGATTCTGTAGCCATGCAGGCCGATGTCGAACTGGGTGGAACCGACCAGCGCTTCAACGTCCTCATGGGCCGTGATCTCCAGCGGTCAAGAGGGATGGAACCCCAGGTGGTGTTGACTATGCCCCTTCTCGAAGGTTTGGATGGCGTCAATAAGATGAGCAAGTCCTTGGGCAACTATATAGGTATCAATGAATCTGCCGACAATATCTACGGCAAGGTGCTCTCCATCTCGGACACTTTGATGTTTCGGTACTTTGCCCTTCTGAGCGACCTCAGTAATAGTGAGATTGTCGACCTCAAAGAAAAGGTCGAGACAGGTTCTCTGCATCCGAAAGAGGTGAAGAAACGCCTGGCTCGTGAGTTGACGGCACGCTTCCATAGCCCGACTGCAGCGCTGATGGCAGAAGAGAATTTTGAAAAGGTTTTTCAAAAGGGTGGGGTGCCCGACGATCTTGCCGAATTCATATGCAGTGTCAGCAAACCGATCCCATTGCCACAGTTGTTGGTTGACTCCGGCCTGGTCAGTTCCACCTCCGATGGCCGGAGAATGATTCAGCAAAGCGCTGTAACGATTGACGGGGTAAAAGCCACCGACGTAAATATGCTGGTTTCACCTGAAGGGGAAAAGCTTATCAAAGTCGGCAAGCGTCGTTTTTGCAGAGTACTTTTTAACTAAGAGAAAAGACTTTTCCAGCTGGGCTATTATGTGCCAGCCATGGGGAACGGGTGGGGAGATCCCACGCGTTCCCTATGGCTGGTTTTTTTTATTCTGACTAATTAGTGAAGGGCGGACTCTTTTGTTTCCCTCGCACACTCTCCACAGATTCCGGAGAATTCAACATGGTGGCCGAGAATAATATAATTACTGGCCTTTTCAGCAGCCTGGTTGATTTGCCCCTGAACTTCCATAGCTATGTCATCTACCCTACCGCAAGAAGAACAACGTATATGATAATGGGGCTCGATAGTGGCATCGAAGCGTTTTTGCGTTCCTCCAACCTCTAGTTTTAGAATAATTCCACTGTCGGCCATAAGTTCAAGATTTCTGTAGACAGTTCCTAGTCCGATGCGCGGCAGACGCTTTCGTACCATGTCGTACACTTCATTGGCAGTTGGGTGAGACGTAACTTTGCCAAGTTCTTCGAGAATGATTTGCCGTTGCGTTGTCAAACGCATATTGGGCAATTGATCCATAATATTTAACTCCAATGTGAATATTAATGATAAACTTTCCTATATGGCATATTATCTTAAAATTTAAATAAAGCAATGGAAAATAGCGGTGTTGAAGAAGGCTATGTGCTTATTTGTGGGGTTGTGTGCTCAGACTTCTGGGGGTTGAAATAGCCGAAACGCAGTAAGGGAAATTCCTCGCGGATGCGGGTAAGCCAGTGACGAATACCCAAGGCGAGAGCATCGGTTGGGAAAGAGAGGCTTTGGAGGTACCATTCCGGGTCAATATTCAGATTGCGGAGTTGAATAAAATCCGGTCGATGTGACTGGAGCAGATGGCACAGGGCAGTGAATTCCTGCTCTGAATCTGTAAAACCCGGCAGGATAAAATAGTTAAGAGAAACGAGGCGGCCATTGTCCTTCATGACATCAATGGAGCGCATGACATCAGCAAAGCTATAGTTCTGCGGTCGATAGTACCTGTTGTAGAAGGTTTCCTGGGCGGAATTTAAGCTTACTCGGATACTGTCAAGGCCGACTTGGGCGAGGCGGGAGACACTGTCCGGAAGGCTGGAATTTGAGTTGAGATTGATGGTTCCCCTGCTGGTATGACTGCGAATCATCTGGATTGCCCGGGCTATGACGTCGGTTTGGAGGAGAGGTTCGCCCTCGCAGCCCTGGCCGAAGCTGACAATTGGGTTGTCGGCCGACTCGAGATGGGGTGCAGCCACCTGGGCGATTTCCTTCACACTGGGCACGAAGGTGATTCTGTCCTGGGTCGCTGGGCAACACCCGGATGGTTGCAGGGAGATGCAGCCTAGGCAGCGCGCGTTACAGGTTGGCGAGGTCGGTAGAGGTGCCTCCCAGCGACCAAGGAAATAATTGCGGGCAGCCGGGCAACCATAAGTGAGACAACATTTGCCTAAGTGCTGAATGAGCCTGTTGTCTTTGTGTTGCTTGAGCTTTTTTCGGGTGCGACTCTCCAACGAACTTTGGCGGTATTGGTCCACATCTTGCCTTCTGTCTTGATCACTTCGGAATCCGGCAACCCAGAATCTATCACGATACCAACCGACTGCAGTATAGGCGAAGAGTGGCAATACAGGTGCACCCTGCTGGGTTTGGTAGCTACCGGTGAGAATGCTGGTATGTGCCGGTGCCATGAAGGCTGCGACGGCCTGAACCTGTCCTTTGGTAAATGGGTTTTTTGTCAGAACAACGGCCTCATCGGTCTCAGGGTCCCAGCCGACGGGGTAACGGCCGGGAAGGGTGAAAAGTTCACTCCCTTCCGGCAGGGGGATGAGGTCTTTCGGGTCGGGGAGAATGAACGCGCCGTTACTCATTCCTGCCATCAGCAGTTCCGGAAACTCGGTTATTTTGCCTTCTTTATCGGCGATGAGCAGGGCGGGAACGGAATCTGGGTGGCGCATTGAGGAGCCGTCAGGGATGAGCTTGACCATTTTTGATCATTTCGTTACGGCTCCTTCTGCCGTTTCAGGCATTGTACCGGCCAGGTTTTCTGTTGACAACGGTTTACTCCCTGAGGACCCTGAACACCGAATCGACCGCAAGATAGATGTCGAGATCGTCTCCGAAAACATCCTGTATAGCTGGGTTCTGGATAAGATCCTCCACTATATACTGGGTGAAATACAGGCTAACAACATTAGGATCTTGGGCTATCGTTCTAATTGGGGCAATTTTCATCTGCAATTCGAATTCTTCAAGATATCCAAGCTTGAGCAACTGGGATTCGAAAGCATCTCTCACTGCGGTAATGGAATTTGTTTCAATAATTTCCCGGTCGATAAGACGTTGAACAAGTTTTGCGGCAAACTCTTGAGCATGATCCTTGGCGCGAAGGAACATCTTGCGACGTTCCTGTTCTCTTTTACGGTCAATGGTGCGAATTGTTCTGTCAGTAGCCCTGTTGGGGCTTATGCTTGCTTTGGCCATTAAAATCTCCAATTATTATCGTCGCCGGAAGGCAGTGGTAAAGGTCTGAACCGGATTATCCATGTACCCAGCTTTATAATCTGAAAAGATAATTATCACTAGCCTAAATTTACAATCACCACGCTAAAAACAATGACCAGTCAGAGATGGATTGATGTTGATTTCCTTTGATATCAACAAGGCAAGGTTCTCATTAATCATGAAAAAACAGTAGTAAAAATAAATGTGTCAAGGACCATGAAACGCAAAAAAGAAGTTGAAATATATGTGAATTTCTTTTATATTACTTAGCTTGTCACAATAATGCGATCGGTATCCCCCCCGCCGCAAATCCACCACCAAATTCACCACATCACACCATTTTTTAACCAAATTCATATTTGAAAGACTGGAGGTCCCCCATGGTAAGAAAAGAGAGATTCATGTTGCCCGCGTTAGTTTGTTTGTCAATTCTGGCATTAACCGCTTGTAGTTCCAAAACTGAAACCGATCAGGCAATGGAGGTAAAGCCAAAAGCAGCTGCAGCCGGTCCGGTGGAGTCGCTTGACTCCAAACCGCTTGGCATCAGCGAAGGACGCACAACTGAAGGAATGTTGCCGGTCTATTTTGACTACGATTCTTCTGATGTTAAAAATGATCAGGTTGCACGTGTCCAAGTGAATGCCGATTTCATCAAAAGCAAGCCGAAGTATGAGATCCGAATCGAAGGTAACTGTGATCCCCGTGGCACCAACGAATACAACATGGCACTTGGCGAGCGTCGTGCATTGAGTGCCAAGAAATATCTCGTTAACCTTGGCGTAAGCGAAGCAAAACTCAGCACCGTCAGCTATGGCGAAGAGAGATTGTTACTGCAAG
>JAHJLI010000245.1 GCA_018821785.1 Pseudomonadota bacterium
CCTCGAAGCCCTCCTGGTCGAGGCGGAGTATGGCAACACCATTGAGGTGTACCAGGAGACCATAGGCCTTGACGGGCGAGAGGTGCTGGTCGATATCTTCCGCCTAGGCCGAGTCGGTCTGTTCTTTCAGACTCTCGATCAAAAATCCTGCGGTTTCTATAACGTTGCGATCGCAGCCTGGCAGCCTCTGGCGACCGCTTACAATCGGACTCTCTTAGCCGCCATGGAGATTGGCGCCAAGCGACGGCCGGTGGAACTGCTAACCCTGCCGCTTGGAAGGATACAACCGCAATGAACCGTATTTGCGCTCTTTATTTTGCAACACTTCTCTTGATTCCGCTGCTGTTGGTCTTTCCCGCCTTCGGAGGCCAGGACATGCGGGAGTTACAGACAGAGGCTCGTGCCTCTCTGCAACAACTGAAAGAAAAAGCAGCGGCCGAAGAAGAATCCGCCCGTGGTGAGGCTACCCTCAGTCGAGAACAGATAGCAACCGACCGTACAAGCCTTGACCAGGCAGTCCGCAAGATCGAGGCCGAGGTGACTGTACTGGAAAAGGAGGTCGCAGCTCTTGCCGCCGAGGAGAAAAGACTGGAAGATAAAGAAACCGCACTCCTCGGCAAGCTCGCGGAAACCGACAGTGTCATCCGGGAACTGGTCGGGGTCATCCGCATCCACGCGAAAGACCTGCAGACTCTGATCACCGGCAACCTCCAGACCGCCCTTGCCGGCAGCGACACCGAGTTTCTTGAGGCCATTGCCGCTCAGGCCCAGTTTCCAGGCATGGCTGATATTGTAAAAATGAACCAGGCAATCCGCAGCCAATTAAACGACGGCGGTACGGTTCGCCTAACCCGTGGGCAAATCGTTGACAGGACCGGCAATTCGGTGGAAGCGGATATTCTCGTGCTTGGCAACTTCACCGCAGCCTATCGATTGGGGGAGGAGGTTGGTTTTCTCAATTACTCGCCCGCCGGCCGTAAGCTCTTTGCCCTGTCGCGCCTACCCTCCGGAGACCAACAAAAACAGTTACGCGACTACATGGCGGGCCGTAGCGATGCGGTCCCCATCGATATTTCCCGTGGCGGGGCGCTGGGTCAATTGACCCGCACGCCAAACCTCTGGCAGCAGATTGAATCCGGCGGGCCGCTGGTCTGGCCGATCCTGGCCATCTTGATCGTCGCCATCGTAATCGTCCTGGAGCGCGCCTTTTTTCTCCTCCGCAACCGTCTCGATGCCGATGCCTTTTGTGCAAAAGTTGAGACCCTGGCCGGGGAAGGTAATTGGCAGTCCTGCGCCGCAGAATGCGCCCGCCTGCCCGGCAAGCCGGTGGCCAGAGTCATTGCCGCCGGTCTCGCCTATTGCGAGATGCAGCGCGAGGCTATGGAAAATGCCCTGCAGGAGGCTATTTTAAAAGAAATTCCCCCCATGGAACGTTTTCTCTCGACCCTTGGCATGCTGGCGGCCATTGCCCCCCTGCTCGGCCTCCTCGGCACCGTGACCGGGATGATCGACACTTTCCACATCATCACCCAATACGGCACCGGCGACCCGCGAATGATGTCCGGCGGCATCTCCGTTGCCCTGGTCACCACCATGCTCGGTCTGTCGGTTGCCATCCCCATCATGCTGGTTCACACCCTGCTTAACCGGGCAGTGGATAACCGCATCGCCCAATTAGAGGAAAAGGCGGTGGGTCTGGTCAACCTCGTCCAGAAGAATTGCGATGCACATGTGTGAGTGGCTCAAGGCCTCCTGGTACCAGCTGGACGGGTACATGCAGACCGGTGGTATGGTCATGTGGCCGCTTGCCGGCGTCAGCCTGGTCATGTGGCTGCTGATCGTCGAAAGAGTGTTCATCATCGGCCGATTGTACCGGCGGCCCATGGGTTTTAAAGAGGCGCGGGAACATCTGGCCTGCGGCCTACTGCCAACGGAAAAAGATCAAGGTGCAGCCGTCGGCCAACTGGTGACCCGCTTTCTTGCTGCCCGAAGCGGAGACAGCCGTGTCGATTGTTATATCCTCGACGAAACGGTGCTAACCCTCAACCGCTCCTTGACCGACCGGTTGGCGGTCATCGGCGTGCTGGCAGCCGTCGCCCCACTTCTCGGCCTCCTCGGTACGGTCACCGGGATGATTACCACCTTCGACGTCCTGGCGATCTTTGGAACCGGTAACGCCAAGGCCATGGCCGGGGGGATCTCCGAGGCCCTGATCACCACCCAGACCGGGCTGCTGGTTGCCATTCCCGGTCTGTATATGAAGGGCTTTCTCGATCGGCGCGCCCGCAATCTCGCCAAACGGATATCCGCCGCAGGCCTCTATCTGCGGCGGCAATTATGATGATTTTGAATGCCCAAGGTCGACTCTCCCTGTGTTGGCAATAAAGGATAGCCCATGCTGAACATCTCCGCCGCCCGCCGCAACAACCGCTCAAGTGTCGAGCTGAATATGGCACCACTCATCGATATGGTTTTCATTTTGCTGATATTTTTTCTTGTCACCACCAGTTTTGTCAAGGAAACCGGCATAGAAGTCAGTCGGTCAACGGCGGCGACGGCGATACAAAAGGATAAAGCCGCGCTTCTCATCGGCATCGATGCGACAAACAGGATCTTTTTCGATCACCGCGAGATCGATATCCGGGCGGTGCGGGCCAATGTCGAGCGGAGCCTGGCCGAAAACCCGGAGGGCGCAATCGTCGTAGTGGCCGACAAGGCGAGTGCCACCGGTACCGCCATAGAGGTTATGGACGGCTGCCGTATGGCCGGGGCGCAGAGTGTATCGCTTGCGGCAAAACTGCCGCAGGCGGAATAAGAGGCAAGAATGGACGCAGTTTTACCCACCCATCCTCGCCCGCGTATCCGGCCCTTGCACCTATGGTTTCGTTGCGGTGCAATTCTCGCCGCAGCGCTTGCCATCAACCTGGTCCTGTTCGGGCTCATGCCTTACCTGCTTACCCGTAATGCAACAGCACCTTCACGGGAACAGGTGGTAAGTCAGGTCAATATTATTCGTCTCAAGCAACCGGAATTACAGGTCAAACGAAGCACCGAAAAGCCGCCGGAGCCACCGCCAAAGCGCCAGGCGCCAAAACAGGCGACAGCAAAACCGGCACCCACCAAGTTGGTCCTGCCCTTCGATATCAACCCGCGTCTGCCCGGGGGACCAGGCACTCTTGCCCTGCCGACCGTCCCGATGGCAAGAATCGGTGGTCTTAGCGATATCTTTTCCACCGGCGATCTCGACTCGCCCCTGATGATGCTGGTTCGCATTCCGCCGATATACCCGATGTCCGCGAAAAACCGGGGCACCGAGGGCTGGGTCAAGGTGCGTTTTGTCGTCCACGAGGACGGCAATGTCGGCAGCGTTTCCGTTGTGGAAAGTGAGCCGAAAACCATTTTTGACGATGCCGTCATTCGCTCGGTCTCCGGCTGGCGCTTCAAGGCCGGAACAATCGGCGGAGTTCCGGTCAAAACCTGGGCGGAGACAGTCGTCCGCTTTAAACTCGACTGAGGAAGGAGGCAGAATATGAAACGAAGAGTTTTTCCATGGCTGGTTCTTTGCGGCGTTTTCGCCGTTTTCGCCACTTTTTTCCCGGATCGGGGCCTGGCCGATGAGGCTAAGAAAGATATTCCCAACACAGCAAGAATCATCCTGGTCAAGGCCGGAAAACTGATGAAGGACAAGGAGTATGCAAAGGCCATTGCCCTTCTCGTCGATTTTCAGGTTCAGGGAGGACGAGCCGGGGAGGCCGAGGGCAAGAAGGGGTGCCTGCATGCCGAGGTCCATGCCGCCCTTGGCACCTGCTATCTTCTCGATAATAAGTTTCAGCAGGCCGCCCACGCCTTTGATCTCGCCTTGCAAAAAGATCCGCGTCACCTTTCCGCCCGCCTGAACCTCGCCAAGGCTGCCTATGAACTGCGCGACTACCCAAAGGCCGCCGAGTGTTTTACCAAGGCCTATGAGGTGGCACCCGAGAAAAACCCGGAGCACCTTTATTTCGCGGCGGTTGCATGTCTTCTTGCCAAGGAGAACAAGAGGAGTATCGCCCTGTTCGAAAAGATCCTTTCCGCCCACTCTGATAAATTCCGCCCCGAATGGCGGGAAAATCTGGTCCATGCACTCCTTGCTGCAGGAGAGAATCTCCGCGCCCTCCCGCATATCAAGGAGCTGGCCGAAACCTCTGGCGATGCCAAGCAGCTACAATGGCAGGAGATCCTTCTGCAACAGTATCTGCAACTCGATATGGAGAACGAGGCATTGTCTCTGGTCGATATGCTCACCGTCCGCTCGCCGACCGAGCCCTTATGGTGGCGTGCCCTGGTCCACATCCATCTCCAGCATAACCGCTACCAGCCGGCCCTTGCCGCACTGCTCGTCACCGGCTATTTGCAGCCCCTGTCAGAGCAGGAGATGCGCCTTATCGCCGACCTTTACCTGCAACTGGGTGTCCCGCGTCAGGCAGCCCCCGTCTATGAAAGCATCTTAAAAGAGAAAAACAATCCGCAGCTGCTGACCAATCTGATAGTTGCCTTACAGCAATCGGGGCAAACCGAGCAGGCCCTGGCAGCTCTGGAAAAATTTGCTCATGAGACAATAAGCCCGGAGCTGTCAATGCTCAAAGCGGATCTCCTTTATGGTCTTGGCAGATATAAAGATGCCGCGCATTTCTATCGTAAAACTGCCTATTCCGGCGTCGGCAAGCAGAGGGATCGTGCTTTACAGATGGCCGAGTATGCCAAGTTCCAGGCTGGCAATGAACGGAACATTGATTACCATCTTCCACGGACTGCAGCTTTTTAAGTGCCGGATTCTATGAAAGATTCCAGAAAAAGGTATTGGGGCGATTTATAAAAAAACAACGACGAAAGGAGAAAAGGTGGGAACATCGCAAGGGACTTAACAGCAATGCAACATAGACCTTGAGACCTTAGCAAAAAAGGCAGCCGCGTTCCCAGGAAGGATGCAGCGGCTGCCTTCGGAGCGAAGTCCCGACAAGGGGATTCTTCGAGCAGGACAGTAATCCTGTGCATCCCTCTTGTCAATCTCAGGCTTTTCCTCACTCTTCATTGTGTCAAGCAGTGAGAACCATGAAACCATAGAAAAGAGAAGGGATGTCAGCAATGAATTATAAACACATTAAACACATTATCGTCCTGGCCTGCACCATGTACGCCCTAACGGCAACGCCATGTTCTGGACAAATAACCGACGCTAAACAACAAACGGATATTCCGAAAACCAACCAGGTGCAAAAACTCGACGACGTAGAGGTCAAAGAAAAAATGGGTTCCCCGGGGCTTACCACTACCCCGACGGCAATAGCTATTGAGATCGACAAACTCAAAACCGTAGGCCCGCAGACCAGTATTATTGATGTTTTGAAAACCAGCGCAGTGGTTGATTTCCGCGGTGACAACAGCCTCGATCCTGGGGTTGACTCGATCTTCCTGCGGGGCTTTGACGGCAAACGCTTCGTCACTGCCGTAGATGGCCTCACCGTCCAGAAAACCGGCGGCAGGAAGTCCTCGAATATCGTTGATTATTCCCTGTTGCCGACCTTTATGATCAAGGAAGTCGAGATCCTGCCCGGCCCGCACTCCGCCCTCTACGACAACAAGAGCATCGGTGGGGTAATTAATATGGTCACCAAAAAACCTGAGTACAAGGACAGTCTGCAACCGGACGTCACCACCACCGCTGGATTCGCCTCCAATAATACCGTCAACAGCACCACTACGGTGCAGGGTGGGGTGCAAAACTTCACCTATGACCTGGCCTACCGCTACTACCAAACTGACGGCTATCTCCGTAACAGCGAAACCAAGCTCGAGACCTGGTACGGTCGTCTGGGTTACCTGCTGCCTGCCAACGGTTTTGTCACCATCAGCGCCACCACCACCGACACCAAGCGCCAGGCACCGGTGAATAATCCCGGAGCAAAGAACGACTACGACAGCGATTACCCGACCGCAAGTGGAGGTGCCTTCGACCCCTACATGCAGCCAACCTGGAACGGTGATTCCTATGCTTACCGACTTGACGCCGAACAGCCTACACCACTTGGTAAAATCAATCTCGACGCCACTACCAGCAAGGAAAACCGCAAGCGGGCCTACTACGCCACCCCGACCGACAAGAGCCTCACCGTCATGGACACTGACTGGTGGACGGACTCGGCCAAGATCCAGGATGAATACAACTGGACCAAGAACCACGTGACAACCCTTGGTTATGACCTGGCAAAACTCTATGACAATGGAGTTATCGCCGACGATAAGAACGAACGAGTAAAGAAACAGGGTGCCTATCTGCAACACAACTGGACTATCGTCCCCTCGCTCACGGCACAACTCGGTGTGCGCTACGAAGATGTGCAGATCCTCGTTACCAACCAAGGACAGGTAAAAGGCCGACCCGATCTGGTCGAACGCGAATGGGATGAGTTCATGCCAAAGTCGTTTCTCACTTACAAAATGGACGACCTGGCCACCTGGCTGCGCGACACCTCACTTTCGGCTGGGGTCAGCAAGATCTGGCGGGCTCCCGATTACCATGGTGATTACAATCCCCAGGGGCGTCCATCGGGAATCTACCTTGAACCGGAACACGGCATGGGCTACGACCTGATCCTCAACCGGCGTCTGGTGAAGGATATTTCCATCAAATTCGATTACTCCTTCTACGATATCGAAGACTATATGGCGAGCAACAGCTCCTATGCCAAATTCTCTGCCGCCAGCGTCGGCAGCAATCGTTACAGCGATTATTCGGTCAATCTTGAGGAGGTCTACCGTCATGGCATCGATATCGATCTGGGCGGCCATATCATCGACCAACTTTCCTTCAACCTTTCCTATTCCTGGCAGAAATTTGAAAATCAGGGCGATGAACCGGCCGGCCAGACCGAGTTGGATCAGCGCGCAGCTCACAGGGTTTGCGTTGGTCTGCGTTACGATGTCTTAGCCGACACCTCTCTGCTGCTCGATTACACTTATCAGAGCGATGAGACAATAAAAGTTTCGGAGGAGGTGTCTAACGATGTCTGGGATTTCCGGGAGGTCAAAAACGACGCCTACCATACCGTCGATTTCTCGATTCAACAGAAATTTCCGGCAGTTAAAGGTTTGTTAAAGGATGCCCTGGTAACCGTCTACGTCAAGAATATCTTTGACGAAGAATATTTTGATACCACCGGATTTCCAGCCTCGGACCGGACCTTTGGCACCACGGTAACTTTATCTTTTTAACTACCAACGGAGAATGTCGTGACCAACAATACGCAAGAATATTGGCAAGATCGCTGGCGGGAGGCGGTAAAAAACTCGACGATGCGCAGACGTCGCCGGCAAGGAAACGACCCCATGCAGCGGTGGAATAAAATGGCCGGTGACTTTGCCGAAAGAACCTCGGAAAAGGATACCGGCGATAAACGGCAAAAGACCCTTGCTTGGCTCTGTGAAACCGGGGCCCTGCGGGCAGGTGCCAAAATCCTCGATATCGGCGCGGGACCGGGCAACTGGGCCCTGCCTCTTGCAGGACATGGCGCCATGGTCACAGCCCTTGAACCAGCCGGGGCAATGATCGAAATCCTTGAGGGTCGGGCCAGAGCTGCGGAAATTGCCGGTATAGAAATCCACCAGGCGACCTGGCAGGAGATCGACCTCGACGCTTTTGGTTGGCGGGGTGGCTTTGATCTGGTTTTTGCCTCCATGACCCCCGGGGTAGACGGGCCGGAGATGCTCCAGAAGATGATCGCTGCATCAAAAGGCTATTGTTATCTCTCGGCCTTTGCCGGCAGACATTGGCAGGAGTGGTATGGCGGACTGTGGCGAAAGCTCTTTAATGAGGAGTTGAGCGGCCATGTCAACGATATCATCCACCCCTTCAACCTGGTCTATGCCATGGGTTACCGACCGGAACTGAGGTTTGAGACCTGGGAACGGCAGATTTCCTGGCCGCGTGACAAGGCCATGGAAGACTTTGCTACCCATCTGGAAAGCTATACGGAGATAACCGCCGAGGTTCGTACAGCCATCGCCGCCCATGTCGATGAGCATTTCCGGGATGGACTCTTTTGCGATACCCGCAGCGGCTGCCGCGGCATGATGGTCTGGGATATTCGGCAACGGGTGGTCGGCCTGCAGGAGGAGAAATAGCGCCATGACCACCAAACGACTTCTGCTGTTCTCACTGCTCTTGTTCCTGGTTGCCGCCTGTGACCGGGAGCCATCGGAGAGGCCCAAGGCCCAAGACTCCACGCAAAAGTGCGGCGCCGCACCACTGGTCATCCGTCTTGAAGGGGGCGACTGGGGGTATCCCTCGCCCTTTGCCCATTACCCCAGGGGACCAGGTGGATTTAAAATGGCCCTTATCTTCGACAGCCTGCTGGAACGCGACGAGAAAGGGTTAATCCCCTGGCTGGCGGAGGACTACACCATCCAGGAAAATGGCCTGGTCTACCGTTTTAAGATTCGTAAAAATGTCCGCTGGCAGGACGGAAAGCCGCTGACTCCGGAGGATGTGGCCTTTTCCTTCAAGTATGCCGATCGCCATGCCGCCACCTGGTCGTATATCCATGAATCGGTGCAGGAGGTGAGTGCCGATGGCGATACAGTAATGGTACGACTGAAGGAACCTCTGGCCTTGATGCTCGACAGCCTCGGTCGGACGCGGATCATCCCCAAACATATCTGGGAAAAGGTCGAACGGCCCAAGGAGTTCACCACTCCCGAGGCAACCATCGGCTGCGGCCCCTACCTCCTGACCGAATACAGCAAGGAGCACGGCACCTATCGCTTTCAGGCCAACAAAGACTATTGGGGACCGAAACCGCGCATCGACAGCATTGAATTCGTCCCGGTCAGCGAACCGATCCTCGCCTATGAAAACGGCGAGCTGGATATGATCGCGGTCACTCCGGACCTCTTGCCTCGGTTTACCGCCGATCCCGCCAATAAAATCGTCAGAAATCCGGCTTTCTGGGGCTACCGGCTCCTCCTTAACCAGAAGGATCTCGAACTGTTACGCGACGTCCGGGTACGCAGGGCTCTGGTCTACGCCATCAACCGTTCCGAACTGGTGGAAAAGATTGAACGGGGAGCTGGGGTGCCCGGCAGTCTCGGCATCCTGCCACCGGATCATATCATGGCTGTGGGGGACATCCGCCAGTATCCCTTTGATCCGGCTGCGGCCAGGACACTCCTCGAAGAGGCCGGGTTGCATGCAACCGGCGGCGAAGCTCTCCGCCTCTTGCCAAGCGGTGAAAAGGTATCCATGGAACTTTTATGCAGCGGCCAGGAGGTGCGGATGGCCGAACTCCTTCGCCAATGGCTGGCTGAGGTCGGCATCGAAATCACCATTCGCAGCGTCGACGGCAAGACCCGGGACGACCGGGTCCGGCGACAAGCCTACCAGCTGGCTATTATCGGCCATGGCGGCTGGGGCGGTGATGCAGGCTACCTGGTCTCCCATCTCGTGGGTGATGTCTTTACCCAGGATGCCTCGCCCTCCGCCTCCGGCACGGCAGGACTTGTGAACCCGGAACTCCTGGGTCTCCTGGTACAGCAAAATGTCGAGGTCGATCCCGAGAAACGACGGCAATTGATCGGCGAGATACAAAGAAAGGCGGCGGAACTGGTGCCGGAGATTCCTTTGTACTATACCGCAGGTAGAACCATGTACCGCCCGGCCAAATATGACGGCTGGATAAATATGTTCGACCACCATTCTCTGCAACACAGCAAGCTGTCGTATCTGGAGCGAACCGGGCCGGCGGCGATCAGGCGCTAAGGTGGCGATAAGGCAATGGAAATGAAGGCGACGGAGCAAAACCGCAGGCGATTTTTCGATTATCTGTTCACCCTTTTCATCGTGGTCAGCCTGAATTTCGCCCTGCCCCGACTGATGCCGGGCGATCCCTTTCTCTACCTGTCCGGTGACCACGGCGAAGAGATCGCCCGCTTCAGCACTGACCAAATCGATGCCTATCGTCACCAGTACGGCCTCGACAAACCCTGGCCCGCGCAATACGCCGCGTCACTCTTTGCCCTTCTTCGCGGTGATCTCGGCTATTCGATCTACTATAATAAAGAAGTCTCGACCATCCTGCTGAACCGCTTGCCCTGGACGCTCCTCCTGGTGCTTTCGGCGGTCTTTTTCAGTACGGTAATCGGTTGTCTTCTCGGCAGTCTCAGCGCCTCGTTTCGCGGCAAAGCCCTCGACCGACTGCTCTATCCCCTGATGATTGCCGTGGCCGAGATCCCCGCTTTTCTTCTCGGCCTGATGCTGCTCTTCTTCCTTGCCGCAGGTCTTAGGCTCTTCCCCCTGTCCGGGGCAATGACCCACTTTGCAGGTACCGCCGGGTTCTGGCATACATTTGTCGATATCGCCCACCATGCCTTCCTGCCGGTGCTCACCCTCACCATGGTCCGAACCGGTGCCATGTATCTCCTGGCCCGAAACGCCATGACCACGGTGCTGGCCCGCGACTATGTGCGTACCGCCCGGGCCAAGGGCCTTTCCACCGCGCGGATCCTTGCCCGTCATAGCCTGCGCAACGCCATGGTGCCCATCGTCACCAGGGTGTTCTTAAGCCTCGGCGGTCTGGTGGGTGGTGCCATCCTGGTCGAAAACGTCTTCGCCTACCCCGGTCTCGGCCGGTTGATGCGCGAGTCGGTGCTGGTTCATGATTATCCGATGATCCAGGGGATCTTTCTCCTGGTGACAGGTGCCGTTCTCTCCGCCAATTTCCTCGCCGATTGTATCTACCGACGTCTCGATCCGCGCATCGGTCTGTCGACGGAGGTGCAGCCATGAATGGACTGGAAATGACATATCCGGCAACTCGCCGTTCTCTTCCCCTTTGGCACATGTTGTCCGGCAGCGGCAAGCTGGCACTGCTGATACTGCTGTTGATGGCCGGCGTCGCCCTGGCAGCGCCTCTCCTCTGCCGCCACTCGCATCGCATCGCCTCCGGCCCGGCCCTGGCTGCACCTTCTCTTGTCCATCCCATGGGCACCGACGAGCTCGGCGTCGATCTTTGGGCGCAAATCGCCTATGGGGCACGCATCAGCCTTCTGGTCGGTGCGGCCACTGCTCTTCTTGCCGGTGTCGGCGGCGCGGCTGTCGGCATAGTCAGCGGCTACCAGGGCGGACTGGCCGATCGGTTGACTATGCGGTTAATCGACATTCTCCTCGTTTTGCCGGATCTACCGGTGATGATCGTCCTTGCCGCCTTTTTCGGGCCGAGTGTCACCACCATCATTGTCGTTCTCGCCGCTTTCTCCTGGACCGCCACCGCCCGAATCATCCGCAGTCGCGTCCTCATCCTCAAAGAGCGGCGCTATATTAAGGCCGCCGAGCTGTATGGCGCCGGTACCCTCTACCTGCTGCGCCGCCATTTTCTGCCGGAGATTTTTCCTCTTGCCGCCGTCGGCATGATCCGTCTAGCCGGGCGAGCCATCGTCGCCGAAGCGGGCTTATCTTTTCTTGGCCTCGGCGACCCGACCTCGCGTTCCTGGGGGTTAATCATGCACCATGCCCTCAGTTTCAAGGGCATCTACTACACCGATTTCTGGAAATGGTGGCTGGTTTTTCCCTGGCTGGCGCTGACCTTGGTGGTGACTTCTCTTGCCCTGCTCGGCCGGGATCTGGAAAAACTCGCCGACCCACGCATAGGGAGGAGCTGATGCTGACCATCGAAAATTTTTCCGCAACCTACAGGCAAAACGGCAGGCCGCTGCCGGGGGCCACCAACATCGCCTTTTCCCTTGCCGCCGGAGAAAACCTCGGCATTATCGGCGAATCCGGTTGCGGCAAAACCACCCTGGCCCTCGGTATTATGGGACTCTTGCCGGAAGCGACGATTTCCGGCCGGGTGCTCCTGAATGGTCGCGAGCTTACCACCATGACTGAAAGAGAACTCCGTCGCATACGCTGGCGACAAATCGCCATGGTCTTCCAAAACAGTCTTGAGGTTCTCAACCCGGTGATCACCCTTGGCGAGCAGCTCACCGAACCACTGACCACCCATCTCGAACTGACGGCCGGAGAGGCGAAAGAACGGGTGACGGAGATGCTCGCCGCAACCGGACTTGACCCCAAGTGGATGACCGCCTTTCCGCACCAGATCTCCGGCGGTATGCGGCAAAGGGCATTGATCGCCATGGCCCTGGCCTGCCGACCGGAACTCCTCATCATCGACGAACCGACCACCTCCCTTGATCCGGAGAATCGCCGATTGGTCCTTGACCTACTCGAAGATCTGCAAAGCTCCATGGGGTTTGCCATGATCCTCATTTCTCACAATCTTCCGGCCATCCGTCTTCTGACCGGACGGCTCCTGACCATGTACGGTGGCCGGATTATCGAGGAAGGCAATACCTCCGAGGTCCTGCGCCACCCCCTCCATCCCTACACCCGTGGACTCATCAATGCCGCACCGGAATTCTTCCCCTATAAGGATCTGTGGGGTATTCCAGGGGATCCACCGGAGCCGGGCCTGATCACCGGCTGCGGCTTTACCCCGCGCTGCTGCCAGGCAGGTGCCGCCTGTACCCAGGAACCGCCGGAACTGTCCGAACAGGGCAAGGGTCGATGGGTCGCCTGCCATAAAGGCGGTATAGAGACGGTCCTTTCGGCTGAAGGGCTGGTAAAAAATTATTTCCTCGGTAAGGAGAAAATCAAGGCCCTGAAGGGCGTCGATCTCCATGTCAGGCGTGGTGAAGTCGTCGCCCTGGTCGGCAAGTCGGGGTCGGGGAAATCGACATTTGCCCAGGTTCTCAGCCGAGCTATCGCAGCCGACAGCGGCATGGTGCGCTTTCTCGGCAAACCGGTGTATACCCGCCAGGCCACCGCCATGATAGGCGGCATACAGTTGGTCTTTCAAGATCCCGGCGAGGCGGTCAGCCACCGGTTAACCGTCCGCGACGCGGTTCGCGAACCGCTTGATATCATAAGTTTTAAAGGAAAGAACGAACGCGAGCAGAAGATAAAAGAGGCCTTAACCGCCATGCACCTGCCCACCTCGGAGGCTTTTCTTCGCAGCACCTGTCACGGTTTAAGCGGCGGACAGCGGCAGCGGGTGGCGATCGCCAGGGCGCTGGTCATGGAACCGACGCTGCTGGTCGCCGACGAGATTACCGCCATGCTCGATCCCTCCACCCAGGCGGTTATTCTCCGCGAGTTAAAAGGTTTGCAGCATCAGCGCGGTTTTTCCATGCTCTTTATCAGCCATAACCTGCACCTTGCCCGGAAGATAGCCGACCGGGTCTACGTGCTCGACGAGGGCTATATCGTTGAAGAAGGTGCCGCCTTCGAGGTTTTCGCCGGGCAAATCGATAGCCCCTCCAGGCAGATGGTTGCCATTATCAAAAACTAAACCAAAACATCTGGCTAACGCCGTATTTATTCAACCAACACAGGAGATTTTATCATGTCGGCAGAAAGTATTCTCGCAAGCGATCTTTTCAAAAAATGCCTCGATTTTCATGGCCATCTCTGCCCCGGACTCTCTTTAGGCTATCAGGCGGCTATGGCCGGTATGGACTGGCTGACCGCATGCCGGGCCGAAGACGAGGAGGTGGTGGCCATCGTCGAGACCGACGCTTGCGGCTGCGACGCCATCCATGTCGTCACCGGCTGCACCTTCGGTAAGGGCAACTTCGTCTACCGTGACTACGGCAAGACCGCTTTCACCTTCTTCAGCCGACAGACCGGCAAAGGTGTGCGTATTGCTCGAAAAGCTGAAAAACAGGATGTCATCGACCCGGAACATAGGGCCTTGCTGGCAAAAATCAAACAGGGCACGGCCACCGATGAGGAACGGGGACAATTTCGGGCAAAACATGAAAAGGCCTCGAAGAGGGTTCTCGACATGCGCCCCGATGAATTGTTCAGCATCAACGAAATTACTGTACCCATCCCGGAAATGGCCAGGATCGAGCCTTCGATCAATTGCACCCAGTGCGGTGAACCGACCATGAGCAGCAAGCTTGAGGATAGTGATGGACTGAAGATTTGCCGGGGCTGCCTGGTTTATACGGTTCAATAAATCATTTCTTTACAAACACACATCAGTGTGCAAGGTTGTCTGCTTACATCAAGCCGACAACCTTTTCCAGGCGAGCAATTTCCTGAAGAACCTCCTGGCGCTCCTTTTCGTTGAGATTCGCTCGCTGCAGTTTATTCTGCAGGGCAAGGAGGATCATCTCCGCTCGGTATTCGTTGCATGTGTATTGGCTTGGGGAGTGGTCAGGGTGGTCGTTCATATGTTTGTATAGTAATAAAAATATTCAAGCAAGATGGATGGCTTTGTCAATGCCGCCGTAGAGAAACCAACAGGAAAAAACCAGCAGGAAGACGGCGCAGCAGCCGATCAGTTTTCGGTACAGGCTGTCGCTGAAAAAATGTCGGCCCTTGGCGATGCCGAAAGAGATAAAGCAATACCATGCCAGATCAGCGAGGATATGGCCTAAAAAAAAGGCCATTATCCCCATGATCCCAAATTTCATCGAGTACATGATATAGCCGAGACCGATCGATGCCCACCAGATCAGCCAATAGGGGTTGGCGGCACTGAGCACGATACCGGTCACCACGAGGTTTCTCGACTTCGATCCATCAGGTTGACCCGCAAGACTCAATTGTGGCAGCGAGCGGAGCATGGTCGTTCCCATCCATAGCAGTACTGCCCCTCCGGTTAAAGAAATCACAATAAAGACATCATCTCGCACCAAAAACGGAGCCAGCCCAGAAAGGAGGGCGATCACCAGGGCCAGTTCAAGCAGGGCATGGCCGAAAATCATCATCGGCCCGACCAGTGCACCTCGCCGCGAACTTTCACTGACGGTAACAGTGAGCAGTGGGCCAGGCATGAGGGCACCGGAGAGGGCCAGGATAAATGAGGTGCAGAAGATGGTAAGAAGAGAGATTTCCATGGAATAATCTGTCTATGTTCAAGAAGAGTGAGCGAGTATACCGGCAAGCCTGATTTTTCCCCCAAATGGGTTTGCTGCTGTCAGCACTTTTCCTCAGGACGCCGCTCCGGTACGTAGATTTCGGATATCGTACCTTCGTTCCATTGGTTTGAGACATACAACGTGCAATAGCAGGCTCCGTATTCTCGCACATCTGCTTCCCTGTAGTCACAGGGGCAGATAATGTCCCGATCGGCCTTGGCATCCTCTTGGGCCAAGCGGCAGGGGCAGCACATATAGCCGTAACGAGACTTGTTTTTCAGAAGGCTCTCAAGCAGGAACATGGTTTTTTCGGTATCCCGATTAAAAAAGTAACCCTTGGCTTCATTAATCTTCTGCAATTGTCGGTAAAGGTTTTCTGCATTCATGGTTTTGAGCCCCTGCTCCATTGATTTAGGAGCCGTTACGAAATAATATGGCCGTTTTTAACCATTTAGATGTGGCTCCTTATGCCGTTGGGGGGATTTCATCGGCCACGTTATTTTTTAACAACGGCGTATTTGTAACTCATCAAAATTCAGTTAATATTAATGCGTCGGATTTGCAAGTTGTTCGTGGTATTTTCAAGGTTAAACATGACCATTTGCCTGGATTCACAACCGGAAGAGAAACTCATGTGTGTGGGGAATGTAGTGGACAACCGGAACATGCCCTGGATTTTGTGAAGGCACCTTGTTTCTCTTCATCCCCCCCTGTCACTGCTGAAACAAAGTTAAAGATCGGGTTTGAAAATTGTTGTGAACGAAGGAGATACCGGATAGGGTGAGGCTCAGCTTTGGGCCTGGAAAATGTTTTCCTCATGTGGCCCAAAAATTTTCTTTTAAAGGCCTTATTATTTGCTGGAAATAATTATAAACATCGCTGAATGTCAGGTGGTTGGTGCCGGAGTGAGCGCTGAAATATTGCTATTACTATCGGATTAAATATACACGTATGGTGATTGTTTTCCGGCGTTGGTACTCGACCGAGCGGATCACAGTGGAGCCTCAGGTGAAGGAGAAAGCATGAAGAAGATTATTATTGGCGTTGTGGTGATTCTCGGTATTGCCTTGCTCGCTGTACCATTTGGCAGCGGTCTGGTGATGGAGCGTATTGTACGGGAGGCACTTAGCAATCTCAACGCGGTATATGCTAAGAGCGGCCACGATGTCAGCGCTGAGATTGTCCGCTATGACAGAGGATATTCCTCAACTGAGATTGAATGGAAAATAAAGTTTGGCAGGCTGAAAGCATTGTATGGGGTCGATGAGGTTATTTTTATCGATCGGGCCGAACATGGTATAAGCAGCATTGTCTCCAAAACTAGCCTGGAGAAAAACGGCTGGTACAAGGATTTTATCAATAATAAACTTGCCGGCAAGGATCCTCTGCATATTACCACAAACTATAAACTTGCCGGGGGGGTTGAGGTGACCACTGCCATCGATACCTTTGCAATACAGGTCGAGAATAAGACCTTTGCGGTCAAGCCAGGAAAGGTCGTTGTCGACTGTGATAAGGAGTTTAAAAAATTCAACACTGAAGCCTCTTGGGAGGGTCTCGCGGTAGCTGAGGATATGTCGATTGGCGGGATATCAATGAAGTCTGTTTTAACTATGATATCACCCTATATTTGGGATGGGAATGTCTCCATGGTTATGCAAAACATGCAGATCACAGAAGGTGGTGAGGCTTTTGACCTGGCGAACCTGAAAGTCGAGTACTTTCTGAATTATGATAAAGAGCAGAAAAAGTTGTCGGCCAAGGCGGAATACGGAGTTGACAGTATCAATTTCGGACCGGATAAGATCACCAAAATTTTTGCACGAATCGGCATAAACGGTGTAGATGCCAAAGGCTACGAAGAATTCATGAAGTTGTATACCGCGACGGTGAGCGCAATCCTAGGAGATGTTACCGCCGCCAAGGATGATCCTGAGAAGATGAAACAAGTCCTCGAACAAAAGATGGCTATGGTCGGTTTTCAGATGGTGGCTGCCGGTGAGAAGCTATTAACCAAGGGTTTAGAGCTGAAAATTTCCGATATTCATGTTCAGTTGCCTGATGGCGAGATAACTGGTGATGTGGCGATCAGTCTGAAAAAAGATATGACTTTTTCACAGTTTATTCCTGTTGTCAATCAACCTGCGTTGGTGCTCGAAATAATTTCCCTGAAATCAAATGCCACTCTGCCGGAAAAACTGGTTGGCGATGCACCCATGTTGTTTACACCGGTATATCCTGGAATGCAGACCGGTCTCTTCGTGAAAAATGGCCAGGAAGCCCAGCATAAGGCTGAGACAAGAGACGGTAAGTTGTTTCTCAACGATAAGGAGTTGGTGTTGAAATAGATTGTTACAGCGTTGCAACCTGAGACTCTGTTTCAGGTTTTTCAAGAATAAATCGGCAATCAGCCACCGTCACCCCATGGCCTTCGGGATGAACGAGCAAGGGATTGATATCAAGTTCTTTGATCTCCGGGTGGTCAAGGACCATTTCCGATAACCCCACTAGCATCTGTTCGATAGTAAGGATATCGGTCTTTGGCGCTCCACGGTATCCGGTCAGCAGTTTATAGCCCTTGATGCTGCGCACCATGTTCCGGGCGCCGTTGCGGGTGAGTGGGGCGAGCCGGAAGGCCACATCCTGAAAAACCTCGACGAAAACCCCGCCGATTCCGAACATGATCAGCGGCCCGAATACAGGGTAGCGGCTCATCCCGAGAATGACTTCCAACCCCTTCGGGGCGAGGCGTTGGATGAGCACTCCTTCGATTACAGCCTTCGGATCGAAATTTGTTGCATTGGCTATAATGGTCTTGAAACCATTTTCCACCGCCGCCCGACTCTCCGGTCCGACCATTACCCCTCCGGCATCGGTCTTATGGATGATCTGTGGTGAGACGATCTTCATTACCACCGGATAACCCATTTGCTCAGCGGCATCCCCAGCCTCTTCGGCACTTTTTGCCAGCACCGTCGGCAGGATATTGAAGCCGTAACACTTGAGCAGTTCGGTGCCACCCAGTTCGCCGATATAGGTCTTCCCGGCAGCAAGTGCCTGGGCTATTATTTCTGCCGCCCGCTGCTTGTTATGGCTCATTTGAAATGGTGCCAGCCGTTGGCGGTTCAGCCACCGTGAGTAACGATACAGGGCGCCGAAACTCTTGGCCGCGCTTTCCGGAAAGCGATATACCGGTACACCGCTAGACTGGAGATGTTTGACCCCCGCCGATACATCGATAATGCCCATGAAGCAGCAGAGAATGGGTTTATAGGAGTGGCGGGCGATGCGGACGATGGCCTCGGCGGTACCGATGGCGTTGGTCATGCTTTGCGGAGTGAGAATGACCAGCGCTCCGTCAACGCCTTCGTCCTTGATGACCGCCGACAGGGCGTTTTCATAACGATCCTGGGCGGCATCGCCGATGACGTCGACCGGATTATTGACATTGGCAGTCATTGGCAGATGGCTTTTCAGCACTTCGATGGTGTCAGCGCTGAAGGTGGCCAGCTCAAGACCCGAAGAAACGGTCATGTCGGTGGCAACGATGCCCGGACCGCCGGCGTTGGTGACGATAGCCACCCGATTACCATGTGGTACCTTGCGGCGGATCTTGCCGGTGGCGCTTTCGTTTTTATAGGCAAAGGCGATACCGAAATCGAACAGCTCGTTGATCGAATCAACGCGGATGATACCGCTCTGGGCGAATATTGCATCGTACACCGCCTCACTGCCGGCAAGTGACCCGGTGTGGGAGGCGGCGGCACTGGCTCCGGCCAGGGTGCGTCCCGATTTGATGGCGAGAACCGGCGTCGGTCGTTCGCCACCGGTAATCTCCTTGACCTCCTGAATGAACTCCGGGCCCCGATGCAATTCCTCGATATAGAGCATGATGACCTCGGTCTCCGGATCGGCATGGAAATAGCGGAGCAGGTCCAGCTCATCGACATCGGCTTTATTGCCGATGGAGACAAATTTAGAAAAACCAAAATCCTTGTCGGCGGCAAAATCAAGTACTGCCGTGCACAGCGCGCCACTCTGGGAAATAAAAGAGATGTTGCCAGCGGCCGGCATTCGCGCCGAGAAGCTAGCATTGAGCCGCACCTCGGGTTTCGGGTTGATGACTCCCAGGCAGTTGGGTCCAACCACCCGCACTCCCGCCGCCCGGCACATGGTGGCAATCCGCTGTTCGATGGCCAATCCCGCGGGGCCGACCTCCCGGAAACCGGCGGAGACAATGACCACCGCCTTTACCCCGTGGCCGATGGCGTTGGCGATGGCCGTCTCCACCTGTGACGGCGGCAGGATGATGATCGCCAGATCGACGGGGTCAGGGATGTCGCGGATATCGGGATAGGTGCGCACGCAGGCGATGGACCGGGCCCTGGGGTTGACGGGGTAGAGGGTGCCGGTGAAACCGCCTTTGAGAATATTGACGAAGATATCGTGACCAACCTTGCCAGGGGTGCTGGAAGCGCCGACCACTGCCACCGAGGACGGGTTAAAGAGTGCATCAAGACCTTGCATAATGGGGACCTTGTTATGGTTTATTATCTGCATCCGGCAGAAATATTTTTAGCAACGGGGTATCTGTTGGTTGAGGGCTTATTACTTTAGCATGGTTGCCGGAGTCCTGCATCCACCTTAATGATCATTTTTTTTCTTCTCGCCTCAACCGATGAAAAAAATGATAGTAATTCTCAATTGTCTTGGTATGTTAGGTTTAAATCTGTTTTGGTCGGAGCATCCTTCTTGGTCGGTTACTCTGACAGTTGGGGACGTGTTGATTTGTAAGCCTTTTTGTTTATGAGTGACAATGAGTTTTCGAGGAGGGTGAACATTATGGAAAACACCATAGGAGAACAGCATCGCTGGCGGTTCTGCAGGCTTGGTGGCTTTGATCAGGTTCGTCTTGAGACGGCAGAAGATATCAGGCATCTTGGCGAACTGGATCAAAAACTCTGGGCCGCACTCAGTTGTCCGGTCAGCGGTTTGGAATTTGATTCAAGAACTCTTGCAATGCTCGACAGCGACCAGGACGGCCGGGTCCGCGTTCAGGAAATTCTCGCCGCGACCAAGTGGATCAGTTCCGTCCTGGTGACGATGGATACCTTCATGGCCGGGGCCGATCACATACCGCTTCAAGCTATTGACGGCAGCCGCGCCGAAGGACAGCAGTTGATAGCCTCGGCCAGGCAACTCCTTTCCTACCTCGGCAAGGCCGAGGCCCAAACCGTATCCATTGAAGATGTCAGTTGCACCGATACCCTGCTGCATGCCTCGAAATTCAACGGTGACGGAATCATTGCCATTCATGTTACCGAAGATGAGCACCTGCAAAAATTTATCACCGAGATCATGGCCTGTGTCGGCAGCGAACAGGACCGCAGTGGCCTGCCCGGTATTTCCCAAGGTCAGCTTGATTCCTTTTTTGCGTCGGCTCAGCAGTATGCTGAGTGGTGTGAACAGACCAATGGAGATGCTGCTATTCTGCCGTTTGGTGACCAAACAGGTGATGCCTTCGCGATTTTTTCCCGTCTTAGAAATAAGGTCGATGACTATTTCATGCGTTGCGGACTGGCCGCTTTTGACGTCAAGGCCGAGGCACCCCTGAACCCCTCACTCACCAACTATGAGGCACTGGCATCCCAGGATCTGGCAGTAGCAACGGTCGAGGTAGAACGATTTCCTCTCGCCCACATCGAAGCAGGCCGACCGTTGCCCTTGCGCGAAGGCATCAATCCGGCCTGGGGCCCGACGCTGGAGAGTCTCATAGCCCTGGTGGTAACTCCATTGTTTGGTGAGAATACCCATCTCGAAGCGGCCCAGTGGCAACAGATCAAACGGATCTTCATCCCCTACGAAGCCTGGCAAAACAACAAGGCCGGGGCTGAGGTGGAAAGCCTCGGCTTTGAGCGGATTGAGGTAATCCTCCAGGGACAGGGCAAGGCCCTGCTTGAGGGTCTTATCCGTCAGGATCTACAACTGGCTGAGGAGGTCGCTGCCATTGACAAGGTCGTCAGGCTCGTCTATTTCAACCGCGATCTCTATAGGCTGTTGAATAACTTTGTAGCTTTTCGTGATTTTTACGTTCAGGATCGCAAGGCCGTTTTTCAGGCCGGAACCTTGTATATCGATGGTCGGGCCTGTGAACTGTGCATCAAGGTGGCGAGCGTCGATAGCCACAGTCCCCTGGCTAATCTCAGCCGCACCTACCTCACCTATTGTGAGTGCAGGCGGAGGGACAGCGACCAGCGCATGTTCATTGCCGCAGCCTTTACCGGTGGCGACTCCGACAATCTCATGCTTGGCCGCAACGGTGTGTTTTACGATAGCCAGGGCATTGACTGGGATGCGACAGTTGTCAAAATCATTGACCATCCGATCAGTGTTTCTCAGGCTTTTTTGGCACCTTATAAACGCGTTGGGCGGATGATCAATGAACAGATTCAAAAATTCGCCGAGGCCAAGGCTAAGGCGGTGGACAGCAAGGCCGGCGCAGGGATAAAAGCTGCCGCTGCCAAACCTGCAGCACCATTACCCTTTGATGTCGCCAAGTTTGCCGGTATCTTTGCAGCTTTTGGCCTCGCTCTCGGAGCTATTGGTACCGCCCTCGCCACCATCTTCGGAGTATTTCTCGCTCTGCCCATGTGGCAGATGCCCCTGGCGTTTGGGGGAATCATCCTCGCCATATCTGCGCCATCGATGCTCATCGCTTTCTTGAAACTACGGCAGCGCAATCTCGGTCCGATTCTCGACGCCAACGGTTGGGCGGTCAACACCAAGGCCCGCATCAACATCCCCTTTGGTTCGACCTTGACCAAGATGGCAATGTTGCCGAAGGGTTCGGAACGAACCCTTGTTGACCCCTTCGCCGAGAAAAAAACCCCGTGGAAACGCTGGGTCTTTCTCCTCGTTCTTCTCATGGCCATAGGATTTGCCTGGAACAAAGGTTATATAGCAGAGTGGAGCAAGCAGCTGAAAGCGCCTGTCAGCGAGCAGAAGGCCGCTGCTCCGGCTATGAAATAGTGATGGCATCCCCCATGGCGGCAGGCTGCGGGGGATCCAGTAAAGAACGGCAACCATACAATTTTTTTTCAATGAGGAAACAATGGAAGAATCAGCTATTCAGGATCTTTACCAGGATGATTATGCCCACTGCTACGGTTGTGGGCGTAACAATCCGCACGGCCTGCATCTCAAAAGCTACTGGGAGGGCGAAGAATGCGTTTGCCACCATACCCCAAAATCCCATTATACCGGCGGTGTTCCGGGCTTTCTCTACGGTGGGATGACGGCCTCGCTCATCGACTGCCACGGTGCTGCCACTGCCGCGGCAGCCAAGGCGCGGCAAAGCGGTGAGGCGGTGGGGCGGTTCGTCACCGCCTCCCTTACCGTCGATTTCGCCAAACCCACACCCTTGGGGGTGGAACTTGAGATTCGCGGCAAGGTAACGGAGATAAAAGGGCGGAAAGTGACGGTGGCCCTCAGCCTTTTCGCCGGGGAAACCCTGTGCGCCACCGGGCGGGTGCTGATGATTCAACTCCTGCCGACAGCACAACCGGAAAAGCCGGCGGTTTGAAGTTGCCGGCTTTTGTTAGTCATTCTGGTCACTGCGCCATGATCTACTACCTGGGACTCATCGGCATCGCCGCCGAAGGGAAAGGCATGGACATTTTCAGCATTGTCGTGCTTGGGGTGGTTACATGGGTCTTACTACCGGTATCGTCGGTGGGTTGATCCGCGATATCTTGACGGGACGGATGCCCCTGCTAGCTTATCTATCGAGACAGGAGCTGACCGCCACTTTCTAACCAGATATTCCTGGTTGATTCCCACTTATCTGGTGAGGAATGACTGCACTTAGTGGCTGTTGTTTATTTTTTATTGACCTTCTTTGCCAGCTGACGCCCACGCTCCGCGGGATCGCGTGGACAAGCTCCTTCGGGCAAGGGCCAGTTTTTACGGAATTCATCGCAAGCCTGGCACAGTGCCCAAGGTGGTCCCGCTTCTGCAAAGCTTGATTTTTGTTGCGCCAGCAGCATCGGTTCGTCTGTGCAGAGATTGCCGATGCGAGTTTCTCCTGTGAGATCATGACAACAGGCGAGAAGATCGCCATTCCAGGCGACGAAAGCATGGATTGCCAGTAGTCCGCATGATTGGGATTGACTTGGGGTCGCTCTGACCCAGGAGCGGTCCTGAAGATTGCCGCCCCTGGAGTGACAGGGGAAAAAACGTGTGCGAACGCCGTACGCCTTCCAGAAGCTGCGATAGTGTCCTGCTGATTTAAGCGAACCATCCGTCTGCAAACCTACGCAGACCATGGGTGTGATATTTAAACGACGCAGTTCAACCACTCTTCTCACCGCCTCAGTGTAATCCGAGCGTGGGCAGAGACGGGAAAACAGGGCAGGGTCGATACTCGGAAATGAGATTTCCAGATGTGAAGGTGGATGTCTTACCAATAATTGAAGGACTTCGGAGGTGAGGGTCGAGGGGTGGAGGACAAGGCCGGCCGGCAACCCGGCGGCTCGCGCCTGTTTAACACAGCTGTGCCATAAAGGATGGAGGGTCGGATTGCCAAAGCCGGAAAAGGTGATCCGACTGTCGAACCCCACCAGTACTTCAAGCACCTTGGAAAAGACATTCTGGGACATGATTCCCTGCGGGCGCTGGAGATGATCACGTGGACACATTGCGCAATTTTCGGAACAAAGGTTGGTCAGCTCCACATCAGCACTGAGAAAGGTCCACTTACAGTCCACTGCGAGCCTCCTTGACTGCTTCCAGCCAGCCGTAACCAAATTTGCCGTCGGGTTCGAGATAATGTCCTTCCGTCCATTCATTCCACGAGGCGATATGACAGCAGGGTGAGGAGTTGCTGCGAGCATATTCCAATGCCCGCCTGAGGGCCAGTTGGAAGAGCTGAGGCGTGGTTCCGGTTATAATCGGCCACCAAGGATACTGCCGCGGTTTCTCCCGGCCGAATTCCGACGACCTCGGTGTGGCATCCCAACCGGGTGAAACAGAAGGGCAGTAGGGGAGTCCGCTTTCCTGGGAGTACATCTGCCATTGCCGAGCCCTGAGGGCTGCTGCCGTTGCATAATCCTGCAACCACTGGCCTTTCCATTCCGGCAGAAAGACATAATGAGTGATACTATTGAAGCCGAGCGACTGAAGCAATCGCCAGTCCCGGGCAAGGGGATCGATGGCAGCGAGATGCAACCGACCGAGCCCTTCTCTTTTCAACCAGGCTCTGGCCTCTGTAATCGCAGAGCGGGCATGGTCTACCCCCATTTGTCGCAGGAAAAAGGTGGTATCGAAAATGGAGAGATAGGCGGCATCGTCAAGCCGCAGGTAACTGGGGTGAGAGAAATACTGTCTGCCGACATGCTTTACGAATGCCATGAAATCGACAGGATCGGTATACACCAGACGTTGGGGGTTAATCAGTGCCGCATGGGGGTCCTTCACCGGCAGTACCCGGCGCGGCATGCGGTTGGCCCACATTAAAGCAAAGCGAAACGGTAATTGCTGCACTGCCGGCAGAAATCCATGATCCAATGCTCCCTGCAGCAACTGTTTGCCCCTTGACCAATAAAAGGCAAAGGTGAAAAAATCGATGCCGTATTCCTGGGCAGTCGCGATTTTTTTTGCAAATACCGCAGGATTTGCCTCATCTTCACGATTCCAGAGAGGTTGCAGAGGTTGATGATGTTCGCGAAACCGTGGAGCTGCTTTTTCCAGCAGATCCCATTCACTCCAACCTTTGGGAAAGGCTGCGTCTCTGATCGGGCAGGCATGCCAGCCAGGATAATAGTATGCGCCAAGTTTCATTTCTTTTTATTTTTCATCCAGCGCAAAACCAAGTGTTGCGGGTTTCCCCATGAGAATCCGCCGAAAATCGCGTTGAGTCCGGGAGATATGCTGGTCAGATATCTTGTGGTCATCAACTGTTGCAGCCTTTTATTCCGGGGTTTTGGCGCGTAATGATTCTGCCAGTGCGCTCATGTTTTCGGATTCCTTGCAAATATTCTTCAATTTCCTGCAAAAAAACTCTTCATCTTTGAAGAAGGTTTCCTGGCGGCGATTGCCGCGCTGGGTGATATGATGAGAGATGATTAGAGCTACTATTCGTGCCATTTGTGCCATCCAGAAATCAGAATGGCCTCACAGCAGGCAGCGGTCCTTATCCTTGACCCTCGACATCCCAGGAATCAGGGTCTGAGTCGAGAGGACACCCTTCCATTGTCTGATCGTCGACAGGATGAACTGTGATAGCAGTTCGGCATCGGAGGAGAGCAGATCGCGCATCAGAGTGACCTTGGCGATCATGTCGATCGACCCATGCACCGTATGCACCTCTGTGACCTCTTTCAGGGCCAGGAGTTTATCGAAAATCTGCTGTTCATTTTTACCATCGACGTTCAGGAGGATGAACACCGAAATTTCCCTCTTCATCTCCGGGTATTCCTGTTCTGTATGCTCAGCCATTTTCTTTCGGAAGGCCTCCATATCTTTAGGGATGAGTTTGTCGACACCGATGCCGTATTTGCGTTTTTGGCCTTGTTCCCATTGATGCACGGAAATATACAGGTAAAGATCGTCGACCGTCCGACCGGGGAAGGATTTGACCAGGCGGCTGTTGGCAATGATCGTCCTCAGCGGCCGATAGATGGTGCGGTACCAGTCAGCCGCCGCCGCCTTGAAACTGACCTCTTCGTCCTTCTCCCGACTCAGGTGACGGCGGTGCTGTTCTACCTGCCATTCCAGGTGTTCAATCTGGCCGAGTTCGGTGAGTTCAATGCTGTCGGTCAGACCGCCCTTGTCACGGAAGCCGATTTTTTCGATATAGAGCTTATTTTCCAGGGTATTCTTCGAAGGCAGCAGTTCGACGATGCGCGAGCGGATATGCGAACGTTCTAGGTCTCGCGCTGCCCGGAAACGGTGATGGCCGTCGAGGATAAAATAGTCGTCTTTGATCTGGTACAGAGAGATCGGAGGCAGGTTCTTGCCCTCCTTCATGGCGGTCATAATACCCTTTAACCGTTCATCGACTACATGGGAATGGGTTCTGAACTGGTTGTCGAAGTCATGGTATCTGCCCACACTGCCGACAATCTTTTCAAGTGGCACCATCAAGGTACCACGTTCGATTGCTTCGTAGGCCTCTTCCTGCTCCTGCCGGGTGTTGAAGCTGGTGGGATTATCGCAGCCGGTTTCTTCGACTTTATCCTGGCCGGTGATAATCCTTTTGAGCGCTGAAAAGGGGTTATATTTCGAGAACATGATAGCCATAGCAATTAACGACCAAGGTTGAATTTACTGTGGTTATTCGTTCCTCATCGCTTGCGAAGTGTGCATGGATATGACCATGCAGGAAGTGACAAGGCTGGTATTTGTCAATGAACTGGTTGAAAACCCGAAAGCCGCGATGGCACAGGTCTTCGGCATCATGAATAAATCGCGGGGGCGCGTGGGTGACGACCAGATCAACACCTCGTCCGCGCCAGAGAGCAAAACGCAATCGTTTAATAAAGCCTGCCATCTGTTTTTCCGTGTACTGGTTAATATTACCATTGTACCACCGGGAGCCGGAGAAACCGATGATCTTTCTTTTACCAACAGGGAGTATCCGTCTGTCGATATGGGTGCATCTCGCCGGGGGCGATGTTCCATATCGGATGTCATGATTGCCGAGAACATAGAGCAGCGGCACATCGTAGCGGTTGCGCAGAGCCGTCAAATATTCCGGGGGCAGGTCGCCGCAGGAGATTATCAACTCAACGCCGCTGATGGCCGGACCACCGCCGACAGATTCGAGCAGGTCTTTTATAACGGCATCGGCTACGCTGAGGATTTTCATTTTACGATGTCACCGCAAGACCAATCATTGCAGCGCCGATGGCATTGCCGACCTCGCAGTTCTCAGGAAAGCTGACTGTGGTGCGAAGCCGTTCGGCAACTCCGGGAAGAAGGAAGCGGGCGGCGGCACCAATGCCGATAAGGGGGATTTTGATGGAAAACTCGACTCCCAGGACCGGATGGTTCTTACGACTGTTAATGAAACCGGTAAGCGAGTTTTGCCAGGAGCGCTGGATGATATAGTCAATGATCATGTTTTCGATCAACTCTTCGGTGCGTTCAAGGACCAGTCTCGCAAAATCGGCGCCACTCAGGCCGAGGGCTTGGCCGAGAATATCCGCGCCGGCAAGAGCCGCCACCCTGTTGCCGAGGTCAATTTTGCCGAGGACATGAAGGGCGTCGGTCGGGGTGAAACCGCATTCAAAGATCAGCTGTTTTCTTGTCAGGTGCTCTAGCTGGATATCTAGGGGAATGCCACCAAGTCCGGTGCGCTGCCTGATTGTCGCCGGGGTAGCCCGGCCACTTTCTCGAAGGACGTTAGTCAACTCACTGTCAGGGACAAGGTGCATCGCCTCGGGGTGAAGGACAATAAGCCGCGATTTGCTGCCAACTCCCAACCAGTCAACTGGCGGAAAGTGCTGGTCACCAGTCATGGCAAGCGGGGTGACCCGGCCTGGCCCAATGCTCAGCTCGCCCCTTTCCCCGACATGGACGTGGCTGTCACCGCCGATTCCCGCAGTATGCATATCGACTGCCTCGACATGAGTCTGCCATTGGCCGATCCGGCAGCCTTCGGTGGCCAGAAGGGGCCGGCCGTCTTCAACCATGGCAATATCGGTGGTGGTGCCACCGACATCAATGACCAGGGAATTCTCCTTGGTCTGGGCGGCACCAAAATGGGCGGTGCAGGCCGGACCGCTGGCGACGGTCATACCCGCCTCGGCGATCGCCATCTGGGCGTCAAGGGTGATGCCATTGCCGCCGATGACGAGGGCCGGACACTGAAGGTTGAGCCTGGCCATGGCCTTTTCCACCCCTTCAATAAAATCCTCCATGATCGGCATCAGTTTAGCATGCAGGCCAGCGGTGGCGGCACGCTCGTGCATGCCGGCAAGCTTACTGATACGATGCGAGCAGAACACCGGCTTGGGGTCGAGCATACCAATTGCCTTCTCGGTCACCAGTTCGTGGATTGGGTTTTTCATCGACATCGCCGAGCAGACGGCGTAGGCATCGACCTCGTTTTTCAAGCCGTCAACCAGGTTCACCAGATACTCGACATCGAGGGGTTCTTCTTCCTTGCCGTCGATGGTGTGACCGCCCTTGACGAAAACCACCGCCTTGACCGGCAGTTTGAAATGGCGGACATAGCCAATAACGATGACCGCCACCCTTGCCCCCTTGTTTTCCACGACGCTGTTGGTGGCGAGGGTTGACGAGATGCATACGGAGCGGATATCTTCGGCTGCGGTGCCGCCTTCTGCAAGAAGTTTGGTCAGGGCCTGCCCGGTTCCCATGGCAAGGTCAAAGTGGGTGGTCGGCACCTTGGCTTTTGCGATAATATTGCCAGACAGGGTATCAAGGAGGACCGCATCGGTGTAGGTGCCGCCGGTGTCGATGCCGATTATATATTTTTGCATAGTTACTAAGCTATTTGTTCAGATTATCGTGAAAGTATGACTGTTGTCGATTATAGAGTCCATATACCGTAAAGAAAAGGGAAATACTACCCGGAAGTGTTGGTTTTCCCCAGGTGGACATTCGGGAAGACCCTCCTGCTGCGCCATGAATCGATATGCTGTTTCTCTCAATCAACTCCCAAAAAATATGAGCTTTCTCGATATCAACAAGAAAAAATTTGTGGTTTTCGGCCTGGCCAATAAAAAATCGGTTGCCTGTGCCATCGGCAAGTGCCTGGTGGACGAGGGGGCGGAGGTTATCCATGTGGTACGCTCGGAAGAGAGAGTGAAGAACGTCCGCAAGCTCTTTCCCGAGTCACCGGCCTTTATCTGCGATGTTGAAGATGAGGCAAATATTATCCGGGTCCGTGATAGCATCGCCGATTATCTCGGAGGCGAACGGGGTGGAAAGATCGACGGAATCGTCCATTCCATTGCCTTTGCTAACTATTCCGAAGGAATGCAGCCGTTTCATAAAACCCGGAAGGACGATTTTCTCCAGGCGGTGAATATTTCCTGCTTTTCGCTGATCAGTATCGCCAACCATTTTAAGGAGCTTCTGGCCTTTGATGGTTCGGTGGTGACCATCACCATCTCAACGACACGGATGGCGGCGGAAAACTACGGCTATATGGCCCCGATCAAGGCGGCACTCGATTCATCACTTTGCTTTCTTGCCAAGAGTTTTTCCGAGTTCTCACAGGTCCGCTTTAACGCCGTGGCCCCAGGGCTCCTGAAAACATCCGCGTCTGCCGGCATTCCCGGCTATGTTGACAGCTATCTCTTTGCCGAGAAGGCGATTCTCAGGAAACAAGCCCTCACCACCAGGGAGGCCGCCGATACCGCCGTCTTCCTGCTGTCGGCCAGGGCATCGGGGATAAACTGCCAGACAATTGTCGTTGATGCGGGCATGTCGGTCAACTATTTTGACAAGGAAATCGTCGAAAAGACTGTTGGCTAATCGGACAACGGGTGGCGAGAAACCAAAAGGGGAAAGCCGCTCGGCGGCTTTCCCCTTTTGGTGTTTCAGAAGATGGAAGATTACAAGAGCGCCAGCAGGACACCCGCGGCTACGGCCGAACCGATAACCCCGGCAACGTTTGGTCCCATGGCATGCATCAGCAGGTGATTCTGTGGGTTGGCTTGAAGGCCGACCTTGTTCACCACCCTGGCGGCCATCGGCACCGCGGAAACTCCGGCCGCACCGATCAACGGGTTGATCGGATTTTTCGAAAGTTTGTTCATCAGTTTAGCCATCAATACCCCGCCGGCGGTGCCGATACTAAAGGCAATCATGCCCAGCGCCAGGATGCCGAGAGTTTCGAGATTAAGGAATTTGTCGGCGGAAAGTTTACTGCCGACGCCAAGACCGAGGAAAATGATAACCGTATACATCAAGGAGTTCTTGATGGTATCGGAAAGTCTGTCGACCACGCCACACTCCTTGGCCAAGTTGCCGAGCATGAACATACCAATCAATGGTGCCGCAGAGGGCAACAGGGTCATGCAGATGCTGAGAACAAGCAGGGGCAGGATGATTTTTTCCAATTTCGATACATGGCGAAGTTGCACCATCCTGATCTGTCGTTCTTCCTTGGTAGTCAGCCATTTCATGATCGGTGGCTGGATAAGAGGCACCAGGGCCATGTACGAATAGGCGGCAATGGCGATTGATCCCAGCAGGCGAGGCGAGAGTCGGCTGGCTAGAAAGATTGCCGTTGGTCCGTCAGCACCGCCGATAATACCGATGGAGGCGGCATCGCGCAGGGAGAAGTTGATGCCTGGCACAAGGTCTGAAAGCCACAGGGCCCCCAGGAGGGTAGCGAAAATTCCCAACTGGGCCGCCCCACCGAGAAGAATTGTGATCGGATTGGCGAGCATCGGTCCGAAGTCGGTGAGAGCCCCAACCCCCATGAAGATGAGGAGCGGGAAGACCCCGGTGCTGATGCCGATCTCATAAATGTAATACAGTATACCCCCTGGTTCAGCGATTCCGGCCAGAGGGATGTTGGAAAGGATAGCGCCATAGCCGATCGGCACCAGCAAGAGTGGTTCAAAACCTTTGGAAATGCCTAGATAGAGAAGGAGGAGACCGATCGAGATCATCAGCACACGGCCATAACCGACAGTCCAATCCTGTGTTGTCTGGGCTTCATAAATGCCGTAGATCCCTGTTGTTTTTAAAAGATCGACGAGAAGCTCCGAGATATTCGGGAGTTTTTTTCCGGCGACCACGGTCGCTTGGTCGGCAACAATCTGGGTGACAGTCATGGTCCCTAGAGCTTCGTCCTTATGGGCCTTCTGATAGGCTAGCGCTTTAAGACTGGTTATTTTCCCCGCTGCACCTGCCCTGAGGACGATTACAGTACCATCTTCTTTTTTCAGGGTGGCAATTTCGTCACCGCTGTAAACAAAACCGTTCTGCTGCGCCAGAACCCGGACAATTTTGGCATCCGCCGGAGAGATTATCTCTAGGGATCCATCCGCGGCGAGCGCAGTCGATGTCCAGGTGCAGACCCAGCTCAGCAGAACAAGCATGAAAAATCTGATTTTCATAATACTTTCCCGGTAAAAACGAAGAAGAACAGGTTCCCGGAGAGGACCCGGGAACCTGAGTGAGTACATCCTGTCAGCCGATAGTAAAGAGCAGGTCAGAGGCCTGAACCGTATCCCCGGCGGAAATGTGGATTTCGAGAATCTTGCCGGCGACAGGGGATTTTACTTCTGACTCCATTTTCATCGCCTCCATGACCACCAGAGGTTGATCCTTGGCAACGATACTGCCTACGTCGACCAAGACCTTCAGTATGTTTCCGGGGGTCGGGGCTTCGACGAGTGTCCCTTCAACATCGGCCTCAGGTGCAGCGACCGGTTGTGCGGTCACCGGAGCGGCTTGGATGGTGCCACCTTCTGCAACAGTTACACTATAGGGACGGTTGTTGACGGTAATGGTGTAATTGCGGGGCCCCATGGAAGCCGGAGCAGCAACTGTGGCCGCCTTTCTGTCGGCCGGTTTTTTAACCTCGACAGGTTTATCGGTTATCTTGCGAATATTGGTGACGGCCTTGCCGAGGAGGAAGTCGAGGCCTTTTTGTTCACAGCTGGCGATGATGAAGATATTCTCGTCGCTTACCGGAAGCTTGTTGTCCTGCAGGATCTTGGTGGCCTTCGGGATACCCGGTTCGAGGATATCAAGCGGGTTATCGGTGAACACCGGTTTGCCGAGCTGCTCGGAGGCAATCTTTACAATTTCAGGATCCGGCGGCACCGGGGTGCGACCGAAGTAACCGAGGACCATGTTGCCGTATTGCGGGTTGATCTTCTTCCATTTGCCTTGGGTGACATTGAGGTAGGCCTGCTGGAAGTAGAACTGGGAAACCGGAGTGACCGAAGTGCCGAAGCCGCCGCGTGCTACCACTTCGGACATCTCCTTGATGACAGCAGGGAAGTGATGCAGGGTGCCGGTGTCGCGCATCATCATGGTATTGGCGGTAAGAGCGCCGCCGGGCATGGGCGAGAGGGTGACCATCGGCGATACCATCTTGGCCTCGGGCGGGAAGAAATAGTCCTTCATCGCTGCCTCAAAAGCATCGACGGCGAGGATGATTTTTTCATAATCGAGATCGAGGGAATATTCGGTGCCCTTCATTGCATGCATCATCGACAGGATGTCCGGTTGGCAGGTACCGCCGCTGACTGGCGACTTGGCCAGATCGATGCCGTCGGCACCCCCTTCAACCGCCGCCATGTTCTGGGAGATGCCAAGGCCTGCGGTATCGTGGGTGTGGAACCAGAGGATGGTGTCGGCGGAAACAATCTTACGCGCGGCCTTCAGGGTGTCATAGACCTTTCTCGGGTTGGAGGTTCCGGAGGCATCTTTGAAACAGATGGAATGAAAGGGGATACCCGCATCGAGGATCTGCTTCAGCCGGTCCATATAGAACTCTGGGGTGTGGGCCCCGCTGCAGCCGGGGGGCAACTCCATCATGGAAACGACAACTTGATGGTTGAGGCCATGGTGGGCAATACGCTCACCGGAATATTCGAGATTGCGAACATCGTTCAAGGCATCGAAGTTACGAATGGTGGTCATTCCGTGCTTTTTGAACATCTTGGCGTGCAGGTCGATGATATCCCTTGGGCACTGGCTTAAGGCAACGACGTTGATGCCACGGGCAAGGGTCTGCAGGGCGACGTTCGGGCCGACTTCCGTACGGAAACGGTCCATCATGTCAAAGGCGGATTCGCCACAGTAGAAAAAAAGGCTTTGGAATCGGGCTCCGCCACCGGCCTCTATGTTGGTAATACCCGCATCGACGGTAGCCTTGACTGCGGGCATAAAGTCATCTGTTAATACCCTGGCGCCAAAAACGGATTGAAAGCCGTCGCGAAAAGACGTGTCCATGAACTGAATAACTTTTTTGCTCACCGGTGTTCTCCTTGTGATTGAATATCTGATAGTTACTATTCTGACTGAGAGAAAAAATTGACTTGAGGGAAAGTGGGCTATGCTCGAGCCATACGTTCGCCTTCGAAGGCGGCAACAGCGGCGGCGATGACTGCAATATCTTCATCGGCACTGCTACTGGTTATGGTCTGTTGTGCCTTCTTGCGGTTTTGCACCTGAATATCCCTTTCCTTGCGAATTACTTCCACTTCCCGGGCTGCAGAACCCCGGGTCAGGTAGGCGACTAAATTGATGAAGCAAATCATAAGAACAAGAAAAAGCATGACGGTTGTCATGCCTACGATCATAAGCTTAACACCTTCAAAAAGCATTGCACCCTCTCTCCGTAAATGTTGAATCTCAAGCAATAGTAGCGCAAGAAGCAGGAAAAAAGCTTTCCTGCTTCTTGCGCTACTATAAACAATTGGTATGCTGAAAAACGACGGCCCCCAACATTCTACACCAAGAGAGGTTTCCGTTCAAAACAGTAAGGTAAATGAAAAAAGCCAATCTTATTGATTAAGAGAGCCTCTTGGAAAAATCTTTGATTTTGTTCACTCTGTATGGGGTGACTCGGTGGTTATCGGATAAAATATTGACCTATGGTCTATTAAAACAGGTTATTTTCATGTTTTTCGGTGCAATGAATTAAAGATGCTAATGCAAATAGAGGACCAATGCCGGCAAGATTGTTTGATCAGTTGCATTTATAAGGTTTCAGTAATCCGACACCTGCATTTTTTAAAAAAAATGGGTGGGAATGGGCACACTCTTCTGTAAAGCCGCACAAAACAACAATTATTATTTAATAACGATATGTTGTCAGATATAAGCGGAAGGTTGCAATGGAATTTCTTGGCGGGAATCCGCCGTTTTTTCATATTCTGCCAAAAAAACGTTTGCTGCCCTGGTATTCGGGATAAATACCTTCATGAAGTTCTATAACAAAACAGAGCAGAATTGCCAAGGTACCAAAAAAACTGGTTATTGACTATATATGCTCGACGACTTTACCTTTCAATGCCAGGTCTTAGAGGAGCATGAGCAAAAAAACAGAACTCCTTTTCTCTTTGGTGCGATGGAGGTAACTTCTAGGAGAAAACAGCGGAGTGAAAAAAAACCAATGTCGTCCTGCACCATACGGCACCGTATGGTACAGGACGCAGTGAAGGAATCTATACTTCGTAAACTGAATATTCGGTTTTTTCACCGAGGAGAGTATCTATTTCACCTTGAATGGCAATACGCTCGCTGTTGTTGACCCAGGCATTCCAGTCATCTAGTGACCGCCATGTGCTTATGACCATGCATTCATCATGCTGGTCCACCCTTTTCAGAGTTTCCCCATAGATATACCCAGCCTGACTGAGGGTAAGGCTGCGAAGTTTTTTCAAGAGAACCGAGAGGTCGAGGACATTTGCTTGTGAAACTTTTCTTTTGATGAAAATTTTTACAGTCATAGGCATCTCCTTGCATTGTGATCCTTGTTGAACTCCGCGCCACAAGCGTTGAAAATTGTTAACAAAACAGACAGCGAACAAAATTCGTTATCATAATTTCATTATAGTATGCATAAATACTATTGTAAAGAGACACGAACAAAAGGATTTTCTTTTATAAAAAAATCTAAAGCCCGCTTGAAAATGATGTACAGCTGTTGTTGCATCATTTTTTCGAATATTTACTCAACATCTCCGCCGTTTCGAGGAGCCGTAGGAATTCGGCACGATATCCTTCGGCATCTTTTCCTCGGCTGTTTTTCGTCAGATCAAAAAGCAATGGATAGGTGAGTGCCGGCGGAGGTTCGGGATGACGAAGGAGCATGCCGAATCCGGCGACCGAGGCGGCAAAGCGGAAATCGTCACTGGTGCCGGCCAGGGCGCGGTTGTCGGTGACGACTGGTTGACTGATAAGGACGGAATCCTGCGCCTCAAGCGGCTTATAACGCAGTTTTACGGTCAAAAGCTCTGCGGTGGTGCCTGGCGCCGGGGTGACAGATTGGTATTTCAGACTGTCGACCTTGGGAATTGCCGGGGAGCCGACCGGGTAGAGTTCGTAGAGGGCGGTAACCGTATGCCCGACACCGATTTCTCCGGCGTCCTTGCGGTCATTGTGGAAATCTTCGTCGGCGAGAGTGCGGTTTTCGTAACCAATCAAGCGGTACGCACCGACCTGAGCAGGATTGAATTCAACCTGTAATTTGACGTCTTTGGCCAGGGTAAACAAGGTGCTTGTTCTCTCCTTTTCCAATACTTTCCGGGCTTCGAGGAGGGAATCGATATAACTGTAATTGCCGTTGCCCTTGTCGGCGAGTATTTCCATGGTGTCGTCGTGGTAATTGCCCATGCCGAAGCCGAGAACTGTTAAAAATATCCCGGATTCACGCTCTTTCGTTATCAGTCGTTCGAGTTCGTCGCGGCTGGTGACTCCGACATTGAAATCGCCGTCCGAGGCGAGAATGATTCGGTTGTTGGCCCCCGGCATGAAAGATTGCCGGGCCAGGTTGTAGGCGGTTTTAATGCCGCTTGAAGCATGAGTCGAACCGCCGGAGGTCAGCGTCGCAACAGCCGCCTTAATTTCGGTGATTTTATCGCCGCCGGTCGGCGGCAGGACAACTCGGTCGGATCCGGCATAGGCGACGATGGCGATCCGGTCGCGAGCGGTCATCTGATCAACGAGCATGGCCATCGACTGCTGCAGCAGGGGTAATTTGTTGGCTTGATTCATCGACCCCGAGACATCGACGAGAAAGACCAGATTCGAGGGCGGGATTTTCTGCGGGTCGAGATCTTTGGCCTTGAGACCGATTCGGATCAGTTTGTTTTCAGGCCGCCATGGGCAGGGTCCAAGTTCCGTGGTAATGGCGATCGGTCCATTCTTTGGCTCCGGGTAGGAATATGAAAAATAATTAATCATTTCCTCTATCCTCACTGCACCCGGAGGAGGGAGCCTGCCTTCGGTCAGTAAACGCCGGACATTGCTGTACGAAGCGGTATCGACATCAATAGAAAAGGTGGAAAGCGGGTCGTTGATGGTTGCAACAAGCGGGTTTTCGCTCTGGGCGTTATAGGATTCGCGATCAAAAGGTGGAGCGCTGACTCTTTGTACTGCACTGTCGCTGACCATTTCCTTCATCGGCATTGGTGCCGGAAGTCCTGCGCCTTGTGCCCATAGAGTCGCCGGGGCGGTTTGGGCCTTGACCTGCGCCCGGATGTTTTGCATTGTCGGCGGAGGAGCAGAGACTCCAGTCGGGGGCGGGACAACGCCCACAGGCAGTTCCGGTTTGCCTTTTCTTTCAACGCTCTTCACCTGTTCTGCAGGCGTCGTGGTTCCGGCAATGTTCGGGGCTGACCGGCCCTTGTCATTTTCCCTGTCGGATAACGGAGAACCGCTGCAGCCGGCAAGAAAAATCAGGGTGGCAAGGAAGAGAATCCGAGCATGTTGACACTTTTCTACTTTCATAGGGTCTCCTTTATACACTCTCTATGGTTGTACTTATTGTGCGCCACTAACACCCCTATTGACGGACACTCCGGAAAATTGTGTCGGCTCAACACAAATTTTTCTGGAGTATGGCAATGAATCACTCTAAGGTACTAATCATTTCTGGCAATGGGGAAAAATGGTCGTGGACTGGAAAGAAAGAACGCTGTCGCATTGGGACAGGATAAACGCCTTGGCAGTGCGCAGGTTCGGCCGTGGCTCTTTTGCCGAAGAAGCAGCCCTGGCGGTTATCGAAGGCCTGGAAGCCGACAACTGGCAAAGAGTCCGCACCTTCTCCGGCCAGGCCTCTTTTCCTTCCTTTATCATGGCTATAAGCGCCAGGATTTTTGAGGATTTTGCCAGAAAACGCTACGGCCGGGTTCGTCCGCCGCTTTGGGTCCGGACCTTCGGCGGAATTTGGCAAAAACTTTTTCAGGCTCTATGCCTTGAACGACTGCCGGTAAACGATGCGGTCGAAGTTGTCCATCAGCAACAAGTCACAGTTGAAGCAACAGTTATCGAGACGGCTGCTTATGAGCTGCTGGCAAGAATTCCCGGCTGCGGCATGGCGCAGGGGATGGAGGTGGCCTACGAAGAAGAGGCGGCGCTTGAGGGTGACGGCGATAGAAGAGGGCCTGTCGACACCTTTGAGACCCGGGAGCAAGAAGAACTGTTTCGGGCGGTTTTCCAGCTTGTCTTGGGACAAGAACAAGGTGTTGTCGGCGAGGACCTGCTGAAAAAATATCAAGAAGTGAAGATGAGCCTTTCACCCGAGGAAAAACTCCTCCTCAAACTTTGTTATCAAGATGGACTTGGTGTTACCGAGGCCGGTGAGATGCTCGGTATAACCCGTTTCCAGGCACATGGGAGAATGCATCGCCTTCTTAAGCGGTTGCAGGCGGAATTCAGGCGATGCGGCTTGGCCGAAGCGCTCCGACCTCTACTGAGTGAATAAGCCGTTGCAATGCCCGGAACGGCATAAGGAGCCGTAAAGAAATGGAGGAAATGGTAGTAAAGCAATTTTTTTAACATCCCCTAAAAAGCACCTAGGCGGAGAACAAAAACAGTTCCGGTGTCCGTCCATATGTTCAAAAGGCAATGCGCTGTTCTCCTGTCATAATCTTTACAGACAGATACCCATGATTACTGATCTCAATAACGGCCGCGATAAAAAGATGGAAAAGGCAACAGTACTTTTAACGCTCGCAGCTGAGAAGGAAAAGGTGCATGGTCCCTGTCTTAGCGATGAAGAGATGGCCGGACTAGTCGATGGGCAGTGCCGAGGGGCTGAATTGGCAGAGTTTTGGGTGCATCTCAGCAGTTGCAACAGATGCTATGATCAATGGTTGTTCCTGAAAAAAAGCATGCGGCAGGAAGTCCCACAGGGCCGGATGTATCAGCTCCGCAGGTTGAAAAAAATTCGCTATATTGGCACCGCTCTCGCCGCAGCCGCAAGTATTGCTGTGTATTTGAATGTCGTCAAGATGGAAGATGCGACTGTGGAGCAAGTGGTAGCTCCACAAATAATGCTCATTCAGGAAAAAAATACTGCCAATCAACCGCCAAAACCATCTGCAGCAAAGGAGGAAAAAAATGTGCCGGCAAGGATGATAGAGCAAGTTCCGGCGGCCTTGCCTGCTGCCCCAACTACCGCACCGATGGCTGTTGGCAGTGGTGCCGCCAAGGGCCAGCTTGAAATGTGGCAGGTGCCTCAGCGAAGTGTTGAGAAGCGGAAGGAGATGAGGCCCAAAAGTGCCGCCGTTGTCTCTCGGCAAGCGGAAAGCAAGGTCGCCAAGGATGCGGAAAGAGATATGACACGGCCTCTGGCTGAAAATGAATCGGCTCCGGTTGCCGCTTCGCCGATGGAGGATGCCGGCGACTGGCTGGAGCAGTTGCGTACCGCTTGTTTGTCCGGCCAGGTTGAAGCATCGTTCTGGGCGGATCTGTCTGCCCGGGGGCTCAGACTTCAGGCCTTGAAGGCTAGCCTTCCAGCAGTGGAGGCAGACGATAAAATAGTGAGAACTCTAGCCTTGTTGCAGGGGATAAACGGGCCTGATACGGTGCCGCAGCAATGTCGACTGATCTTAGCAGAACTTGCTAAAGAAGCCGGAAACAGGTAATAATGTTTTCCGGAATGATCCCTATCGATTTAAAAGCATTGATTCGAACTCTGCGAGATAATTAAGGATAAAATATGAACACTACTTCAATAGCCCTCAGTGAGAGGATCATTGTCGCTCTCGATGTAGACACACCGGAGCAAGCCAAGGCCCTGGTTAAAAAATGTGAATCGCACGTAAGTTTTTATAAAGTCGGCCTGCAGCTCTTTATGGCGAGCTGGTTTGAGACGGTCGACTGGCTGATCGATCGCGGCCACAAAGTCATGCTCGACCTGAAGTTTTTTGACATTCCCGAAACCGTCAAGCAGGCGGTGGAACAGGTCAATAGTCGGGGAGTGACCTTTGCCACCATCCACGGTAACGATCCGATCATCAGGGCGGCCGTATCCGCCCGAGGTGACCTGCAACTCCTCGCGGTAACTGTTCTCACCAGCTTTGGTGAAGAGGACATGCGGGCCATGGGCATGACCGGGACAGTTGCTGATCTCGTTTATTTTCGGGCCAAAAGGGCACTGGAACTGGGTTGTGACGGGGTGGTTTCGTCGGGGCTTGAGGCGGAGAAATTGCGCAGAGACCTCGGTGAAAAACTGTTGATCGTCACCCCAGGCATCCGACCGGGGGCAAATACCTGCGATCAGGGCGATGATCAGCAGCGCATCGTCACCGCCGGCAGGGCCATAGCGGGAGGTGCCGACCATGTGGTGGTCGGGCGCCCCATCACCAGGGCCATCGACCCGATAAAGGTTATTGAGCAGATGCAGAGCGACATCAGCTGCCTAGGTCGGCAGGGGAATCGTTAATTGTTTGCAGTGAGGAACAAAAATTGCAACACTAAAAGTGTTTCATACCTTCCCTGGATAATCGGGGTCAGTCTCTTTACGAAAAATTCCTTGTGACAAATCCGCAAAAACTTTTCTAAGAGGCTAAAACATTATGAGGAGATGCAATGGAAATTAATACCAGTAATTTTGCGGCAAGCGCTTCGAGTCTCAACAAGTCCGCGGTAGGTCAGGATATTTTGGCGAGAACCCTGGCAAAAACTGAGGAAGGGGAGCAGAAAAGGCAAGTGGAAGAACCAAAGGCCCCTGAAGGCCCCAAGAGTTCGAAACAGGGTCGGATTGACTTTTATGCTTGAGCTTTACCCGCTCCTACTACCAAATCGTATTACATCCTTGAAATCCGAATTTCGCCGACGTTGGCGTATGACGGTCACGGATGGCTGTATCCCCTTCTTTTTTCTTCCAACAGCCTGTCCTCTTCTGCCGCAATGCAGAAATAGAAATTGACACTCCATCAGCTATCTTGTTTGATAGCCTTCACTGAGAACAAACCTAGTGAAGGGTCCTGCCCTGTTTACCAGACATGGTTGAAAATCATCAATGAAAATCGAGGAAGTTCCACAGGATAAAGGCATGATCGGCGACCACGGTCATGAGGTTTGCTATGCCGTCGGCGATAATGGCCGTTACACCTTGTCACCCAGTCTTGGCTGGGAAGCAAAAAATGTAGTGAATGACCAGGCATGGGCGGTCATTGTCGAAGAAACAAGGCAAATGCATCGACTGGTGCAAAGCGGCAAGCTCAGTCCAATCGCCTATTACCAGGCGAAAAATCAGATGGATATCGCTCTCCTGGCATGCTATGTCGATATGGCTAAGTGGCGGGTGAAAAGGCATCGCAGGCCGGAGATTTTTCGACGATTGTCCGAGCGGATCCTGCAAAGATACGCTACAATTTTCGGGGTTTCACCGGCAGAACTGAAAACCATCCCAGAAATCTTTTCTCCCGAATGTATTCGCCGGCGCTAATGGACTCTTATATTGCTTTTCCTCACAGCCAGTCGGCACACTGCGAAAGCGGGGTGACCGCCAACCTTCTCCGTTTTCACAACATTGAATGTTCTGAGGCGCTTGCTTTCGGCATCGGAGAGGGGTTGTTCTTCGGCTATCTCCCTTTTATCAAGATCAATAACCTGCCTCTCACCACCTTTCGCGGTGCCGTAGGAAGCATCTTCAGCAAGGTCAATAAACGCCTTGGCGTTACGGTACGGCGACGCAAATTCCGCTCTGAGTCAGAAGCCATGGACGAACTTGACGCCAAACTTCTGCAGGGTATTCCCGTCGGCTGTCAGACTGGCGCTTTCTGGTTGCCCTACTTCCCGCCGGCCTTTCGTTTTCATTTCAACATGCACAATCTGGTGGTCATCGGCCGCGACGGCGATGAATACCTGATTAGTGATCCGGTCTTTGAGAAGGTTGTACGTTGCAAAAGAGATGACCTGCAGCGTGCCCGGTTCGCCAGAGGGGCTCTGGCACCGAAAGGGGCAATGTACTACCTCGAAGCCGTGCCGGAAAATCCGGACATGGGGGGGGCCGTTTTGCAGGGTCTAACCAAGGCATGCAGAACGATGCTCCGCACTCCGCTGCCTTTTTTGGGGGTGCGAGGTATAAAGTTTCTTGCCGACCGGTTGGAGAAATGGCCGAAGAAATTGGGTGAAGAACAGGCCCTTCTCTATCTCGGGCAGCTCATCAGGATGCAGGAGGAGATCGGCACCGGCGGAGGCGGCTTCCGCTTTATGTATGCGGCATTTTTGCAGGAAGCGGCCGAGATTCTTGGGCTGCCACAACTCTTTCAGTTGTCTGAGAGAATGACCCTGGTCGGCGATACCTGGCGCCTCTTTGCCGTTTCAGGGGCGAGGATGTGCAAAGGGAGGGCCAAAGACGGCGATACCTATAATGAACTTGCCGGTATCCTGCGGCAATGCGGGCAAAGCGAGCGGGCAATCTATGGGGATATCCTCGAGCTTCTGCAACGATCGCAACGGTGAGGAGGTGGTGCCATGATTGATAACGTTCCGCTCCTTGTCGGCAAGGATCTCTTCCTTTCCTATTTGGGCAGTGATGTCCCGGCAATAAACGGTATATCCTTTTCCCTGTGTCGTGGCGAATTATGCGGGTTGATCGGCCCAAACGGAGCCGGGAAAACAACCTTAATTTCGGTTTTTACCACACTTCTTCGCCCGCAGCGTGGATCTCTGCATATCGCCGGGATCAATGCCATAGGTAATCCGGCCGGTGTACGGAGCAAGATCGGTTTTGTACCTCAGGATCTGGCTCTCTATGATCGCCTTACTGGATTGGAAAATATAGATTATTTTGGCAGCATGTACGATCTTGATCGGAAGTTGCTCAGGGAAAAGGCCAAAAATTATCTTGAGATGTTCGGTCTCTACGACAAGCGGGATCGCCAGGTGGCCACCTATTCCGGCGGAATGAAGCGACGAATCAATCTGATTATCGGTATCATTCATGATCCCGAGCTTTTGTTTCTTGATGAGCCGACGGTGGGCATCGATGCTCAGTCGCGCCATATGATCCTGGAAAAACTGGCCGCCCTCAACAGTGAGCAGATGGCTATGCTCTATACCTCCCACTACCTTGAGGAGGTCCAGTCTTTATGTCGCCGGGTGGTGATAATAGATGAGGGTCGAATCATTGCTGAAGATACACCCAAAAACCTTATCGCCCAGGCCGAAGGATGCGGCAGCCTCGCCGAAATATTTCTCCAGAAGACCGGCGAACATCTTCGGGATTGACGGAATATGACCGGAAAGAAACTCTGTATTTCAATCGTCAAGGAATTGCTCCTGCTGGTTCGTGATCGTGCCGGGCTGGCGCTTCTTTTCGTCATGCCGGCCTTTCTGGTCATCGTCATTACCCTCATCCAGGATAAAGTGACGACTACCATCGTTGATGTCCTCTTTGTCGATGTTGACCGGGGTGCGGTAGGAGCTGAAATTCGCAGCCTTTTCGATCGAATCGATACCATCCGTCTCATTGAAACCTTAGAAGGTGAGCAATTGTCGACGGATAAGGCCAAGGCCCTCGTGGCTGCTTCCAAATTTCAATTTGCGGTCATCCTGCCGCAAGGGCTCAGTTCTGCGACGACCGAAGGGGCGCGGTTGACGGCCATCAAAAATCTCTTTCCAGATCGTCAAGCATCTGCTGTTCCTACGGTGCCGGAGATCCTTGTATGGTTTGACCCAACGGTGCACGGCAGTTTTCGGGCGGCGGTGCGGTCGGCTCTTAATCAGGTGGTCATGGGGGTGCAGACTCGGCTGTTGGTCGAAAAAAGTCTGGTCCTACTCCCTGAAAAGATCAGTGCAGACCTGCCGGCGGCAATGCGCCAGGCTGTGTCTTTTCCCGATTTGAGCGCCAAGGTTTTGCTGCCGCAACTGTTCCAGGACACCCATCTTATTCCAGTGCGGGAACATTTCAGCACAACGATGGGCTTTATCAAACAGCCCACTGCCGTGCAGCAGAATGTTCCCGCCTGGGCGATTTTCGGCATTTTCTTTATTGTTGTGCCGCTGGCAGGTTCTTTTATCAAGGAAAGAGAGTCGGGAACCCTCATGCGGTTGAAGGTTCTTCCGGTGAGCTATTTTACCGTTATTTCTGGAAAAATAATCGCCTATATGGTTGTCTGCCTGATCCAGTTTGTAGTTATTGTCATGGCCGGCATGTTTGTCCTGCCTGCCTTTGGCCTTGCCGCCTTTGAGCCGGGAAGTCAGCCGTTGCTGTTTGCAATCATGATGATAAGCGTTATCGCTGCTGCCTGCGGCTACGGTATCCTTCTTGGGACGATTGGCCGGACCTACGAACAGATTGCTGTCTTCGGTCCGGTGTCGATAGTGATCGGAGCGGCCTTGGGCGGTATCATGGTGCCGATTTATGCCTTGCCTGATTTCATGCGGCCTGTCTGCTTGCTTTCCCCCCTTTATTGGGGGCAGAGCGGGTTTTACGATCTTCTCCTTCGTGGTGGTGACCTGCGATCGATCCTTCCTGAAGCCTCAGCCCTTCTGATGTTTGGTCTTGCTTGTACGGTGGCGGCTTACCTGTTTTCTGTCGGCAAAAAAAGACATGCCTGAAAAGCCTTCCTGCCCCTCCCGCAGTGTCCTGAATAATATTCTTGAAAAACAGTGCCGGGAATGTTTTGTTGCGACCTTTGATGTGGCGGTTTTGACCGTTTTTTCCTCGAACACTGTCGGATTGTCATCAACGACACCAATCAACATGTTTGAATCTTGAAACAGAATTATCAAAAAAGTGTTTTCTTGCCTATGCAGATAGTACTCATCAATCCGCCCAATTGTGGACGTTCCATTCCGGAGGAAGAGTATGGCATTACCTCGCTGAAGATGATCTTCCGGGGCGAGCCGTTGGCCCTGGAGGTTCTTGCCGGAAATCTGCCCGGCCATACGGTACGGATTGTCGATCTGAAAGCCGATCCGACCGGCCTTGATGCGCTGCTGTCTGAGGGGACGCGACCGGATATCGTCGGCTTCACCGCCGTTACCTGCGAGGCAAACACGGTTATCAAACTTGCTGAAAAGATCAAAGAGGCATATGACACGCCTCCGATCATCGTGGTCGGCGGCCATCACGCTTCCTCCGATCCGGGCTATTTTCACAGAGCTGCAATCGATTACGTGATTGTCGGCTTGGGTAAACTGTCCTTTCGGCTACTGCTGGAAGCCCTTGCAGAGGGCACTCTTCCCGCAGATATCCCCGGGGTACTCAGGGTACGGCCGGGTGGTCCACTGGTTCCGATTCGGCGAAAATATGGTTTCGAGGATCTGGTAGACAGTCAGCCTCCCCGTTACGACCTGGTGCAAGCCCATCGTGATACATACGTCATGAGCGGGGTCGGCGGCAAGGTAGGTTTTGTTGCCACTGCTTTCGGCTGCACCCATTGCTGCTCTTTCTGTTCCATTCCGGCTATGACCGGAGGACGTTATCTTAGCCACAGTGTCGAGGCAATCATTCGTGACATCGGGCTGTTATCGGACATTCCCCTTGTTCGCTTTGTCGACGCCAATACCTTTGGTGACCCGGTAACTGCACGACTCCTGGCTAAAAAAATTCTGCATTTAGGGATACAAAAAAAAATCGTAGCCGATGTCCGGGCCGATACTGTCGTTGCCAATCCCGAGCTTATGCGTCTGTGGCATGAGGCGGGGCTGGTTTCAGTTGTCATCGGCTTTGAAGAGATAGATGATGCCCGTCTTGAGCGGATGAACAAACGCAGCAGCCTGGACAAGAATATCGCGGCACTGCACATCCTGGCCGAAATTGGTATACGGGTGATCGGCGATTTCATCATCTCTCCTGATTACGACCATGCCGATTTCGAGAGGCTCAGCCGCTTTATCGACAGTTCCCCCATCGCCTTGCCGATCCCGTCTATCCTCACTCCGATTCCGGGGACTCCCCTGCACCGACAGTTGGCAGGGGAACTGGAAATTACCGATCTTGATTATTATACTTTTTCCAACGCGGTACTACCGACGAGGCTCGCCAAGAAAGAGTTCTACACACTGTATTCTGACCTTATGAAGCATCTGCATCAACACCTAAAGAAGAGCTGAGCATGGAAATCTATATCAACGACCTTGCCTCGTTTCTCCCCAATGCGTCGGTGGACAACGATCACATAGAAGATATACTGGGCCGGGTAGGTGACATCCCGTCGCGAACCAAGCGGCGGATACTCTCCAACAACAAGATCAACACCAGGCATTACGCCCTTGATCCTGCAACCGGCCAGGGGACACATACCAACGCTGAACTCACCGCCGAGGCGGTACGGTTGCTGCGGCCGACCGCTGATTTTACTCTCGCCACCATCGAATGTCTGTGCTGCGGCACTTCGAGCCCTGATCTCCTCATGCCGGGACACGGGGTAATGGTTGCCGGGGAATTACAGCTGCCGCCCTGTGATGTGGTGACCACGGCGGGCATCTGTGTGGCCGGGATGACTGCCCTGAAATACGCCTGCATGAATGTCGCTTCCGGAACCGTCGCTAATGCAGTGGCGACCGGCTCTGAACTGGCCTCATCCTTTATGAAGGCAGGTTTCTTTTCTCCAGCAGCGGACCTCGGAGCCGATCTGAAAAAAAAACCGGTGTTGGGTTTTGATGCAGATTTTCTTCGGTGGATGCTCTCCGATGGGGCCGGGGCGGCGTATGTTTCTGGGCAAAAAAATCGGATTGGCCTGTGTTACCGAGTGGAATGGATTGAAAACCGTTCTTTCGCTGGGGAACTGGCGACCTGCATGTACGCCGGCGGCAAGAAAATGAGCGACGGCAGGGTGCGGGGCTGGCGGCAGTTTGACGGCAGCCTGGAGGCAGCGAAAAACAACTCCTTTGCTGTCAGGCAGGATGTGAAGCTCCTCGACGAACAAATCGTCACCACCGCCATGGCCCGGGCGCTGCCGGAAATAGCCGGCAAACGTGGCATACGGCCTGCTGATATCCAATGGTATCTGCCGCATTATTCCTCAGCCTATTTTCGCGATAAATTTTACCAGGGCATGAAGGAAGCCGGTTTTGAAATACCATATGAAAAGTGGTTTACCAACCTTCCCGAGGTTGGCAATATCGGCAGCGCCTCCATCTATCTGCTGATGGAGGGCTTAATGCAGTCAGGGAGGTTGAAAGACGGCGATAAAGTACTGTGTTTCATCCCCGAATCCGGCCGTTTTTCGCACTGCTTCATGTTGCTTACTGTTGTGGCGGGCAAAGAATAAACGTTTAGTAACAGCGTCTTCGTTCAGTATCACGCCTTTCTCTCGTATCATTTCACTACAAAGCGCACTTCCGGGGTAAGGAGGGGAAGATCACCTTTTCCCTGCCAGACTCGGGCCTGGGCCTGATGGCTGCCTCGGGTCAGAGGCCACATGAAATGGCGGTCATTCTCTCCGGTAATTCCTGCGAGCTGGCCGTCGACACTCCATTCCACTCGTGTTGCTGCGTGGCCGCCGGATATCTTCATGGGGTAGGCTTCGATGCTGTCCGGGATATGTGGATCCATCGCCATTTGCAGGTTGGGGGCGGGTTGGATGATATGCACTGTAGTTCCGATTTTCGCTTGCGCGGCTCCGGCAACCGTGACTTTGCTGTCCGCTGCCCCGTGCTGGGTGCAGACGGTTAGTGGCATGGTGTCCAGCATGAATTTTTCGACAATGGACTGGCAAAAAGGACCGGCCAGTTGTCCGGTATTGCTGCAGATTCTAGCCACGCCTAGGCGCTGGCTGGTCGACAGCGGCTGGGCTTCTTCAAAACGGTTCAGTTCGGAGAAGACTGACCGGAGAATGAGGCCCGGACCGGTGATGCCGGTGAGGCCGCCGGTCGAATGGCCATCGAGGTTGCCCATCCATATGCCTACGGTATAACGGTGGTTGAAGCCGACCGCCCAGGCATCCCGATGGTCATTTGAGGTTCCGGTCTTGACTGCGGTCTGCACCGGAAATCTGAGGATATTGCCGCTGCCGAATTCGAGGCGACGGGCTTGTGGGTCGGAGAGGATATCGGCGATCAGCGATGCCGCCTCGTGGCTGAAGAGGCGATGGCGGGTTGGGCCATAATTCTTGCCGCTCAGGGTAAAACGAAGGGGGTGAACTACCCCGCCCCTGGCCAGGATGGTATAGCCCTGCACCAGCTCGAGCAGTGTTACCTCGCCATTGCCGAGGGCTAGGCCTTCGCCGTAATGGCCGGCTGTTCGATCGAGACCGGCTATTCCCATGTTGTGCAGGAGATCCAGAAAATCTTCGACCCCAGTGAACTGGATGGTCCGGATGGCCGGTATGTTGAGGGAGTTGCCGAGGGCCTCTCGCAAACGCAGAGGACCGTAATGCTTGCGACTGTAATTACGAAAGGGATGCATGCCGTCGCCGACCGGCCTTGCCAGCGGCGAATCGTCGATGATTGTAGCAGGTGTCCAGCCCCGGTCGAGGGCCAGACCGTAAAGGAAGGGTTTGAGGGTTGAGCCCGGCTGCCTCGGGGAGGTCACACAATCTATCCAGCCGCCTGAGTTTTCATTTTTTATCACGGAACTATTGACCCAGACAAGGACTTCATCGGTCTGGTGATCGACGGCAAGGGCCGCTCCGTTATGCACATCGAGATGCTTTAGATCATGCATGTGCTGGTCAAGAATATCCTGAACCTGTCCCTGGAGGACACTGTCGAGGGTGGTGAGAACCCTGGGTGAACCGGTTGTACTCCAGATTTCGCTTGTCGGGAGGCTCTGCTGGGGGAACTCATGGTGTGTCAGCTGCCGGATAAAATGGCCGGCTTCGACCGGCAGATGCAGCTCGGTCAGGTGCAGGTTGGTAAGGGTCAGTTCTTCCCTCTCGTTTGCGCCAAGCTTGCCCTCGCGGATGAGAAAATCGCCAAGCCGCTGCACCGATTTTGTCAGATCTCCCGCGCCCTGTTTCAGGCTGAGTCGTCCCGGGGCGCGGACCAGCACAGCCAGGGTCAGCGTCTCAGCCGCGGTGAGGGTGCCGGGATCCCGGTCGAAATGCAGCCGCGCGGCCTGCAGGACACCGCGACGCTGCCTGCTATAGGGCACCTGGTTGAGGTAGAATTCGAAGATTTCAGCTTTGCTGAAATGCTCTTCAAGACTTGCCGCCTCGAATCCCTCAAGCCAGCGGGACCAGAGGGTTCGAGGCCGGGGATGGAGAATGCGCACCACCTGTTCGGTGATGGTGCTCGCCCCGCGTACTCCGCGCAAGGCCAGGATATTCTGCATAAGGGCATGAGCCCTCGCTAGCCAGTCGACGCCGTGATGCCGGTAAAATCGCCGGTCTTCCGAGGCGATAAAGGCCTCCTGCAGCAGCGTTGGAATTTCATGCAGCGGCAGCCAGTCGTGGACATTCCAGGGGTTATCAAAAGTCACCGACAGGGGAATGCCGTTTCGGTCGAGAAACTGGTGTTTGCGAAATGTAAGATCCTGGGGGAGAAGAGTCGCCTGGAAGGGACGAAGCTCCTCCCAGGTCCTTTTGATAAGCCACCCCGTGGCTGCAATAGAGAGGAGAAAAAGCAGCAGGCAGCAGGAGAGTACTGGCCTCTTTGTGAAAATCCGTCTTCCCCGCATCGGTCCCGTTAACCTCCTCACCACAACCTCTTGCCTGCCTTCGCCTGGCTATTCCGTTGCCTGTATCCGCAGTCTTACCGGCACCCCGGTGCCGTAAACATCCGGGGCGTACATCTCCTCGGCATGCAGGGGCAGGATCTGGAATTCTCCCGGAGCAATGGCCTGGGCCGTGTAGCTCAGATGGTATCGCCCGGGCGCCAGCCGCTCTGAGTAGTAACGTACCGCGTCGTGGCGCAGTTCCCGATGATAAAAACTCCAGCGGCTGAAGGTGTCCTCCCGCCAGTCGGAGAAGGTGTTTTTATAGGATCCTTCGACAAGGGCCTCTTTTTCGCTCCCTACGTCCTGCTGGGAGGTAGTAGCCAAATCCCGGTTAACCGGCTCCAGTCCCCCCGGAACCGGATCTTCAAGAACGACAAAATAGCGCTCCGCAGGCAGAGACACATAGAGATCGACCTTTACCACCTCGCCGGTGTGCAGAGAGATGTCGCCATTTTGCAGGGACCATTTGCCGTCACGTTTGACGCTGTATTCGCGGAACACCTCAATCCCGGCGTTGACGGCGTCGAGGCTCAGGTAAGCCGGGCTGTAGGTCAGCCGGGTATTGTAGTACAGGCGGCCTTCACCCTCTTTCTCCACATGCAGTTGCGCCTTACGCCCGGCATCGCCCCTGTGCATCGGTCGCTGCAGGGACAGAGGCGGGTCGGTATAGGCGTTGAACCGGCCGCTGCCGAGAGATTCCTGATCCAGTCGACCCGACACCTTCATCTCAGGGGCTTCTAATTCAAAGAGATGGGCATAATCATAGAGGGCCTTGACGACGAAGAGATTTTCCTGGGTACCAGCCCAATGATCCCGACCTTTACGGCTGAGTGTCAGCCCGCGCATGAGGCGGACCGCCAGGTCGCTGACGGCAGCATCGGATGGATTGGCCTTCAACCAGGCGAGAAGCCCGCCGAGAATCGCCGCGTTGTCTCGTGTCGGGGAAGAGAGCAGTGCCTGAAAACCGCTGTCGGGGTTATGGTTGAAGGTCACCTGGCCGGAGCTTTGGTCGGCATGGGTGAGAATACTGTCGAGAACTTCCTGCTGCTGGTCGATAAAGCTGCCGGTGATGAGCAGAGCCCTTAGGAAGAAGGATTTGCCAAAGAGATTCATGGCCGGCAAATGGGCCCGGTAGCGCTGGACATCGGCGAGGGTAACCTTGCCTCTTTCCGCTAGGGCGGCAAGAGTCACGGCTCGAACCGTGGCGGTCATGCCTTTGCTAAATTCCTGGGGCAGGGAATCATGCCGTAGCAGGTTCAGGAGGTAGGTCTGCAGCCGCTGTTCGATCAGTTCGGGGGGCTCATAGCCCTGCTGACGTAACCAGTTGAAGGCCAGGGCGGTAAAGGCGCTGAGATAGGGTGAAACAAATTCATCCTTGGCGGTGTAATAGGTCATCCCGCCGTTCGGTGCCTGGTGCATAGGGGCCAGGGCCAGGGTTTCCTGCACCGTCTTATCGTTGTCCGGCCACAGAACATCCGTGTTTAAATAGGGTGAAAGTGGTGTGTACATGGCCGCCATGACCCCTTGAGCCAGCTTTTGTTCCCAGCAGCTGTAAGGATATTCCTTAACATGGGTGAAGGCTCCGGCAACCCCGCCGATGACCGTCGGTGAAAGGAGCAGGGTGAGTTCTCCGGTGTCTTCCCGCATATTGTCCGGGAAGAGGATACTCTCGGCGATAGTGGCTTCGGTGGTCATGCCGTAACTGGCCGCCACCTTCTTTTGCTGTCGTTTGCTGATCTGCAGGGTGTGAGAGAGGCCGTCCTTGTCAACCTCGTCACCTGCGGTAAGGCTCAGGGCAATTGGTCCAGAGCCGGTTGTTTGCAGAGGAAACCGGAGGGTTTTTCGGTGAAAGGGTTCCACATATATTTGTTGGCCGATACGCACGGTCCCAGGTTCTGCCGTTGGTGCATCGTCCCCCTTGACCGGACCTTCGGCCAGAAAATTGACCGACAGGGTGCGTGCTTTGTCGGTACGGTTCATGAGAGTGAATCCGGCGGAAAAACGATCGCCTTCGAGCACCTGATTGGGCAGGGCCGGACGGATTTCCGTTGCCTGGTTGACCTTGAACAAACCCTCGCCTAGGCCCATGCGGTCTTCCGGGCTGACCGCCATCGCCAGCACCCGCCAACCGGTGAGATTGTCGGGCACCTCAAAGCTGATACTCGCCTTACCTTCTTCATCGACGCTTAGCGCCGGATTCCAGTAGGAAACGAACTTAAAGAGCGAGCGCATGCTCAGATCGGGGCCGCCATCACCGCCGGCGCCAGCGCCCTTGAGGGTGAGATTTTCGCGGCCGACCAGCTGCATAAGCAGGTTGTAGTTACTGAGATCGAGCTCGTCGAGGGAATAAAAGGCCTTGTATGGGTCAAAGCGTTTACGCCCCTCGGGGATGAGGTCAAACACCGCCTCATCAAGAACTGCCACCGCCAGCTCAACCGGCAGGGACGCCTCTCCTATTCCCGGATTACGCGGACGCACCTGCAGATCCACCCGCACCGTATCCCGTGGTTTGTAGGTCTCTTTGTCCGCTCGGACATCGACGATCAGCTCCTTGTAGGGATCCTTTACCGGAACCTTGACGTACCCCATTCTATAGGCCGGTTTGCCGAGATCTTCCCCTTGGGGGCCAGGCGGTTGTTCGATTCTTGGGGAGGTGACAATTACCGAAACGTAGAAGCCGGGGAGGTAGTCAGGCAGAACCGGGATTTCGATAATTTCCGAACTGTCGGAAAAGACCTTGGTCCAGTGGTCGATAACCCCGAAGCGTTCGACGGTGATCAGTGCCTGGGCACCAGGGAAGGGGTTCTGGACCAGAAAACGGGCGGTATCACCGACACTATAGCCGGACTTTTCCGGATAGACATTGAGCAGATTCCCGGCAGTCGATTCCCAGAGCACTACCCCCTTCCCAGTCACCCAGCGTTCTATGACCGTCGAGTGGCTGCGCCCGGCTGAGTCTTCAAGTGTTGCAATCAGGCGAAAGTCGCCGGCCTGGGTGGGGGTAAACACGAATTCCAGAGGTTCGGCCGTAGAAACCCCGGTCATCTGTTGCTCAGGTTCCCATTGGTGCTGGTATTCGGTGTGATAGCCATCGCCTGCCCCTTTGACCCGTGCTCCCCAGGTTTTTTTGTGCTCGGTTGTAACGGTAATGGGCACGCCGGTGATAATTCCGCCATCCCTGTCAACCGCCACCACCCTGACAATGGCCTTCTTGTTTTCCTGGAGTGTCCAGTCTTCCTGTAACACACCGACATAACGGTCGCGGCCGAAACAGGGGGCTGAGCTGCGGTTGGCTATGGATTTGCCCCGGTCGTCCTGAACCGAACTTTCAACGGTCAGCTGCCCATACCAGATGGGGTTTTCGACAATGGTAAAGGCCTCGACCAACTGGCCATTGTCGTCGAGATGACCCTGATTCTCAAAGAGTGTTTCAGTTGCCGCTTTTCGCCCCTCAGGTTTTTCTGCGCTGTCGAATTGAAAGCCGGAGATCTTAGGGTTGTCAACGGCAAATGGTCTGATTTCAAGGGTGGCGGTAACCTTGGTAGCAGCACTACTGTAGGGGCCTCCCGCATGGAGCTTTGCGGAACTGGTAATCGCCACTTCATCACCCGTACTAAAGCTTTTGCCGTTCAGATCGGTTACCACTTTAAAGGGGGCAGGGGTGAAATCGCTGACCAGAACCCGCATGGCCTCCCATTCCCCGGAGTGAAAATTGCTGGTCACGACAAAACGGTACCAGCCGATGACACCGTTTTGGGCAAGGGTCACCTCGCCATGAAAGGCCCCGAAGGACGAAAGAACGATATCGTTCTGTTCATAAGCAATCTTTCCCAAGGGGTCGAAAACCTTGAGATTATAGCGTGGCGGAGCTTGCCCGGCAGGATCTGCGCCCGTCTCTTTGGTGGGAGTGGCAACAGACACCATCATCGGTTTTTCCGGTGCAGCTTCCGAGCTCTTGCCTTCACTGTCGGCGATGCCGGGCGCCCTGGTGAAGCGCAGGTTGTTTTGATCACGGACGAAGATTTTGTACTGCATGGTATCTCCGGCCCTGTAGATCCCCTGGGCGGTTGCTCCCCAGACGCGAATGTGGCCGTAAAGAGGCCTGAGCCAGTCGGGGATGTATTCCCGGTTGGCCCCTTCGGCAGCCACCTGATAGTCGTAACGCACAGGCAGGACGGCGATGTCCCCATCTTTTTGGCAGTGGATGAAAAGGCTCTGTTCCTCCGTGTCATTTACATAGACATGTTTGAGCCCCGGATCAAGGGTTGTTACTCCTGGGAGGGTGGCGACCCCATCCTTGCCTGTTGCGGCGGTGGCGAGGGCATCAGCGGGATTGCCGAATTCTTTGAAGGTGTTTTTGAATACCTGAACATTCACGTCTGCGGCCGGAAGGCCGGTGCGCAGGTCGGTGACCCACACCATACTGTTGTGGTGACCAAGTTTCAGATGGACCTGAAACGGTGTGACCTGAGCAAAGAACCAGGATTCCTGCGGCGACTTTTCTGGCAGAGCTGGTTGGGTTACGAATTGCCCTTGAACCACACCCGAGGGCTGGCCTAGGATCTGACGGATGGTCAGCGGTACGGGAATAGAGGTGTCGCTTGGACCAACCGGCTTGATGGTACTGCTGCCTGGGCTCTTGTTGCCATCGGCGGTTACAGTTTTATATTTCAGACGGAGTTCGTTCAGATTCACCGCCCAGACGTGGGCGTCGGTATCGAGGTCCTTTTCGAGCACCGGCATGTTTTTCAGAAGGGCATAATCGGGCAGGCGGTGGTCTGTTGAAAAACTCATATCGACGTTTGCGGCTAAAGACCGACCGAACTGATCTTTGACGGCATCAGCCTGGATTTGTAAGCGGTAGGTATTGAAAGGCTTGAGGATAGATTCCGGCAGATCGATAGTATAGCGTTTGCCCTTGCTGAAGGGTTCGGAAAGTTGGGAATAGGAATAAACCTGTTCCCAGGGATCGGCATCGGGAGAACCGGTTGAAAGAGGCGGGGTGAATTGTAAACCCTCGCGGATATCTTCCGGCAGAACAGGAGCCGAGAAAAGGAGGGTGATTCCTCCGGAGGGCAGGCAGCGTAGCGGCGAAGCAGAAGGAGGGCCGGGGGCAATGTTGAAGGATTTATTGTTTTTACTGGTGCAGCGCACACCTAAGAAACGGAAATCGGGGATAGCCTGGACGGTATCAAGAACGCGCCGTTCAATTCCCGGCAGCCCACCCCGCGTGCTGATGATTCCCGGCTCTGCCTGCAACTGGACCGGAACCCCGGCCGGCAGGTTCGTGGAAGGGCTGACCTGCCAGATGAGGTTGTCCTTGTCGTGGGGTGAATGTGGATAATCGGGATCTTCTTCGACTTTGGCAGGAATGCGGCGTCCACCGGCCTGGTAAAAAAGATGGCCTGAGAGTGATGCCAGGTCCATGGGCAGGTTGCCGCGAACTGAACTTTGTGGCAGCTGCGGACCAAGCCAGGTTTTGAACCAGGCCATGGTAATCCGTGGCCGTATGGTAGAAAATTTGTGGTTCACAGTTTCGGCAAGGGTCACCTTGTCCTCGGTGGTGATGCCGGGGGCGACGACGAGGCTATATTCGGTTGCCGGTTGGAGGGCATCCTTTTCGCCAAGGTTGCAGGCCAGATTGCTGGGATTCAGCCAGCGCCACTGACAGTTAAGCTGAGGTTCAATGGTTATGGGAAGTTCGGCGGCACTTCGCTCCATCCGGCCAAGCGGTACAACCGGCCGATCAAACTGGATGACGATCTGTCGTCCCGGCGGTGCTTCCAGCCCGGTCGGAGTGATACGCAGGATTCGCAGATCTTTTCCGGGAGTTGTCGCTCTTGCCGGGGTCCAAGCTGAAAGCGTCAGGAAAAAAAGGAGGAGCGGGAGCATTGTATATCGCCACAGGGCGCTCTGGCTTGATGATTTGCAGAGTGAAAACATCGTTCTGGTTCCCTTCTTTGATATTGGCATGGAGAGGGCCTCCTGATTTAATGCAAAATGAGGTGGGGAGAGACAAGACGTAAGAAAAGGGCTTTGTCCTCTTTTCCCATGAAATGAATCCTAAACCCAACAAACGGGATTTTAATGATACCCCAAAAGGGGCAAAAGTTCCTTTTCGAAAAAATCGTCGATAAAAATATGCAAATATTTTTTTTAAAAGACTAAAATATTGCAACTGTAGGCGCAACTTCTTTTACAGGCAATGGTTGCGGCGGTTGTCGATTATTCGTAACTGCTCCTGAAGATGGAGGGGCGCCATTGTGCGGAACGTGTTACAGTTAATGGATTATCATTCCTGGCGGCAGTCATGGCTTTTATTGCCGGACTTGCTTCTTCAATATGGCTCAGCAGGAAAAAACCTGAGAAAAATTTAACGAATAACGATTACCTGTCACCATAATTACCATGATTAGACTTACACGGCTGAATAGCAAGATCATTTACCTCAACCCTGATCTCATAAAATGCATAGAGGAAACTCCTGATACAATTATCAGCCTGATCAATGATGATAAGTATCTGGTGAAGGAGAAGGCTTCCGAAATAATTGGAAAAATAATTGATTTTCGGGTCACGATACGGAAACGTTCAGAATCCCCGGACGGGTTTCAGGCCACAGTGCCCATTGCCGAAGAGGAGTAGAAATATTCTTTTTTAAAATGGTAATATCTTTTCATTCTCGATTTTGCTACAATTCTTAAGCCCGATAAGCGGGATAAGTACCTTTACGAAATTTGTTTGAAAAACGAGAAACGAATTTCTAAAGGACCATAAGCAAGCGGAATAGTGGTCATGAGATATAGGAACAAAGTATTGCCGTTCTTTTCCCGATTCACAGCAGACCGACAGCGCACACTTTTTGGGAATTGTCAGCACATTAACCTCGTAATTACTTTTTAAGATATGGATATCGCAACAATTATAGGATTGGTGCTCGGCCTTGGGGCAATTCTCGGCGGAGCTGTATTGGAAGGGCTTCATTTTAATTCGCTCATCCAACCGACGGCCGCACTAATAGTTCTCGGTGGAACATTTGGGGCTGCATTTATCAGTTTTCCTATGGATACGGCTGTTCAAGCCTTCAAAGATTTGAAACTTCTTTTTGCCGCTCCCCAGAAACCTGAAGAAATAATTGCTATCGTAATAGAACTTGCAACCAGGGCAAGAAAAAACGGTATTCTGTCTCTTGAAGAAGACTCAAAAAATTCCAAGGAACCTTTTTTAAGAAAAGCTCTGACCCTCTGTGTTGATGGTGTTGAGCCAAAGGATATTCAGGAAATCCTTGAGACTGATCTTACGACGTACGAAGAACATGCGAAAATGAGCGCCGAATTCTTTGAGGCTGCAGGAGGCTATGCGCCGACAATAGGTATTATCGGTGCCGTTCTTGGACTCATTCACGTCATGAGCAATCTTGCAGACGTCTCAAAGCTGGGATCGGGCATCGCGGTGGCCTTCGTGGCCACCATTTACGGTCTGGTCACGGCCAATATTCTCTGCCTCCCGTTTGCGACCAAAATAAAAATGCGCATAAAAGTAGAACTGCAACGAAGAGAAATGCTCCTCGCCGGAATAATCGGTATACAACAGGGGAGTAATCCGCGCTTCATTGAAGAACGACTTAAGTCCTACCTTGCCGGAGGTGGGGAAAAGTTGAAAGGCGACGACGCTAAGCCGTAGTAAAAATAACATGGCCGAAGAAACGATTGGAACGGCATAAGGAGCCGTAAGGAAATGGTTATAAATGGCCAACTTATTTCCTAACGGCTCCTAAATAAGAGGTCGAAAAAATGGCAAGAAAGAAAAAACCTGAAAAACATGCTAACCATGAAAGGTGGTTGGTTTCCTATGCTGATTTTATCACCCTGTTGTTTGCGGTCTTTGTAACCCTTTACGCAATGTCACAAACCGATAAGAAAAAGGTGGATCAGGTAGCCGCCTCGTATCGCAGTGCCTTCGGTATCTCGGCAGGGCAAGGCACCAGTAGTACCAACATTCTCAACAGCAGTGACATCATGCCCCTGCCTTCTTTGGACATTGTGCCGGCGCCACCTTCAAAAACAAAGAAAATACAGGAGGATGGAGACGAAAACAAGGAGGCTCTCGAGTCGGGTAAAAAGCCGCAAATTAATTCCGGTCAATTCCAGGATATTAAGAAATCGATTAAAATTTCTTTAAAATCGCTCCAATTGGTTGGTGATATTGTGGTGGAAGAGTCATCGCGAGGGTTGGCGATCAGGTTGGAAGAGGAAGTCTTTTTTGAATCGGGCAGCGCAACAATTAAACAGGAAGCTTTGCCCTTGATAGGCAAAATTGCTGGGGCAATTTCCTCTTTTAGCAATCAACAGATAAGGATTGAAGGGCATACCGACAGCACACCTGTAGCAACCGCCCGTTACAAATCAAATTGGGAACTGTCATTAGACAGGTCGGCAAACGTTATGCGGGTTTTTCTTGCAAACTACGACTTTTCACCTTTGAATATCTCCATTGCGGGCTATGGTCAATACCGGCCAATTGCCAGCAATGACACTGAAGCAGGCAGAAAAAGAAATCGCAGGGTAGATATTGTTCTTCTGGAAGGGAGGAGTGATAAACCGCTTCTTTAACCTTTCCCTTAACTTTCGGTAGCCCTATGAAAAAGACTAAAATCATTGCGACGATTTCTAATCAGATGTGCGATGTCCCTTTTCTCACTCGCATGCATCAGGCCGGGATGGATGTGGTCAGACTGAATACCGCTCACCAGGCGCCTGAGGATGCCTTGGCGGTAATCAAAAACGTGCGAAAGGTAAGCAACCGGATCGCTATTATGATTGACACCAAGGGGCCGGAGATTAGAACCACTCTTGCTAAGGCCGATATTCCGGTTGTGACTGGCGATATGGTATGCGTCATCGGCGACAAAAATGGTGAATGCAAGCCGGGAAGTATCTGTTTGACGTACGACCATTTTGTCGAAGAACTGTCGGTTGGCGACAAAATCCTCATTGATGACGGAGAGATTGAGCTGGAGGTGCGGGAGAAAGATCCTTTCAGGTTGATGTGTGAGGTGAAAAACGATGGTTTAATAAAGAGCAAAAAAAGTATCAATCTGCCTTCGGTAAAGATAAAAAATCTCCCCTCCCTCACTGAGAAAGATAGTACCTTCGTGGAGTTCGCTGCCGATCAGGATATTGACTTCATCGCTCATTCTTTCGTCCGAAATAAGGCAGACGTCCTTGCCATTCAGGAGATTCTAGATGCCAAGAGAAGCGCTATAAGGATTATCGCCAAGATAGAAAACCAGCAAGGTGTCGACAACATAGATGAGATTCTCGACCACGTTTACGGGGTGATGGTTGCCCGAGGCGATCTGGCGATCGAAATTCCTGCCGAAAGGATCCCGATTATCCAGAAAAAACTTGTGCGAAAATGTATTGAACGGCGAAAACCGGTGATCATTGCCACCCAGATGCTCCAATCAATGATCAAATCGCCTCGGCCGACCAGGGCTGAGGTCTCAGATGTCGCTAATGCCTGTCTTGATCGTACTGATGCTATCATGCTTTCAGGCGAAACCGCCTTCGGCAAGTACCCGCTTGAATCGGTGCAGATGATGACGAGAATCGCTGAAGAGATTGAATCAAGCCTCAGTACCTTTACCGACTCACCGTATGAAGCTGAAAACAGCGTTACCAGCTATCTTGCAAAAGCCGCAGTTAAGGCGTCTCTGCGTTTGAAGACCAGTGCATTGATAGCCGATTCGATCAGCGGCAAGACCATCCTCAGTCTCGTAGCCTACCGCGGCCAAAACCCGATTTTTGCCCAGTGTTACAGCCAGCGGGTGATGCGGGAATTGGCTCTGTCCTATGGCGTTTACGCATCGTTTATGCCGACCGACATCTCTTCACATGAGTTTCTGAGGACTGCGCTCAACCGGTTGCTCGCCGAGAAACATTTTAACGAGGAAAGTCTCATCACGGTTCTTGCCGGGAATTTTGGTTCTGCTTATGGGGCCTCTTACGTCGAAATCAGCACTGTCCGGAATCTGCTTGAGCGCAAGTAGGAAAGGGCAGTATCTCCTATCCGGCACTAAAGACTTGAAGATCTTCCATCTCATTTGCAATGAATAATACTCCTGAAGTGACATTCTGTGTAAAAACAAAGACCTGGATCGAAAACGCTGAACATGAACTGCTTTTCGGTAAAGGGAAAACAGAGATCTTGGAACTGATTGAACAAGAAGGATCGATTGCCAAGGCAGCTGAAAAGTTGGAGATGAGCTATAAAAAGGCTTGGACACACATTAAGATTCTGCAAAAA
>JAHJLI010000246.1 GCA_018821785.1 Pseudomonadota bacterium
TTATGAGATATTGTACTGAAAATGAAGCTCGGTTTTCTTGGTCAGATTTGAGAATTACTGAAATAAGGGGGTGGAACGATATATTTGCTCAAGAGGGCACGGAGGGCGGCTTTTTCCGCGTAGCGGTTTAGTTCAGCAATAATTATGTCGCAATATTGCAAGGAGTAAGAAATGAATAAAACGTGATAGAGAACAGTTCTATGACAGTTCAGAGAAATTCTCGGGGAATATATATCCGTCCCCTTTCCCGAGAGAATACCGCGAGCGGCTTTTCCGCCACCCTGTTCAAGAAAATTGGGGAAGATGAATACTATTACGCATGCAGAGGCACTGAACTGACAGGTTTCGGTTGGCAAGACCTCATAAAGGCAGATATCGGCGATATTGTCGTCGATGGCCTGGCAATCCACCAAATCGTTGATATGTATAACGACTGGCAAAGGATAAAGTCCACCGGCGTTTATATAGCCGCCAAACTTGATCTGTTACTTCTCGAAACCGCGAGTCTGGCTGCTGACCGTCTGCTGCCACCAGGTGTAGCCGGAACATATGAACTCTATCTTCGGTCAAGAAACGATGTGATTATCGATTTACCATCAGGACGGGTCTATACAATCAAGACGGTCGATTCAGATCAGCTCTTTACCGACGATCGGGCACGTGGCGCAGGAATAGCTATCAGCGGAGGAGTAACCACCGTAGGCCATAGCCTGGGTGGGCATCTTGCTGACGCCTTTCCCCCATTTTTCCTGAATAAATCAAAGGGAGGCATTATACAATGAGCCTTCTTCTTATGGGTTTTTATTGGGTGATATTTCCGTTTGGTGTTTTTCAGTTAGCACGGTGGCTGATGAGACGGACACAGAATCGCGTTATCAAGAGCTTGGTGGTTGCGGGAACTGCCGGAATTTTTGGGTGGTTCCTCTGGGTGGCGGTTGGTGAGGTGATGTGGCTGGACCATCAAGTTCGTCAAATGTGCGCTAAGGATGGTGGGGTTAAGGTTTATGAGACTGTTGAATTGACTCCGGATTTACTCGATAAGGTGGGCAGAATATGGATTCCTGACAAGGAAAAGGCAACACTCACAGATAATTATTATTATGACTCTGACATTCATTACTATCTAGACGGGAATACCAAGATGACAAAAACACATCATCAAATAGTTAGACGAAGTGATGGGAAAATGCTCGGTGAACTAATCCGCTATGGGAGAACTGGTGGAGATCTGCCTGGCCCTTGGCATGGATCAAGTTTCATGTGCCCAGCTCCAACTCAAGGACTAAAATTTGAATCTGCAGTTTTTATAAATGGAGATAAAAAATGAGCATGATAGTTGAATATTATAAGCAATCAGAACTGGCATTTGCAGCGTACTCAAATTTAACGGCTGGAATGTCTGGTAAAGATTATACAGATGCTTTACAGGATGGCAACAAAGGCCTGTCTGTTACCCAAGCTACTGAATTTGCAAAAAAATGGTCAGTAGTAGACCAATTCACAGGCTCCACCGGCGTTTCCGCCACGGTATTTAAAGATAACGAGACGGGCAAAACATACCTGGCTGTACGTGGAACGGAAAGTCTTGGGGACTATATCGCTGACTACATTTTAGCCACAGGTTTTCCCTCCAACCTAAATCCGCAATTTTTCCAGTTGCAGGGCCAGGTCGGCCAATGGCTTGCAGAAGGCAAATTGACTACCGGTTTCACCGTTGCCGGCCATTCGCTCGGCGGATATCTGGCTGCGGCAATAAGATCGCAGTTCAGCGCGGATGCAACAAATATATACACCTTCAATGCCCCGGGATTAGGCGGTGGATACGGCAATATCTTTGACGCCTTCCGTACTGCCTTCGGATTATCGGATACAGCACTCGTCGACAGGATAATCAATATCCGTGGTACTGCGGGTATCTCGCTAGTTTCCTATAACTGTGGGGTCGGACCAAACCAACTAACTGGAATAATGCAATAAAAGCCAATTGAAACAAGTAATTTCAGGCTTAGGATGACTTTTTTTAGGCAAAAGACCCTTTTAAGCTTTCTGCGCTGAAAGATAACGAAGAAATGGCACGAGCAAACAGACACTACCTTCCTGACTACGTTTGGCACATCACCCATAGATGCCACAAACAGGAATATCTCTTCAAATTTTCACGGGGAATATATATCCGTCCCCTTTCCCGTCTTGGCCAAAGCGCTCATCGCCTTTGCCATGCAGGCCTACTACGACAACCGACTCGCATCAGAGAAAAAACTTTTCAGTGATGTGGGCATAAGCGGCGGCATCCGCTTCGACCGGAGCGATATCGCCGACACCTTGGATGCTGCCAAGGGCTATAATAATGCTGAAGGCAACACAAAATACTTCCTGGATTTCCTGGCAACACTCCCCGCGGCCGAACGACTCTACATCAATACGGAATTGCCAAATCTTCTCGACTGGTTCATTCAGGCGGGCACCCAGGCCATGACCGCAACGGCAGCCGATAAACGGGCTTTCATGCTGGGTGGAACCGGTGCCGACACCCTTACCGGCGGAAGCCAGGACGATCTGCTTATTGGTGGCGAAGGCAACGACACCTTGAACGGCGGAGGAGGTTCCGACACCCTCATCGGCGGCAAAGGCCAAGACACACTCTACGACGGCGACGACACCATCCGCGTCCATGACTTTCAGGGTGAAAATACGGTTGAGATAATAGATGGCGGTGGCGGCATCAATATCATTGCCGGTACCAATGCCTCCGACATCATCGATTTTAGTGCAACCACCCTATCCAGTATCGCCCGCATCGAAGGCGGCGCCGGCGAGGATATCATTAAAGGCAGCAAGGGTGCCGACGTCCTGTACGGCGGGACCATAGATACCCCCGAAGACAGTGCCAAAGATCGTCTTGAAGGTGGGGAGGGAGTCGACGAATACCATGTCGGAATCGGCGACATTATTCTTGATACCGACAAACAGGGCACCATCTGGTTCGCCGGTCAGCAGTTGCCGACCATGGTTTTTACCAAGCAGAGCCAAGACATCAACTACTACGAAAATGATGACCATTCCTGGCGTGGGGTTCTCAACGCTGATGGTTCGCTGAACATTTCCAATAATGATACTCCAGGCTTCTTTACCATCAAAGACTTTGCTTCAGGCAGCAGCGGTATAACACTTGCTGATTATACACCCCAGGCGACGGACCTGACCTTTTCCGGGTCTTCAACCTCAAGTTCCGCAAAAGCCTATTACCGGGAAAACAACGACAATCATTGGTACTACAGTTTCTTAAGAAAACAGGCCGATGGAACACACACAACCGAAGTGGCCGACTTCACCCTCGACGCCATTCCGTCCCTGAACGTCACCGGCAGCGATGGCCGCGATTTCCTTTTCGGTCTGACAAATTCCGATACCCTCTCAGGTGGCGCCGGAGACGATACAATATATGGCTGGGATATTCGTTACCAGCATGGCGAGACCCAGTGGCTTGCCTATCTTCCCCCCGCCACTGTCGATATGGGTGGAGACATTCTATCCGGAGGTTCCGGTAACGATTATATCATCGGTGCCATGGGGGCTGACATTATCGATGGTGGCGATGATGATGATATCCTCTCGGGAAAAGAAGGTGCCGATGTTATCTTTGGTGGCCAGGGAAAGGATGTGCTTTTGGGCGGTGGCGGCAACGATGTGCTGCAGGGAGGCGACGGCGATGATTATCTGTCTGGAGATGCATGGGCAGTAATGCATTTTACCCAAGACGGAGAAAATTTCATCTATAAATATATCTGGCTGCAACCTGAGAGTGGCTGGGCTCATTTTTCCGACCTGCAATTCGCGTATTCCGAGGAAGGTTTTCCCACAGGAGTAACAGAATATATAGCAGACCTCAGGTACAATCCGGAAGATCAGGGGGACGACTATCTGGCTGGAGGTTCCGGCAATGATCTGATGCGTGGCATGGCTGGAAATGACACGCTTCGTGGAGATGAAGGTGACGATTATTTAGACGGAGGCACCGGCAATGACTGGCTGATAGGCGGAGAAGACAATGACACCCTCTACGGAGGTGCAGATAACGACAAACTGTATGGCGATAAAGAAGATCATACCGGAACCGGTAACGATTCATTGTATGGTGAAGCTGGTGATGACAAACTTATCGGCGGCAATGGCGATGATTTCTTAGATGGAGGCGATGGTGATGACCAACTCTGGGGCGACAACGGTGATAAAACCGGCACCGGAAACGACACTCTCTATGGCGGAGCGGATAACGATACGCTGTTAGGAAGAACGTTTTTGTATACCTCTAATTATGCAACCATAATTGAAAGGAGATGTGCTGCATGAGCGCAATAATAGCATTAATGATAATTGGTGCTTGGTGTTTAATAGGGTTTTTGCTTTGGAGTTTCCTGTTTAAGCCTTATGTCCATTCAACTGCACTGAGAATTTGTCTTACTATTTTGTTGGCGGTTGTCTGGTTTGTTGGGCCTGCGTTTGACGAAATACTTGGTGCCAGGGAATTTGAGCAGCTATGCCGGGAAATGCCGTCAATCAAATTTTATGACCCGGTTGCGGTTGGGCCCGGAGTATTCTTTGATGAACAGGGGCTGCCAAAGTGGAAGAATAGTGATGAGTTTTCGGCTATCAGGCGCAAGACCAATGTTTGGGAGAAGGAAATATTTGAAAAACGTAGCGAGAGACACATAATACGGCGGTGGCCAATGACTATTACAGAATTGCATTCAGTATATTTTGATAGATCAACACATTCCGTTTCCCTTGAAACTTTTGCTCGCTACTCAAGCGGTGGCTGGATTAGAAGCATTATTGGCATAGGTGGCTACCAATGCCCAAGCCGAGGCTTCTTCCCCCCTGATGAAGAACGAATATTTTTTAAAACAAAAAATAATAAAACCACGCCGAGTGGAGGAAAATATGACAACAATTGAACAGGTATTTTTAGAGGCGGTTCTTGCAGATATTTCATATGTTGATGGGCTTACAAAGGGGATGACTAACGATGTGCTGGCAGGCAAGATAGAGAATCGCATATCCGAACCGTTAGCCGAAGCGATCAGCACCCGTTTTGAAGTCCTTGCAGTGAAGGACGATTCTTCAAGCAGCTATCAAGGGGTGGTTTTTCGCGACAAAGAAACCAATACAATCTATGTGGCAAACCGTGGCACGTATACGTTTCTGGATTTTGTGGCTGATGCAAATCTTGCGCTTATCACAGGTGTAGCCACTTCCCAGACAGCCTGCATGATCAACTGGTGGCAGCAGATATCCAACCCGGCAGGCACATCAGTATCTCAAATAGCACCCGGTATCACAGATCAATTTGTTGGCTTGCCAGCTGTCGAGGCCACAGGCGAAATAAGCGCCGCACTTGCCCAGGCCGGTGGACAGGTGCGTGTGGTGGGCCATTCTTTGAAGTAAAAAAGGGGACAGAATTATATTTATTTTAAATGGTGGCGAAGAGGCGGATACCCTTCTTGGCGGAGTCAGTGACGATATCTATGTAATCACCGACAGTAATATCATAACCGAGATCCTCGACGAAGGCACCGATACGGTGCAGGCAGGTTTCAGCTATACCCTCGGCGTCAGCCTAGAAAACCTCCACTCAACCTCCACCGGCTCATCGTCTAGTGGCAGCACCACAACAGGTACCAGCACCACGGACAGTGTCCTGCCGATGGCCGACTCGAAGACAACCAGGCAAAAGGGCAGGGGCGGGGTTGGCCAGATCGGCGTGGAATACAAAGGCTTGGGCGCCTACCAGAATTCCGAGGAAATCTCTTCCAACGATCTGCAATATCTTTCCGGCCTCCTACAGACCTATCTCTTCCTCCGCGGGGTCTATGTCGTGCCGCCCTCCGAGGCGGAGATTGATGTCTATGTCACTGTAGATGTTTTCGGCACGGTGCGCAGCCGGGTCGAATGGTTCATCGCCAACAACGAGATCCTGCGGGCCAAGACCTCGCTCGAGGTCCTGGCCGTCGATCACCTGAGCGGCTACTTGGTCATGCCACCGAAATCGGCGGGAGCTGAAGCTGAATACAACGAACAGTATCTTTTCTGGGCCGGTCCGGTGATGATCAAGCAGACCTTGCAGAAAACCAAGCCCTTGCTCAGTGATTTTGGTGATCTCGGAGAAAATGAAGAGACGATAATGGAAGCCGAGCAGAATGTTGCCATTCCCTACCCCTTTCAGATCCAGGTGGAGAAAATGAAGGCACGAAATTAAGGGAAGGGATTCGGATGCCAGGTACATGAAACCGACACAAGCACAATTTGCAGCCTGCCAACAGGTGTTTAATTACTTCAATCAGCGGTTATTTAACAATAGCCTGCCGGATTGTATGCCCAGTGTTACTTTATGCCGACCGACATCTCTTGACATGAGTTCCTGAGGACCGCGCTCAACCGGTTGCTCGCAGAGAACCATTTTAACGAGGAAAGTCTCATCACGGTTCTTGCCGGGAATTTTGGTTCCGCTTATGGGGCCTCCGATGCCGAAATCAGCACTGTCCGGAATCTGCTTGAGCGCAAGGAGGAAAGGGCATTATTGGGCAGATAGGCCTCCAGCCACAAAACCATGGGTCGCAAGAATTCTCTGGCCGTCCACGCCAAGTATGAACATGGCGAGACGCCACGCTTGAATCGGTGCACCGTCCAGGACAATAATACCATAGTCGGCACCTACAGCCAGTTCCGGTGCAATCTGAACGATTTGTAAATTTGGAACCTCTTTCGCCGCCAGCACCGCATTGGTGCAATAGGTCAAAAAGACATCCGCCTTCTTCTCCTCCATTACCCAGCCATACTGGTTGCGTCCTGCCGGTGGTTTGGCACTGTCGGGGCCTCCGGTCAATTGCCTTGCCTTGCCGGAAAGGGTAGTAAAACTTCCGGGTTTCATTTTATCGGCCTTTTCAAATAACTCCCAGGCATAGTCGCCGGAGGGATCGGCTTTGGGGGTAGAGGTGCCGACGCGGGTATTAGTATGCAGCAGCACCTCTAGAAGGTTTGCCGAGGTGACCTGCAAACCGGACTGGGCCAGAGCACACAGGTTGTTGCGGGCGAACAGAGCAACCGGTTGGCCCAGCCCTTTGCTCATCAGAGTTTGCGGATGTTTCATATTTGCCGAGGCGAAAATATTGACCTGGCCTTCTTTTTCGATACGTTCTCTCAGGAGCCCGGATGGTCCGAACTCCGAATGCACGGTATTGCCGCTGGCCTGCTCAAAGGCCTTGATTACGTCGCCAAGCGCTGCCTTAAGGCTGCCGGCGGCAAAAAGACTAACCGTCTCTGCCTGGCCCTGAACCGGCAAAAAAAGAATGGAGAAAAAGATTGCGATGTGTATAAGGACTTTTTGCATATTTCGTACCTCACATACGTTTTCGTTGGTTGATCGTGCATTAAACATCAGAAACAGCCGAGCATAAGAAAAAATGAATAGACATTTTTCTGGTCAGACTGTCAAATGGGCCGACAATTTCTCGAAAGAACAACCAGGAGCAACCAGAAATAACAGTAGGCTGTCGTCCGGTTGGGTAAGATAGGCTGCTTATTAATTTTCGGGAGTCGTGACGAAAACATGAGTTGTTACGCCTCTTTTGGGTGGTAAAAGAGCTAGGACACAGGGTTCTGCTTCTCTCAACCCGAACGTCACAATTCTTTATATCCCCCATCCGGCTCTATAGAAGGGAAGATCTTCCATCTCATTTGCAATGAATAATACTCCTGAAGTGACATTCTTTGTAAAAACAAAGACCTGGATCGAAAATGCTGAACATGAACTGCTTTTCGGTAAAGGGAAAACAGAGATCTTGGAACTGATTGAACAAGAAGGATCGATTGCCAAGGCAGCTGAAAAGTTGGAGATGAGCTATAAAAAGGCTTGGACACACATTAAGATTCTGCAAAAA
>JAHJLI010000001.1 GCA_018821785.1 Pseudomonadota bacterium
ACAATCATACCACCTCCGGAGGTGGTGATGATTTTATTCCCGTTAAAAGAGTAAAACCCAGCAAGACCATAAGTTCCCGGGGCGTTACCTTTATATTTCGCACCAAGCGCTTCAGCCGCATCTTCAATCAGTGCTATGTTATATGTATCACATAGGCCCTTGATGGGATCTATATCTGCAGGTTGCCCATAAAGATGGACAAGGACAACAGCCTTAGGAAGACAACCCTGGGTGGCACGTTTATCCAGTTCAAATGCCAATAATCCTGGATCCATGTTCCAACTTTTAGTATCAGAGTCAATAAAAACCGGTTTAGCATTGCAATACAGAATTGCATTGGCGCTGGCAACAAAGGTAAATGTCGAGCAAATTACTTCGTCTCCTACTCCAACTCCCACATATCGCAACAAGAGATGGAGTGCAGCCGTACCAGTAGACACCGCTGCTGCATACCTGGCCCCAACCATCTCGGCAAACTCCAGCTCAAAGGCATCCACTTGCGGACCAAGAGGAGCAATGTAATTAGAAGCAAATGCCTCTTGCACGAATTGCTGTTCCATGCCGGACATATGCGGCGCTGACAAAAAAATGCGATTAATATTAATAGTTTTTTTACTTTCTGATTTTAAACTATTTTTTGTCATAACATTTTTGCTTGAAGTGTTGATTGTATTAGGAAAAAAAGAAATTTTGCAAACCGGCACTTTTCTATAATTTCTGTTTCAAGCTTTGCGAGAGCAATTCAGAGGAGTTGGGTCTTCTACTTTGGTATGGCAATTACCCTTTCTTTATAGCGGTAAAACACTACCGAACCATCACCCACATTTTTGTCCAATACCATGCCAGCTGCAATTTTATTGCAGTTTCCCACTTTAATGCCAGGGATCGTTGCACTATTGATGCCAAAAAGGTTTTTGTCGCCAACCGTGGTAAAGCCGGAAAAGCAAACATTTGGACTGATAAAATTAAAATCACCGACAATTGTGTCATGACCCATGCTGCTTCGCGCATTCAGCAGGTTGAAATCACCAATTCTTACATTGGGGCCAATGTTCACATTGGGGCCGATCACCACACCATTTCCAATTGTCGCCGATTCGGAGATATAGCTATTACAATGAATAAATGTAACAAAATTTGCCCCTTCTGCTTTAAAACGATCAACAATTATTTTGCGGTACTTTAAATTGGCTATACCGATAATATAGTTGACATCCCGACGTATTTGATGATCCTTGATTCCTCCTTGGAATGGAGCCGAAAGTCTGTATCTTGTATAGCTTTCCGGATCATCATCAAGAAACCCTATGATGTTCAATTCTTTTTTCCCGGTTATATTTTGTGAATAATTTATATATTCATCGATTTCAGCCGCATGTCCGCCAGCACCAATAATAACTATATTTTTCATTTTTCGATTCAACCTCGAACCTTTCAAATTCATCTGGCTGTGTAACCGCCGTCGACAAAAAGGTTTGTTCCGGTGATCCAACCGGCTTCATCTGAAAGTAGAAATACACATGGGTTTGCAATATCTTCGACCCGACCTAAACCCAAAGGATGGAGGCTTCTAATTTGATTAAGGGTATTTTCATTCTGGCTGTAAAAAGAGCTTTTAGACATGGGTGTAACAACCACACCAGGCGAAATGCAGTTTACCCGAATTTTTCTAGGGGCCAGCTCAATGGCAAGAGATTTTGAAGCCGCAACGAGGGCCCCTTTTGTCATACCATAGAGCGTTTTCCCGGCCTCGCCGACAACACTCATCACCGAGGATATAAATATAATGCTTGCGCCATCATCGGCTATATATGCCGGTTTACACACTATTTTCGTCAGATTGATTGCACTGAAAACATTTGTATGAAAAAGATCAGCCATTTTATTCATGTTGATCACCCGAAGGGGCAGTGTTGTGGAAATGCCCGCGCAATTGACCACGCCATGAATTTTACCTGTTTTTCCAGTTGCATCTTTAATGATGGATTCCACTTTGTCGTATTCAAGCAAGTCAGCGGAATATCTGAGATGAAGAGCCGGGTCCTGCAGAGATGCAAGTGTTTCATCCAACCTCTCCTGGTTCCTTCCCAGAAGGATAACTCTTGCGTTCATAGCGCTGCATGCAATGGCAATTTGTCTGCCAATTCCGGAAGACGCCCCAGTCACAAGGATATTTTTACCTGATAAACTGAAAATCATTCAATTGATCCCCGTTCTAAATTTCAACAAGGGGGCTGATATGGCAATTATCTAATGTCACAATGCCCGTGGCCCAGGATAATCCAGCGCCGAAAGCAGATAAAAGCAATTTCTTCGGGGTGTTAAACTCCTTATTAAGCTGGGAGACAATTGTAAGCGGAATCGACACCGAAGAGGTATTGCCAAATTTTTCAATGGAGAATGGAACCTTTTCAAACGGCAAATTCAATTTTTTTATCAGATGGTTATTCATGAAACTATTGGCCTGATGAAAAAGGTAATAATCAAAAGCTTCCATCCGAGTGTTCGCAAATTGCAGTAATTCCTTTATATCTTTAGGTATTTCTCGAATTAAAAAAGTAAATACATCCGCTCCATTCATGTATCCATGTTCTTCTGAGCGGATATTACCGTATTCATCAACCACTTTTTCTCTGCGTGTTTCTGCAGAGCTGGGGTTGCGATACCCGCCCGCATTAATTTTTATAAGAGACTCCCTGGAGCCATCTGAATTTAAAGAAAAATAACTATTTCCGAATTTTTCATCCCGTTCAATCAGTGCAGCCACGCCACCGTCCCCGAATAGAAAAGCTGCTTTACGGTCTTTTGGCGAATATATCTTTGATCGGGTTTCTCCATCCACCAACAATGCTTTTCTCAGTCCGTTCTGTTGCATCAGGGCGTAAACCACAGACAGGGAATACACAAAACCTGAACAGGCCAGATTGATATCAAATGCCATAGTTTTTTTGCTCAAACCAAGCCTATCCTGAAGGATCACCGATGTTGCCGGCATTTTAAAATCGCCTGTCTGGGAAACCATGATCAACAGATCGATCTCTGTCCGGTCAATAGCCATATCTGAAATCAATCGTTCCGCAGCGGCAAAGCAAAGATCGGATGCGCAGGTGCTCGCATCAGCAAAGCGACGCTCCTTCACTCCGATTTTATCAACCACATCTTTAACATCTTCAGGTTTGAAATAAGCGGCATAGTCATAGTTATGAATTACATTTGCGGGAACAGCCGCCGCGAGGCCCTTGATGCCAACATTTTTATACGTTAAATATGCCATTATTTTTCTCTTCAATTTTTTTCAAAAGGCCCCGCAATCTATACAACCACACGGACATGTCCTTATTGAAATGTATTAGTAGGTACTAAGAACGCTTTTGAACTGCTTTGAGCAAATCACCAACTGTGATTATTTCGTTAAAATCATCGGACTCTATTTCAACACCAAAATCTTCATCCAATATTGCTATCAGAGACAACTGACCTAGAGAATCCCACTCCTCATAGTCTCGAAATTGATCAGTCAGTTTGATTTCTTTGTCTTCGACTTCCAGAGCCTTCTGAAATGCATTTTTAATTCGCTCTTCCATATTTGAAACTGTCCTTTCAGTGTTGTTTTGGTTATCTACCTGTAATTATATATTAATATCACGTATTACTGAAAATGCTTCCGCCCGTTTAAAACCGACTGTCGCTCCCCGAAATTTGGCAAGGGCCTCAATGTTTTCAAGAGATCTTGGATTCGGAAATGCTCGCAATTGGCTTTTAAAACAAGATATAGCTTCCAATTTTTTTTCCATCTCCGCACTAATGTCATAAAAACAGGTGGGAATAAAAACTTGATCTCCGAACGGTGCCGCCCATTCGGTCTCAGAGAGGGTTTCATAGGCATACACACCGGTCACTGAGTATTTTCCGACTGGACGGGAAGCGACAAGGCCAGCATCAAAAACAATCTGATGGTCGTGATGGATATCTCCCCGGTGCGGAAGGAACAGTGTATTTATCTCAAATTCTGCGATAACTCCTGCTATTGACCTTGCTATTTCAGCAATTGAAGTAGTATCTAGTTCCGGGGCAAGAAAATCGAGGAACCGTGTTTCTGCGACACCGAGCAGATCATGCGCCGTGCGGGCTTCCTTGCGAATATTATCAATTTTCTCTTCCGCATATAGCCGAGGGTTACCCCTTGTCATAACCAATACAAACACATCGTCGCGGCGATTAGTAAATTTTTTCATCACCCCACCACAACCGAGTGTTTCATCATCCGGATGCGGAGCGACTATTAGAATTCGTTTTGTCATGTTCCAATTATACGCTCTTTGAGGTTGAAATACTATCAATACACATCCGAATCCCCCATAGACAGAAACCAGTTGCGAGGATCCGACAAAACCGGCAAATTTTCTTGACTGCTTCTTGCCCCTAAATAGGCTGTCCTGCCTGTTGGTAAAAAGCCGATCTTTTCAAGCATGATATGCCGCCTGTCCCACAAACTCATCCAAATATTGATTTTGCTCACTGGCTTTTCATAAAACGCGACGATATCATTTAAAAAATCAGGCAATTCATCATAATGCTCAACCATCCCCAACTCAAGAATAAAAATTTCATACATCTCTGGCTGTGCAGATGATTGAAAAGCTTTTGTAACCGTCACTGCTTTCAAGTTTTTTGTCCGATCCCTGTGCTCAAATATCGCATACTGCTGGGTTGGATGATGAATATAGCGCCAGTTCAAATATGTCAATTCCCTCTCAATAGCAACAGGAAATTGTTCTGTCATTGCTTGGAGCAGTGTGATGCTTTCTGTCGAAAAGCTATTCATCAGAAAGATCTTACTTTGGGGGGCTGTTTTTCGACCGGAAACATCAAGATTCAACATATGAACAATGCCCACATTCCCCCAACCTAAGTGTTTTATAAATCCATAATGGGAATTGGTGTTGGGGAAACCCCATATTACTTTAATATTTTTTTCACTCTCCAGAGTGTCGTAAAGTGATTTTGCCAACATACGAAAAATGCCTCGTCCACCATAATCCGGATGGGTCATCGTTGACACCGAGAGCGCGGTTAACTGCTTTTCACCAGCAATTCGCATAAAAACAGGTGAAACGGCATAATGACCGACAAGTGTTTCATTATGCCACATGAGTTTAATCATGTGCTTCCCGGCGGGATTGTTCCCAAATCGCCACTGCCAGTAAGCAGACCGCATTGGTTTTTTATATACTGATTGAAACAAGTCCAGAATTTTTGTTTCATCTCCGATTTGAAAATCTTGTATTTGCATGACATTTAATCCAGCTTCGGTTTTTCAAGGAATCTCTTTTCGCCCAGAAAAACAACCAGTACGGTTTTAAAAATAATTTTTAAATCATTTGTAAATTTGATATTCTCAGCGTAAATGCGATCATAGTAAAATTTTTCCACCCAGGTCAAGTAAATGCTTCCCTTCACCCCGGCCAAGCTTGTCACTCCCGGTTTAACGGTAAATCGCTTTTCCGAGTCCACACTGCGGTATTTGGACCGAACAACCGGGAGGCAGGGTCTCGGCCCAACAACGGACATATCGCCAAACACAACATTTATGAATTGCGGCAGTTCGTCTATTTTTGTCTTTCTTAAAAACGAGCCAGACCGCGTCACTTCCGGATCATTTTGAAATACCTGGTGATGAACTTCTCGTGGTTTATGGGTCATTGTCCTGAACTTGATGACTTTGAAAATATTGCCATTAAGTCCCAGTCGTTCTTGCAAAAAAAATACCGGCCCTGGCGTATCGAGCTTGATCCAAAGCATTGCCACCAGCAAAATCGGAGATATTGCCAGGAGAACCAAGGTTGAAAAAATAAGGTCGAAAAGCCGCTTAAAGACCGTATGATACATGGTTTTTTCGATTAATTGGTTAAGATTTTTGTCGCATTTTCCGGCCCGAATTCAAGAGAGGCATTTAATGCGTTTTCTCTAAACTGCTGCCGTTTTTGGGGATCTGCAGCCAGACCAATGATAAACGCTTTCATTTCAGTCAATCGATCAGCTGAGAAACTTTCACCGATATTGAGTTTCGCAACCAGCTTTGATAGATCCGAGTCTTGCTCGGCAATACACAATAGTGGTACGCCAACAGACATCAGGTTGTATGTCTTGCTTGGAACACTCAGCCGGGATGCCTCACGACCCAGTGTGACGACCGCCACATCCGCCGACGAAAGGGAAAAAGGCAGATCCGCTGCTGGCTGAAACGGTAACAATCGGCAGTTTGTCAACCCCTTTGAGCGGATTGTGTTTTCGATTATTTGTTTTTTATCGCCATCACCAATTAACAAAAATAGGATTTCAGGATCGTCAACGCATGCGGCCAGTTCAATAATCGTCTCAACATTATGCGAATATCCCAAGTTGCCGGAATAAAGAACGACAAATTTGTTTTGCAACCCATGTTTCTTCACAAACGGGTTGGAATCTTTGGGGACAGGTTTCAGAAAGGTATTGTCGGTCCAGACTGGTACTACATCAATGTTTTTTTTTCCGGCATATTGCTGCAGTACCTGTTTCATACCTTCAGTGATGGTAAAAATCCGGTCCGCCTTGCCAAACACTCGGCGATTGGCGCTTTCCCAAAGCCTTACGAGCCATGACCTGTTGGAAAAGAGGCCGAATTCAACAAGCGCATCCGGATACACATCAAATATCAGTAAAGAAAAGCGGTTCGAGCAAAACAAAGGCAACAATGGAGCGAACGGCGGGTTGGAAACGATAAGCAACCGGGTCAATCGATATCTGAAAGTAATCAGAAACCATATCTGAACAAACGCCACGCTCCAAGTGAACAAGCGCTTGAAGGTCGTTCGCCGATTATAGCGTATGATTTTTGTAAATTTTATCTTTGCTTCTAATGGGTTGTTACGCTGAACTAGTCGCCCAGCGATAAGGGCAACATCCTGACCTCCAACAGCAGCATTGGCAATATCTATCATCAGGTAGCCGGAGTCCTGATTAATGATGACTAAATCCTGTTTCACTGTCCGGCCTTTTCCCTGCGCCCTATCATTTCTAAATATAACTGGTAATAGTCATCATATCTATCCCGGCTGCTAAACATTTGTTCGGCGCGTTGTCGACACTCCTGTTTAAAATGGTCTTTTCCATGCTCAAATATGGTCTCAACCGCGCGCCATAGTTCTTGAATATTCCCTCTTTCGACCACAATGCCGGTACGCGCATCTATGGCCTCCGGGCTGCCGCCAGTATTGTATGTAACAACCGGAGTACCACAAGCTAACGCTTCGATATTAGTTGTTGGAAAGTTATCAACCCAAGTAGGATTGACAAACACATCGGCAACTGAATACAGTGCGGCCAGTTCCTTAATATTCTCAGTTCGGCTTATACCAATTATACCCTTTGGCAATTTTTTTATCTGACTAGGGGTTAACCCGACAAGCACAATTGCAGCGTCTTGGTTTTTAAGACTATTTAATTCGATAAAATCATCAAGGCCCTTACGTTTTTGCCAAACGCTTGCAACACCAAGAATCATGTTACGACTGTCTATTCCATATTTTAATTTTGCACCATTATTGACTGAAGGACGGAACAAATCGAGATTAATGCCATTATGAATTATTTTCACTGGATACGATTGCAGAAACGAACAACTTAGATGGTCACCCAGCCATTGCGAAGGGGCAACGAGAACCATGTGTTTCAAGCCTGTAAAAAGAAGTTTCTTCCGATAAAAGTTGTTTTTTGAGTTATCTAACCACCAGCTTTGAGGATATGCGTGTTTGTTGGGACAATGGAAGCATTCAGTTTGCCATTTATAGCAGTCGACGTAGGTAAAATAGCTGCAATGGCCGGTAAACGGCCAGCAATCATGCATTGTCCATACAACAGGCAAGTTAACCGTTTTCAGGAAATTGAAAAGCTCCTCTACATTTAAGTAATATCCGTGAAGATTGTGCAGATGAATCAGGTCAGGACCTATTTCCTGTATTTTCGCGACCAGCCATTGGGTGGCGATTTTCGAACCGAAGCCATGCCTATCCAATAAATGGGATTTAACACCATGCCACGTGATATCCCATTTATTTCCGATGCGGATCTGTTTCGATGAACTGGGCCGATTGCCCCGCCCGAAAGCAATATGACTTTCATGATTATTTAAAAGCAACAAATTTCCAATATCTTCTGCGATACGGCCGGTGCTGGCCGAATTGATGGTGGTGTTGATCTGGAGGACTTTCATTCGGATATTTTTTTTGAGCGTTTCCCTACAGGCACATATACGGAGATGTGATTGTGCTTATATTTTTAATTTTCGCCTAATAACTGATTAACAGTTTTTTCAATAACATTTAACTGATAGTACGGATTGTAATATTCATCTATGACTTGATAGCATGCATCACGTACAGCAGCCCGATCTTTATCTCTAAGGAACCAGCTTCGAATGACATCCGAGATATTACGTTTTTCCAAGTTAAAAAAAGTTCCATTTATGCCCTCAATTATAACTTCCACCTCTGGCATCTGCTGAGTAAAATCTCTATGGGTGCATACGGGCGTCCCGAAACTAAGGCTGTGAATAGCCGTAAGCCCAACGTTGCCCGGCGAGACACAAAGGTCTGCATTCGCCAGAAGATAGCCTATTTCCAATTCATCATAGCATGTACCATAAAAGCGTATATAATCAATATGCTGATCTGTTTTTTTCTCTAAATACACCCTTTCGCTGCCATCTCCCACCACCATTAAATTGACTTGAGGCCGGAAAGCATTCAACGAGATCACGGCATCAATAAGCCAATCCAGATGCTTTTGAGGTGTGAGTCGACCAATAAAAAAAAGAAAAGGCAGGGATGAATCCTTGAAATACTGGCGTTTTAAATAGAAAGTGGGATCAATCACATGATGTCTCAAAGCCTTATGCCTGTCATAATCCAAAGAATTATATACGACCTCCAAAGTATCGGCTGGAATTCCCATCTGTTGAATGATGTTTTTTGCAAAATTCCCGTATAATAAATGTCTCCTTGGTAAACCAAGGAACAGCTTTCTAAAATATCTTTTCAAACCCTTTTCTTGCCGATAAATCCCATGACCCCAAAAAATAATTGGGATCTTTATAAAGCGGGCAAAGAATGATCCAACCCATGTTGACAACAGATGCATATCACTCAAAAAAATAACGGCATCGTACTTATTTTTATTAAGTGCGGGCAGCAAGCCACATTGCCAAAACAATACTCTTTTTAACCGTATGTTTTTTAACCGATGAAGACGGTGCTTATGCGCTCTCCAGTCATCTGCGAGAAAATCAATTTCCTGAATGCCATCTTTACCTGAACTTCCAAAATAAAAATGAAAATCCAAATCCGTCGAATTGGCCATTGCCAACCATAAACGGTTCCGGTAATGCGGCGCAATATTAGTAAAATATGCGACTTTTTTCATTGCAGGTTCTTTTTACACATATTCATCACCAAAATGTATCTTTCAAAAACATTTTGAAAATTGTACCGCTCCTCTGCCAGTCCTCTGGCTTCTTTAGAAGAATATTCATATCCATGATATAATTCCATAATAGCGCTCGTCATGGCATCAACATCAGGATAACCCAATCGCCAGGGGTCGGAACCATAAGGAACTACTTTCCCGGCTTCCGGAGAAACCAGTTCTCTAAGCGCACCGGTATCAAAAGCGGCCACAGGTGCGCCAGCTGCTAAGGCTTCAATTACACTATTTGGACAAGCAGGATGTATATCAAGGGATAAAAAAATGGAACCTTGAAGCACCTTCGCCACATCTTTCCGGGGGATCAAACCGTGATAATCGATTTCGGGATGGAGTTGGTCTCGCAATTCAGCGTTTTCAAAACAGCCATAAAGTTCCATGGGAAGTTGGGATGGTAATTTGTTTCGGAGCTCGTGCAAAAGGCGCAAAGCATACGGGGAATAATCAATGGTTCCTTCAAGACAAACGAGTCGAATTGGAGTGTTTAATTTAGAGGCGGGTTGAAACGCGTGCAAATCCACCCCATTGTGAATGACAGTACAGCTGTTTCGTTGACGCAATCCGCATCGCTCCCACCAAGCCTTTACGAATTCACTTTGGTAAATAATATGGTCTGCCAAAAACGCATGGATCAGTTTGTTGTTCCAGTTGCGGTATTCTGCTGTTAAATAATGCTTCCAACCTACTTTTATTTTTCGGTGCAACCAGCCTATTCCATCCAAACGATAAAGAATGGGAACACCCTTTTGCTTCATGCGCAACAACCAGCCAAGCCGTTTAGTGCCTCCGACAACGACAACTAAATTCGGTTTCTCCGAACTGCCAGCATAAATCACCTTCCATCCCAAATCTTTAAGGGACTGTTCAAAACGCGATTGGAAGCTTCCAGGGCCGCCTGCACCTGGGGGGTGAGGAAAAGCAATAATCATTGCTTAAAAAGTAAAAAAGCTTTTTTTAACATGGTATTTCCATATTTTTAATAAACAAACTATCTGATGAAACGAATTCAACCATCGGCCATTTTTTTTGTATTTCATATAGCAATTTCGAGAACAAACGTAAATTGTGCTCCCTGTTTTCCGGAACAAGAGACCCGATAAAGTTGACCCGATGGGCACTGATAATGGCTGGGGTTTTCCATAAAAAAGCATTATTGATTTCCTTAATGCAACTGGAAATCCAATCTTTAGAAGGGTTTGAAGATGGTTCAAAAAACGCATTTCTGACGAGATACCGTTGCCCTAATCGGTTTCTTTGGCCCGTGTAATGAAGTTTAGTGCGATAGCATTGGTTTCCGTTCATCGGTATCGACTGGTTCCGATTACCCTGTATAATGTGAACGCCCAACTCTGCCAATATTTTCTCAATTGAATTGTTCCAAACAAAATTCTGTGCGATAAACGATCTAAATCGATAACCAAAAATACGCTCAAACAACTGCAAGCCTTCAATTAACACATCTTTGTAATAAGCATCATCTTTCAAGTGCCTGCAATTAAATGCACTTTGAAAACGAACGGCACCAGCATCCTTGTAGTCTCGTTTATATCCCCAGCAATTACATTCAAAAGCCAAAATTGTCTCATGATGCCCATCCTGTAATGCCTCCATCCACATCGGTACGTTTAAATGCTCTCTCCCATGAAACTGCGGTCGAAACAACCGCGCAACAACGCCCTCTTGTAATGTTTGGAACGATTTTTCGCACCCTGGATATCTCTGGTATGTCTTAATAAAAGGTTCATAGTGATAATTCTGAAAATGATCGCTTTTGATACGCTCAAAATTGGGGTTGGCAACCAGGAAGTTTCCCGTTATTACAGGAGTCTTCCCGGTTTTAACTCGAAAAGCATCAAGAATTTCAAATAATGCTGAAATATCTTTTTCCGTCTCAAGACTGTCCAGCCGATTATAATAACTCCCAATATCAAGACCCTGTTCAATAAGATAATGGTATACCGCAAGCGACGGCATCCGGATGGACCCCCAGTCATCCGATTCAATCACCACGATCTTTCGGTTGGTTTTCCAGCCAATGGCATTCACCAGGTTCTGTTTTAGGCTGTTCGGTACAACCTTCTTAATTTCCAACACGAATTAGCTCTATCAAAATATTTCGTTATCACTTTTTGTTATATAAAGGGCCGGTCCTCTTCTTTTCATCAAGCTGATATTTCAAAACCCATTATTTAACACTAACATTATTTATATAATCAAGCGTAGCCCTCTTGTCAGGAATAATTTTCCCAGGGTTCCCAAGCACTATTGAATCATCAGGTACATCAAAATTTACAAACGCGCCGGGTGCGATTAATACATTATCACCTACACTGATTTTGCCAACTATAACTGCATTGGTTCCTATCCAAACTTTACTCCCGATCTTAGGTGCCCCTCTTAGCACTCCTCTGTTAGCCCGACCAATCGTTACACCATGCGCTATATTACAATTCTTTCCTATGATAGCATTCACACTGATAACAATAGCGCCGAAATGCCCGATAAAGAGGCCCTCTCCTATATTTGTGTTATAAGGGATTTGATATCCATATTTATATGTGTAGTGTCGCATAATAATTCTTAACAAGAACCATCTCAAGGAGCACTTTTTTGATTTTGCAACCATGCGAAGTAAAAAAAGATAACGAAAGCCCTGGCTCCGCAATCCTCTTAAAAAATTCAGAATGCTATAATCATGAGGCACATATCTAAACAGATCTGATTTGATTGTGTTATCCAAAACAATTTACTTTTTAAGAATTATAAGTTTTCAGTGATGTCCGGTTAGGAAATTGCATGGGGTTTCTTCAACAGTTTAAGGTGTTTTTTTCGCTTCCGGTTTTGCACCGCCGATTTCTCCGCAGCTTGTTGTGTCACTTCATTTCGGATTTGATTGCGGAGCTGGCGTACACGATGAATAGAAACAGGTTCACCGTGCTGCTCTTGGCAATAGATTGCTAAAAGAAGGTAGGTGATAAGTCCAGAGAGGATTTGAACCATCAGGCCATTCTTGCTTCTAGCAAAAAGGTGATAGACTTTAAGGTGTCGTTTCCACCATGCGAAAAAACTTTCAATGTCCCAGCGGAGTTTGTAAACCAGCGCTACTTGCTCAGCCAATAGGTCAAAACGATCCGTGGCTACCCAGTAAGATTTGCCCTCAACATCATAACCAACGAGGTGAACAGGCTTTTTGGTTTGATTGGTATTGGCAGTTCCAAGCAAAACCATTGCATCAAAGAACACATGGGACTTATCATGCACTGGAAATTGTTCAATGATTTCTTTGTGAGTATCTTCTTTAATGCGGCAAACAAAATGACATCCATCCTGCTGCCATTGATCAAACAAATGATGTGCCTGATATCCTCGGTCCAGCACACCTGTTTGGCCAGGGTCGATGATTCTACTGACAAAAGGTCTTTCGGCACCATTACCCTCTGTCAGAAACAATTTTCGAGGGATGCCATGGTTGAGGTCGAAGCCAAGGTGTAGCTTTGCCTTTTTGGAATTTGTTCGGTATTCGGCCCAGTGCATGGAAAGTACTGAATCGATCAAAGATCCGTCAATGGCAACAAGATCACCAAGCTCGGAATACTGGGATGGCAAACTTCCTGTGGCCTGCTTTTGTAGTTCGGTGAACACTGCAAGGAGTTGCTCAACCCCGCGATCATTAACGGTATCAAAGAAAGTCGAGTGTTTAATGCCTCCAGCAGGGGCAACGAAGTTTCTGGCATAATCATCTTCTTGCAGAGCTTGAATCAACTCACTGCCTGATGAGAACTCTTGCAGGTGGTAATATGTCAAAATGTTGAGCAGCTCTTCGGTATTCATTGCCAATGGCTTATTTGACCTCGACCTGAGTGGTGGTATTTTGGACATTATACTGTTTAACGGTTTGAGTAATTGCCTCTGCGTTGGTACTGCATGCTGCCGTGAATAAAATTTTACAAATTTCATTTCTGCTCCCTCTTAAAAGATTTTTCTTTTAAGAGGGGCGGCCGAAAAATTTATTTTTTGTCAAGTGAAATATGACCCAAATGGTTAATATTTATTAATATTTCGCATGCAATTTTCTAACCGGATATTACTGAGTTTTTTTAGATCTGAAATATTTACTTAAAAAAAGATTTTTTTATGCGTTATGGGGCAACCTAAGCCATTAGTATGGCTTATTTGCCTCTTCCTATTATCTATTTCTTACCGCTACCCGGTTCCTGACCAACGTTACTTTTTTCCACACCTATAAATATCCCGTCCGCTTGAGGTGAAAATTTATTGAATGAGATAACGATCATTGTATTCTTTCATCAACTCAAATGCTATTTTACGCAATTTGGGATCGTTATGCTGATCTCCAGCTAAATATAAATCCAGATAGTCATAATTTTTGAGCTTAAGGGATTCCCATTTTTTTCCACATTGTTTTAGTTTGATATGTGATAAAGATGAAGGAAGCTGAGTGTCTTTATCTCCACATGCCGATTCAAGTAGTTTTTTGGTCATACCCTTACTTCTTCTTAAGTCAGCACCAGCTAAAGAAAATGCAATATTATCTTCATCTTTATTAAGAACTCTTGCTCCTGAAAAATCCGCGCAATGCAAAACGGCTCTTGAAAAATTAATCCTTGATAATTCTGCATTTCTCCACGTAGAGCCTGTTAAATTTGAATCTGAAAAAATGACATCCACTTGTTTTGAATCATCAAAATTAACACCCAAAATGGAGGCTTCTTTAAAAGTAACTCCATCTATTTTTGCAGAAGAAAAATTGGGATATTCTCCATATGCTCTAACAAATCTTGTTCCTGACAAGATAGCACCAGAAAAATCAACGCCAAGAATTTGTGAAAAGTTGAATCGATCATGAAACGAATTTATATTTCGCAATGAAGTTATCACTTGCTCACTCTTCCCGTTTTCAACTCCTGATGTTATGTCAATTTGGGTTTTAAGTGCTACTATACCTTTCACTTCGCAGAGCGGAACGGGATCTTTTGTGAAATTGATACTATTAAAATTACTTCCTGTAAATGTACTATGACCAAAGGTAGCTCCAGAGAAATCTGCACCATTAAACTTAGATTTAGCCGCAAAGGCTGACTCGAATGAGGCACCTTTCAATTCTGATTGATTAAATATTGTTTGATGCATGATACTATAGGATAAATCAGTACCCAAGAGATGCGCTTTCACCAATCTACTCCCTGACAATGTTATACCTGGAATAGATGATCCATCTAGAATTATTCCTTGCATGTCTTTATCTGCAAGAAAAAGATTGGGTGCAATTATTCCTTTGAGATTTGCATTTGTAAGAACTAAGTGCTTTGAATTTAGTTTTGATAATTCTGTAATTGCCATACTTTTTAATGCCTTATCATTTCCCTCTTCAAATAGCAGTTTTACCAACTCTGTTGTCCGCTGGGTTTTTGACACTTCCTTTTCATGGTTGAGCTGTTCTTCGAATTTGGTATTTTGCGCAATCAGAGCCCCCAACTGATTATTCAAACTTTCAGTCTGGGTTCTCATTTCCGCCAGCTGATCAATCAAGATATTTGCAGAATAAAAGAGCGCAATTCCTCCAACAATTGCTATTACTGCACGCCCTAAAGCCAATCTTGCTTGTACAGATGAATACCATACTGCAAACTGCTTAATACGTGTTTCTGCACCTCTTAATTTTTTATTTCTTATCTCTTCAATTGAGGAATCGTCTAAACCATTGAAAAAATCATCAATCACTTCTGGAAAGCTTTTAAGTTTAACTCTTAATTTTTTATGGATTATAAAATGAGCGAAAGCAACGTATAGAAGACCAACAACACACAAAATTATCAAAATGATTGTCAATATTTTAACAATATGATCTGGAATATTATTATTCTCGAGCAGTTGAATCGTAACCACTAAACTTGCCAAACCAAAAAGTAATCCGCCAAATGCAAATGATAAAACGTCAAAAAATCTCATATCTCTATTATTAATCCAATCAAAGTTTGAAAGTCTAAATACAACTTGGCCTTGTCCTTTCAAGGCCTAAATTTATAAGTTCCTCCTTCAGCTCTTCTTTTTCTTTGTTTCTTAATTTGTATTGATCATTTTCTTTTCTGCAAACATTACACTCAATCTTGGTAGATCCTTAAGGCTCGTTGAGTTCAGCTGAAGCCGCGCTGTTTGCGGCTTCAGCTGTAACGATTTGTTGGCCAATATATTTGCGTTATCCGTTATTCAGATAATTGGTTTAAATTGATATCTTTTGGATGAATATCTTTTAAAAGATGAAACCCTTTTTCCTTTATGATATCATTTGTTTTTGTCGTTTCAATAACCACATGTTCTGCGTATAAAGATGGATTATCTTCATTGATTACTGGAGGATCATAGGCGTGCATTGTTTCTAAATTTGGAAAGCACGAGCACAATTTTTCAAGAGATATCTTTTTTCCTTCCCCTGTTGTGTTAGGGCGAGGACCAGCCTTGACGAAATAAAGGATTGTCATGGTTTTCTCCTTTTGTTGCAAGTGACTAGGTTACAAATGCTAGTTGGACAAATTTTAATAAGACATGTTTTAATGGCACAAATTACTCAAAACCACACCTATTAGCATCAATTATAATTCCACCATAATACTCACCGTTTTCACGAAAATAAAAGAAAGACCAAGTGTAACCAAAAATTAACCAAGCGCCTGAGGGAGATGTACAAAAATTGTTTTGCACATTACGATTCAATTCCACCATAATTTCCTTCTTGTATTCGATACCGTCCATATCATCTGATAATGTATATTTGTAAGCGATATTTCGTCCTGATATAGTAGCGGCTTCCATAGTTGTAAATTTATCTATTTTGCGCGGTAGCATAGCCGAAGTAGCATTGATTTCATTTACAAGAATTGTTCCTAATTCATTATATTGCTTTTGCTCCTCTCTTGATGCATTCTTAATTTTCTTTCTCATTTTTCTTGCTTCTGATGGGTTGTCAACTAAACTCTGCAACAGTTCGAGAGCTTGCATTTTGTTATCTGTTTTTGCTAACTCAGGTGAAAAACCTATCGAAAATAAAAGAATTGTAATTGCAATATAATACTTCATGGACATTATCTCCCAAATTTAGCTTTGTTTGAATCAGGGATGCCAACGCTGAACATCTGCGGCTTGTCCGCAGAATGTTATTGTTGGAATTTGGTATCGTCTCCCCCAAATTCGTTTGTTGCAACATGTTCGCTACTTAACACCGTCTTGTAAAGCAGCCCATTGTTTTTTCGTCATCTCCATGACGAAGCTGGCATCCAGTTCGGGCCATTTCTCATGAATTGAGCTTTCGGAATATTTTCCCGAGAACATGGCATCGATGATCCATAAGATCTCAATTTTATTTAACTCGACTCCCTTGTTGCTACCCGAAAAAGGGTCTTGTAAAACAATGGTGTCCGGCATCTTCCAATGCGTTCCAAATGTGCCTGAGGCACGCATCGCATCCGGCATGGGCAGATTGACGACTCGAAGGCCATTCTTCCTCCCGGAGATTGAGCTGTGCAGACTTGACGCCCTGGCGATGAGTTCCTTAATAAGGCGATTCGCAATCTTCGAAGAGGCCTCGAGCTTTGCGCCTACCCCTCTGTCACTCGTGTAATCCGGATTAAAGGCAGAGGCATCTGCGACAATGATGCGTATCTCAGCAAGATTTTTCTTTTCCATCCGTGATTGTTTCATCTCATCCTGAATCGTTTCCAATTCATCGATGAGAGCGAATAAGAGGGCGATTACGCCGCGGTTTTCTACTGCGCCGCCATCCGTGACCCAGTAACGCTTATCTCCTACTTCTATAGACGCATTGGAAAACACGGGCGGAAAGTTAGCACTCAAGGAGGCTCCAGCAAAAAGCGATATGCTCGGAACTTGCACAACCTCAAACGGAAGATCAAGCTTCCAACCGTTCTGCCCTGACTCTTTGTTTTTGTTCATATCGAATTGTGAACGTAGATTCGTGATCACAAGTCGCCCTCCTGCTTTCATCGCAGATTCTTTCTTACGTAAGGATTCAATAGGGGGTGAATCTCCGCAGAGCGTGGTGTTCAAGATGAGGCCAACATCATCAATCTCGCCAAAAGTAGTACGCTTAGCTGCATCATTGCCTTTGGCGAATCGTTGTTCGAAGCTTTCCGTGAGGAGTTTACCCAACCGAGTTCCGGATGCTATGCGCCATTCAGCCGCTCCAGTGAGAACATCGTCAATAAAAGGTTTCGAAAGCGTCTCAAGCATTTTCTGCCATAAAGCATCATTATCCTTGACCAGGGATTGCTTGTTGATAGCGAAGTAGGCGAGCGCGGCACTGCCACCGGAGACTCCGCTTGCGAGAACGACATTATTGATTTTGTCGAGACGTGCGAGACCATGAAGGACCGCCGTAGTATAGAGCGCGGCACGCGTGCCCCCTCCCGAAGCAGCCAACAGGATAACCGGGTCATTATTCAATGGGATTAATTTATCCTTGAGTTTGAAAACCTTATTACTGTCCTGGATAGGGTCTGGGGATTTCTCAAACTCTGGTTCCTGTTTAAGCGTGTGCAGATGCCAGCCGATGGCAATAAGGATCACAGCAAAAAGTGCAAAACAGAAATAGCTGAAAGCCTGAAACCGCTGTTCAATGTACGCAACCTCCTCCTGCAGTTCCTTTTGACTGTCCGGAGGCGCGATCTGGATAATGCGCTTTAGGAAAGCTATCGGCTCGAACATCCGCACGTTTTCTGCAGATCCTTTTTGAGCGACTACGATACGACCTCCTCCGTGGAGAGCCATCTCGCTCGAATGCTTACGTGTATCCCAACTCCCGTTATCCAACAGATACAGCGTGGCCTGATCGATCCAGAAGTCATAAAGCCAAAGAATTGCATAGGTCGATGCAATGTAGGAGAGGATGATCCATTTCGAACTGGCATTGAGCATTGTGGTTACATAGTCCAAACCGCTGATTCTAAGCAATGCAAGAATAATTACGGCAAGCGACACCAGAAGGGTGCCGCCTGTGAACAAAAGATGGCGGGTAATTCGCACAAAAGAATCCTGATTTGGATCATAGTTGCTCAAGATGAAGAGCACCAGTGAGATGCTCGTGGCAAAAATTCCCCAAAACACCATGTGTTCAGCTGACGCAAAAATAACGGTGATGGCCCCTGGCGTGATGATCTCTAAAGGGGTACGAAAGATCGAGACAATGACAGCCCCGAAAAGGTTCCTTGACTTCGTGAGTTGGCTATTTTCCTGGTCGACCATCTTGGAAGCATCGAACCAACGACTAAACTTGTCTGTTACTTCTTTAGGAATTCTGAAGTATTCAACCCTGTTGACCAATATCCATGCCAAGGGAACTGCTATAGAAATGGCAATCGGCGCGAGAATGAGGAAATAATGGCGATAAATCCCTCCGGATGCCTCTTTGGCATTCCCGGCCAGCAACCAAGTTGCGCCCGCAATTACGAAAATAAATCCAAAATGCAACCAAGCCATGCGGTGATATTTGTCCTGAAAAAAATACCAAAGCTGGACGATAATGGCGATGCCAACGAATAATGCTGCAACCCACCCACGCCACACCGTTCCTGCACTGTCACTAGCCAGCGAAGGGCCGTAAACAAGGAAAAAATAAATTGGCAATGGGAGCACAAACGCGAACAGCGAGCGGCCATGGAACTTTTCAATTACTCTTGTGCCTGATATCCATCTATCAATGAAACGGATAAATTCGTCAATTTTGCTTGCAGTGGATATGAACCAGGAATCAAACCTATGCATTATCATCAAGGTGGCCCCCAAATTGAGTTAAGTAAAACCCAAAAAACAATTTATAGAAAAATCATTTATTAAAAGGTGAGGACTTGGTGAAGCAATTTAATATTCTTGATCGGCTAGCGTAATAATTTTATCGAACAACTTTAACAGGTTCTCTCCTTCTGCTTAACGCTTATAACGTCTGGCTCACCGGACCCGCGCAGTTTGCGGGGTCCGCGTGTAGCCGGTGGTTGAACGAAGCCGCTAAGCGGCGGAAAAAGCAAAAAACAGTGTATAACTCCAGTAAGTGTCCAATCCCGGGCACTTACAACAAAAAGGAGTGTACCATGAAATCATCAGAAGTAAAACGATTTGCAGCCCTCTACGAA
>JAHJLI010000247.1 GCA_018821785.1 Pseudomonadota bacterium
GAAGAAAAATTTCGCGTTCGACTTGCATGTGTTAAGCACGCCGCCAGCGTTCGTTCTGAGCCAGGATCAAACTCTCCAGTTTGATATCCTTAGACCGTCCTAAGACGGTAACTTATATAGTGCTTAATTATATAAGAGCTCCTTTAATACCCGCTCATATATGAACGGTTCACTCAAAGTTGCCCTTGAGGTAATTAAAACCTCGTGGGCCCGTTTGCTGTTGTTGTTATTCAGTTGTCAAGGATCGATTCAACCTCCCACTCCCGTGGTCGGCTGCGCTGCTTTGTGCAGCGAAGAGCTCGTCAATTTAAACTATCCGAAACCCTCTGTCAATTATTATTTTTTCTTTTCTTTCGTCATGTTCCGACTCAAGCTTGCCAGCAAAACATCCTCCATTTCGCTTAGCCTTCCTTCATCTTCAGGACCGCGGCAAACTACTTGATTAGCCTATGTGAGTCAAGTAGAAAAATTTGCTATGGAAGTGATTTTTACCAAAAACGTTTGTGGGTCAGTGTATCTTGTTATTGTGTCGATAGAATTATTTCTTAGCTAAAACTACTCTAAAAAGAGTTATTCTTCTTTTACCCAATTTGCAAGGATGTCGATAATCTTTTTTGCCTGCTCTGTACTGGAAATATTGAATTTGGATTTCATGGTATATTCACCCTGACGCTTCTGGTAGCGACGGATCGTATACATTTCTTTGCCGAATTCGCCGGTGGCCTTGTCGAGGCTTTGGTAGCGAAAAAGAATGGTGGTCCAGGCGCCCTTTGAGAGGATCTCTTTGCCAGTCTCTTTTGTAACCTGCACCCCGTCTTCTTCGTAGCTTATTGTAAGGTCTTCTATTGTTGAACTCATTATTCCGTCCGTTGTTAAGGCTTAATTGAAAAACTATCCTCTGTCGGTCTGCGGCTTTTTCAATGTCGCAGGCACAGTAGAGGGAAGACTGCCAGCGTCACTATGTAATGTAAGACACCAAAGGTGTAAAGCGAAAGCTTTCTCGTACGTCTCAATGAGCACCTGTCTTATGAAAGAACACTTATGACTTTTTTTGAGTAGCAAAGCTCAAGCCATTTGCTGTGCCTTCGACAATTACGTGGTCTCCAGCGCTCAGTTCCCCTTGCAGTATTTTCAGTGCCATTTGATTCTCGAGATTTCTCTGAATAGCCCGTTTCATTGGTCTTGCACCGAAAGAAGGATTGTAGCCGGTGTCAATGAGGAAAAGTTTTGCACTTTCTCGGATATGCAGTGAAATTGATTTTTCGTTCAAACGAAGCATAAGTTTTGCAATTTGGATATCGACTATTGCCATCAAGTCTTCACGTTTTAATCGGTCAAAAATAATTGTTTCATCGATTCTGTTGAGAAACTCGGGTTTGAAGTGGCTATGCAGGAGTTCATCGACTTGCATCTCGATACTGCTTTTATCCATCTCGTCATCAGCCATCTTGATGATAAGGGAGCTTCCCAGATTGGACGTCATTATGAGGAGAGAGTTTTTAAAATCCACAGTACGGCCTTTACCGTCGGTCAAGCGACCATCATCCAGGACTTGCAGGAGAATATTGAAAACATCGGGGTGAGCCTTTTCGATTTCATCGAGAAGAATCACCGAATACGGCCTTCGTCGAACCGCCTCCGTCAGATATCCGCCTTCTTCATAACCGACATAACCTGGAGGTGCGCCGATGAGTCGCGACACTGAATGTTTCTCCATAAATTCCGACATGTCTATACGAATCAGCGCCTGTTCGTCGTCGAAGAGAAAATCTGCCAGTGCCCTGGCAAGTTCTGTCTTGCCGACACCGGTTGGGCCAATAAAAATGAACGACCCAAGAGGGCGGTTCGGGTCCTGCAGGCCAGCCCTTGCCCTGCGAACGGCATTAGCCACGGCGGTTATCGCCTGGGTTTGGCCAATGACACGTTTCCCTAGCATTTCCTCTGCATGCACCAGCTTGTCCTTCTCTCCTTCAAGGAGGCGGTCGACGGGAATACCTGTCCATTTGGCGACAACTGCGGCGATATCTTGAGCATCGACCTCTTCTTTCAGCATCATATGCTCGGCCTGAATTTCCTGGAGGTTAGCGTTTGCCTCAGTCAATTCCTTTTCGAGTTGAACTTTACGTCCGTATCGAATTTCGGCGACATGGCTGAGATTGCCTTCTCTTTCGGCCTGTTTTTCCTCTATGTGGGCAGCATCAATACGCTCTTTGATGCCACGGATGTTTTTAATGATATCGCGCTCCAAGGTCCACTGAGCTTTCATCGAATTAAGAATGTCGCTGAGGTCGGCAAGCTTTTTCTTCAAATCCTCTAGACGATTCTTGGAGATGCTATCTTTTTCTTTCTTAAGTGCTTCCTGTTCAATTTTAAGTTTGATCTTTTGCCTTTCAAGCTCGTCAATTTCAGTGGGCATCGAATCAATTTCAATGCGCAGCATGCAAGCAGCTTCATCAATGAGATCGATAGCTTTATCGGGCAGAAAACGGTCGGTGATGTATCTGTTCGAGAGGGTCACGGCGGCTACGGTGGCATTGTCCTGAATCCGCACTCCGTGGTGAATTTCGTATTTTTCTTTTATGCCCCGGAGAATGGCAATGGTATCTTCGACGGAAGGTTCCTGCACCAGTACCGGTTGGAAGCGCCTTTCCAAGGCACTGTCCTTTTCAATATATTTTCGGTATTCATCAAGGGTCGTTGCCCCAACGCAATGCAATTCCCCTCGGGCAAGGGCTGGTTTCAGCATGTTGGAGGCGTCCATCGAACCTTCTGCGGCTCCGGTGCCGACGAGGGTGTGAATTTCATCAATAAAGAGAATTATTTCTCCAGCTTTTTCCTGAACTTCTTTAAGCACAGCTTTGAGCCGCTCCTCAAATTCTCCCCGATATTTTGCTCCGGCCACGAGGGCGCCCATGTCGAGAGTGACGACCTGTTTATTTTCAAGTGTGGCCGGAATGTCACCATTCACAATGCGCTGGGCCAGGCCTTCAACTATGGCGGTTTTGCCAACCCCGGGCTCGCCGATGAGTATGGGGTTGTTCTTGGTTCGTCGTGACAACACCTGGATTATTCGTCTTATCTCCTCGTCCCGACCGATTACCGGATCAATTTTTCCTTGTTTGGCCAGCTGCGTCAGGTTTTTGCCATACTTTTCAAGGGCCTGGTATTTTTCTTCTGGATACTGATCGGTCACTCTGTGGCTGCCGCGCAGTGTCGATAACCCCAAAAGAAATTCTTTTTCCTGGATGCCTCGGGTGTTGAGGCATTTGCAGACATCAATCTGAGAATTCCTCATAATCGCCAGGAAGAGATGCTCTTGGCTCACATATTCGTCTTGCATCTGTTTGGCGACTGCAAAAGAATCGTCGAGGATCTTTTTCAGATGCTTTGAAGCATAGCTTTGATCAGCAGCGTGGCCTGAAACCTGAGGAATTTTTTCAAGAAGCTGGTTGAGATCCATCAGCACCAGGGATGGGTCTACTCCCATTTTTTTAAGAACTGGAACGACGATGCCGTCCGGTTGGGTAAGTATCGCCTTTGCCAGATGTGCCACTTGTATTTCCAGGTGTCCCTGGTCTTGTGCTAGTTTTTGGGCGGTTTGTATGGCTTCCTGGGATTTCAGAGTAAATTTGTCAAATTGCATGATGTGTCCTCGTGGCTCTCTGTTTAGGGGCCGTTAAGAAATAACTCATACTTTTTATCCATTTCTTTACGGCCCCTTATGCCGTAAATACTATTGAATTGCATGATTTAATTTTGAACGACGGCTTAGTACCTTAGGAAGTCGTTTCTTGTTTTTTATAAACGAATTTAGTGAAGGTACTTACCCCGTTTACCGGGGTTAACTTATCTGTTGCTCGCCTTCGGGCGAACCCCAGTCACCTTGAGAGAATAAGGAGTTCCCTGCTTTGCGTCAAGAAATTGACACAAATGAACACAAAAAAAAGCGAGCCCCGTAAGAGGCTCGCTTTTTTGTTTTCCAAATCAGATTTACTGCTTAAAACTTAAAGGAAGCAAATATATTGTGGAAAAAAATAGCCTAGAGGCAATGCAGTATGTGTCAACCGCAAGTACCTGTACCGCAAGACCCGGAGCTGCAACCACCACCAGAGCTAATTGGTTTTACCGAGGTGATACCAAACCCTGACCTCGGCCCAGCATCAATGTAATCTACAGTAATTCCACCACAGGTTGTCAGAAGGCTTTCTTCGACAAGAAACTTAAGTGAATCGTTTTCAAAAACCTTGTCGCTGTCTTTTGGCTCATCCAGAGCCAATCCCAATGAAGGGCCTGCTCAGCCTCCCTGCATAAGTGCAACACGTAAGGCAGAATCAATATTATTTGCCTGCATGTATTCTTTGAGTTTTGTAACAGCTAATCCTGTTACATTTAGTTCAGACATGAAAAGCCTCCTTAAAGTTTATTTCTAAAATAACTTCTCAACATTTTAATCTTTACCTTGTAGAGAAGCCTCGCTATCTATAAAAAATAAGCTGCGATATGCGAATAGTCAATCTTTTACAGTTCAAAATAGTTGGCGGAGAGCAATGAAGCAAGGTTTTTTATGGTTTATCATTGAAGGAGTTCCGTATATTTTTTTTGTGTTCCATGGTATGTGGGTAAAGATAATGATACCATTGAAGCTGGCATGGGTTAACAGGCTTTCTCACTAATACCCCCTTTTGGGGTATTAGTGCCTTTCGGTGATTTGAACTGCAATCCTTGGCGGTAAGTGGCTGCGTGCATGTAACATTGTCTTATGAGGCTATAGTTTTATCATGAAAAAAATAATTATTTCGACAGGTGGTGGAGATGCTCCGGGGTTGAATGCCGTTATCTATGCAGTGGTTCACACATGCTACCGGAAAGGCTGGGAGGTTTACGGCAGCAAGAATGGATACGGTGGTTTTATCGACATCGACGATATGGTTCGTCTTACTATTCGCGATGTAGAGGGTATTTACTCGACCGGGGGAACTATTCTCGGATCGACTAACAAGGGCAATCCTTTTGCAAAACCCGTTGAGAATCTGGCGGGCGAAGTTCAAATTGTTGATGTATCGGATAAAATACTAAAGAACTTTCACAGAATGGGGTTCGATTGCCATATTGCCATCGGTGGCGACGGTAGCCTTGATATTGCTCACCGGTTTGCCCAAAAGGGGATGCCGGTTATAGGTGTGCCTAAGACGATAGATAATGACCTCGAAGAAACCGACCGTACCTTCGGCTTTGACACGGCTGTTTCAACAGCAACCGAGGCTCTCGACAAACTCCACTCGACTGCAAAGTCGCACAATCGCGTCATGGTAGTCGAGGTGATGGGCCGTGATTCCGGCTGGATTGCTTTGTACTCTGGTATTTCGGGAGGCGCCGATGTTATTTTGATCCCGGAAATACCTTTTGACATGGAAGCGGTCTGTGAGAAAATTGCCGACAATGAACTCCATGAAAAGCACTACTCAATCGTTGTTGTTGCCGAAGGGGCGATCACCAAAGAAGGGCAAAATTTCAATAAAGGTATGGGCGAACTTGGCCGGACGGAGGTAATTCTTGGTGGGGTAGGGGAGTGGGTCGCCTCGGAAATCAGAAAGCGGACTGAAAAAGATACCAGGTCGCTGGTCCTGGGTCACTTGCAGCGCGGCGGGTCACCAACGACCTTTGATCGGCTGTTGGCTTTACGTTTTGGCGCTGCCGCAGTGCGCATGGCTGAAGAAAAGGTCTTCGGTCACATGGTGGCACTGAAAAACTCAGTAATGGTTCCTGTGCTTATCACCGACGCCATTAAAAAACGGAAAAAGGTCACTTTAGACAATGATAAGATCGCTACCGCCAGGGATATCGGCATCTGCCTTGGAGACAAGGATACTGCAGTACTATAGAAGGCGAACAGGGAAAAAAAGGATTGAAAGAGAACAGCTACGAACAGGCATATCAATTGTTATATGCTCATTTTGGTCCACAAAGCTGGTGGCCTGGGGAAACACCGTTCGAGGTTATGGTTGGTGCTGTTTTGACCCAAAATACCAGCTGGTCGAATGTAAGCAAAGCCATCACCCAATTGAAAAACAATGGACTGCTGTCTTTCGAAACCCTTTCACTTTGCAGCGCCGATGAGATTGCCCCGCATATTCGCTCATCCGGTTATTTTAATCTGAAAGCCCGAAGGTTAAGGAACTTGCTTGATTTGATCGGCAATTATTATGACGGAAAGCTGGAACTTTTTCTTAATGATGCATTGACAACAGCCAGAGAGAATTTGTTGGAGGTGAAGGGAATTGGGCCTGAGACTGCCGATTCGATACTCCTTTATGCTTGCGGTCATCCAATATTTGTCATCGATATGTACACCCACCGGGTTTTCAGTCGACACAATCTTGTTATGGAAGAGAGTGATTACCAGGGGATGCAGCAGATTTTCATGCAGCATCTTCCTCATGATTCGCAGCTTTTCAATGACTTTCATGCTCTCATCGTTCGCGTCGCAACCACCTATTGTAAAAAAAACAATCCCCTGTGCGACAAGTGTCCGCTACAGGGGTTGAATCTTTGAGTTGCGGCTGACGTTTTACGATTTGAGATTTAAAAGTGCGCCGGTCATCTCGTTGACGGTCTCTAAGGTTTTAAGATTGGCTTTGTAAAACTGGCTGTTCATGTTCATGTCTGGTATTTCCGAGCTCAGTTCAACGTTAGAAAGCTCAACCAGATTGAGGCCCTCATCGGTTTCCTGAAAAACACTGGTGCCGGGCGTATTCACTTTATCAACTGTCGCTCTTACTCCCTGCGGCAGTACCTCCGCCATGGTAACCCTGGTCTTTTTGAATCCATCAGTATTAGCGTTGGCGATATTGTTGCTGCTGGATTGGATTTTTGTTCCAAAGGCCTGCAATGCTGTTAGAGCTGAGTTGTATGCTGAGATCATGGGACACTCCATAATAAGGGGGAGGATTATTTGTAAGATTTATCATGCAAATTTTGCTCCAGGGTGTTGCTGGTCTTGGATGATTGGCAATATAGTTTTAATTGCCATATGTTATTCATTTGTGTTGGGTATGTGTTACAGCTCAGCACATTATATATTTTGCCAAAAGATAACGATTTGGTAATTTGGATTACCGGTTTTTCCGTCGGCATATGTTCAACCGACTGTTGACGTGATGATCGCCTCTATGAAATCGTCGGCCTCATCTTCGCTGTATTCGGCTTTCAAGAGGGCCTTTTTGTATCTTTCAAGGGATTCCCTTGCTTTCAGTGGGTTGTTGTTGAGACAGTGAAGCTTGTAGAGGAGAATAGTCAGGCTTTCCTCCAGGTAGTTGAGTTGCAGGATACGTTCGAGAATAATTACAGCTTCTTCGAGTCTTGCCGATTCTGCCAGACTATTGGCCCAGGTTAAACCAATTTCAACGAGAAGATTGGTGAGGGTGTCATTGAAAGTTAGAACTTGTTCACTTTGAAAGGTATCGTCTGGCATTGACCCTTTCCATAAAGAAAGAGCGGTCTGGAAGGCACTGTGCGCCTGCAACCAGTCACTGTTCTTGCTGTGCGTCAGGCCTGTTCGAGCGGTTTCAAGAAACTGCAGTGCATCTATCTCGTAATTGGTAAGGCACAAAATTCCTTTCTGGATAAAAAGGTAATCCTTGATTGAGGTTGGCAGGTGAGGAGTCAACAATTGTCGCAGTCTAGTTAAGAGGGTGTCGAAGCTTTTTCGCGCATTTATAGGTGTGCTTTCAGGCCAGAGTTCAAGGATAATCTTTTCCTGGGGAATGCGCTGGCCTTTGGCGGTAATCAGCAATCCCAACAATTCACGCTGGAAGGGTGTAAGATCCTTCGCTCGAAAAAGAACCTTTCCCGCAATACTGATTTCAAAATTATCCATAAGGGTAAATTTCAGAAGGGGCAAGGCCTTGCCTGTATCCGAAAAATTCATCCGGAGTCTGGCTCTGGACAGAGTTTGGGCAAAGCTTTTTTCGATATCCCTTTTTACCGCTAAGGCGAGGAGTGCGGTCATCATTACTGGTTCCCAGCTCCAGAAGTGGTTGTATCCGTTGATTTTCATCAGAGAAAGTCCTGCCTCCAGATCATCAACAGCCGCCTCATCACCCTTTGCCAAATATTTGCTATAGCTCATGTTAAAAAGAGCGCAGATGGTCAGATAGGTCGAGGGAATGGATTGAGCGATGGCAAGACCCTTTTCAAGCAAGGGCATGGCCTCAGCAAATTTTTTGATCCGGGTGTAAACGGCTCCGGCAATGATGGCGTTGAAAGCAATATAAAAAAGGCCTGCCGAATTGTCTCGAAGCCGGATAGATTCAGTGATTTTTTCAAGTGCTGCATCGGCAAAATCGGTGAGTGCCAAGCCGAAAGCCTGCCATTGTAGAAGTTGACTCTGCATATGATCAGTTGCCGCAGTGGAAGTAATCCCCCAGCCCTTATCCAGCAGGTCGAGGGCTTGTTGGCTGTAACCCAGGGAAAAAAGATTGCTGCTGCCCCAGACGAACAAATACGGGGCGGCGACCGTCTGATCGATCACATTATGGTTGATAGAGCTCTGCAATGCCAGTTGCTGCATGTGAAAGTTCTGGTGGTCACCGATCATTGAAAGGTAGCAGAGATTCATAATTCTCATGGTCAGTCTGTTTGACTCGCCGACGAGAGGATCATTAAAGAGTGTGAAACAGACTTCAGCCTCGCGGAGATACTTGGCGCGGTTGCCGCTCAGCAGTTCGATATATCCCTGAATAAAACGGGTTGAGGCTATAAAGTTGTGAATATTATTCCGAGTGGCCAATGAGCTGGCCATCTGGATGTAATGCCTTGCCTTATCCATTTCGCCGTTAAAGAAACAGTAGCCGACTGCCAGATTTCTGGTGGTCATAACAATTATCGGCATGGGCAAGGAAGCTTTGTTTTTTTCTAGCAGAGCTTCAGTTCTTGGCAGTAATTGTGCGCCTTCTCGGTATTTGCCGGAAATGACAAAATGGTAATAGATGGTTTGCGTGAGAGCAATTAATTCTCCGGTTACCTCACCTGTCTCCTGGAAATATCCTCGCACGCGATTAAAAAACGGCAAGGTCGTTTGCGGCACGGAATCGATTCGGAGGAGGCCGGCATAAAGGGTCAACCAGCTATATTGGAACAGGATGTCATCGGGAATAGTCTGTAACAGGGTAAGAATTGTAATAGTCCGGTTTTTGGCAATGAGGCTCATCCCCTTTTCTTTAAGAATGCTCTCCATTGCTTGAAAATCACCAGCGTTTTTGTAGCAGGTAAGGGCTTTTTCCGTTATATCCCGGTCCAGGTAATACCGGGCCTCGGATCGGTAAATGTTGGCAATTTCGCTTTCGGACAAATGGGCTCTGGCCCGTTGTTGGAGAAATTCCTGGAAGAAATGGTGAAAACGAAAAACCTGCTGCCGGTCGTCGAGGTTATAAATAAAGAAATTTTCTCTGGCCATTTTTGAGAGTTGCTGTGCAAATCCATCGATTCCGGAGAGTTCAGCTGCCAGATCGGCAGGGATTTCATGTAAAAATGACAGTTTGAGAAAGACGAAATGGAGCGTCTCGGGAATTTGAGCGAAGATTTCCTCCTGGAAATAGTCAAGCATGTGGCCGGTCTGTGGTATTGCAGAGAGTGCGGCAGTCGAAGGCTTCTGCCAAAATTTATTCCGTCCGGAAATGGGATGGCTTGCCAGAATAATTCCCATGATCCAGCCGTTGGTGATACGGTGTATTTCCCGAGCCTCCTGCCTGCTGATGTCTCTTTTTAAAACAGTGTGGTAAAGGGTTTCGATCTCCTGCTTGTCAAGAGCGAGATCGGTTGTGTTAAGGTAGGCAATGTTGTTTCCATTGCGAATTGTTTTGCCTTTTATCTCTAAAGGATGCCTGGTGATGAAAATGAAATGCACTTTGGGTGGTGAGGTGTCTACCAGATGTTCCAGGAGGCTGATGGTCAAGGTACCGAATTCAATGAGATGAAGATCATCGAAGACGAGGTAGATGTCTTTTTTAAGGTAATTTTCAAGGTCGCGAAGAAGAAGGTTGGCACAGCGTGTCAGATCCAGGGGGCCGACACTGCCTTCGGTTAAGATGCTTGCCAGTTGCGGTGAGCTGAAGCCTGTCAGATTGTTTGAGAGGTTGGTGAGTAGGGAAGATAACAGAAGGACCGGGTCTGAGTCTTCCGGGCCAACCTGGTACCAGATGGAAATATTGCCTGTAGATTTTAAAAACTGTGAAGCGAGTGTTGTTTTGCCTTGTCCTGCCTGGGCTTCGATAATAATTACTTTCTTGCTGTGTCGGTGGTTGGGAAATTTTGATTGGAGGAGATTGGTTCTGAGCAGGGATTGAGAATGATCGATGTGGGGTGAATAGAACTTGTTCGAGGGCGCGGCAGAGTTAACAAGGCTCTCTTCATGTTTCATGGGTCACCAGGGTCTTTGTGTTTTTGGTTTTTTTTATGTAGCAAGAGTTTCTTGCACACCGTCCTGACGATATTGGCTTCTTTTGAAGTAAGAGTGATCCGGCTGAAAAAACGACGAATATTTGTCATCCAATAGATATGACTCACTTCACTCAGGAAATCAATGGAATAAAGCGATTCCTCCAGATAGGCATACATGCTTTCAAGCTCATGGGTTGTAGCAAGTTGCGGAGCAAATATCATGTCTTTTTGTGTATGGACAATGCCATAATACATTTCATAGCAATGAATTGCTACAGCCTGGGCGAGGTTGAGTGAGGAAAAATCAGCGGTTGGAATTGCCGAAGCCATTTGGCAATACTTGAGGTCGTCATTGGTCAGGCCGGTGTCTTCAGGGCCAAAGAGTATTGCCACCTGGTTAGTGGCGAGAGACGGGAGCAGCACATCCACCAGTTCCCGTGGCGTTTTTTCGACACTCCTTTGGCGACCTCTCCTCGCTGTTGTGCCCACCACTATTGAGAAATCTGCTAAAGCCTCTGCCAGGTTTTGATAGATTTCTAGATTATCAACAAGATGTGCCGCTTTATGGGTGGCCATTTTTGCCATCGCCTCACGTTCAGGAAGGTCATCTCTTACGATGATGAGGCGGCTAATGCCCATATTCCAGGCAATTCTCGCAGCAGCCCCGATATTTTCCGGTATTTTCGGACGGATGAGAACGATGGCGAGGTGTGAAAGGAGCTCTTTGGGGTCCATGTGTTCAGGTAGGTGAGCCGGTTGCCAACTTGAAATTCAATCTTCGCCGGGGGTGGTCGACATCTGTCAGGGTGACCTGTATTGAGTCGCCGATGCGGTAGGTTTTGGCGGTAATTTCACCAAACAGCCGATGGTTTTTGGCGTCGAGGATATAATGGTCATCTGTAAGGCGATCAATGGCAATAGAGCCACTAATACAATGATCGGGAATTTCGAGGAAAAGTGCTGAGTCGTTGACGCCGGAGATAATGGCGGCAAAAGAGTCACCAAGGCGGTTTTGCATATAATTGATTTTCAGCCTTTCATGAATGTCGCGTTCAGCCATTATGGCAGTTCTCTCCCGGGCAGAAAGAAACTCTCCCGCTTCTTTCAAGGACGGATGCGATGTGTCTGGTTGTTTTTTCCGAATGGGTTTCTCCAGCAGGCGGAGAAGGGTGCGATGGACGATGAGATCCGGATATCGTCGTATTGGTGAGGTGAAATGGGTGTAATCGGAAGAGGCTAGACCGAAATGGCCAACGTTTTCGGCCGCGTACTGTGCTTGCTGCATGCTTCGCAGCAAGAGATTGTTGATGATGTATTCATATTTTGAATCCTTGCAGATGTCGAGTACTTTGGCGAACCAGGCGGAGCTGTCCTCGTACGGTGGCAGATGCAGGCCAAGTGTTTTGGAAAAGGTGATAAATTCTTCAGTTTTTACCGGATTGGGTCGTTCGTGCACGCGGTAAATAGCTGGAAACATTCGTGCTGTTGCCAATTCGGCGACGGCTTCGTTGGCCGCAAGCATGAATTCTTCTATCAACTGGTTGGCGAAATTCCTTTCTGTTCTAGTAATTGCTGAGACTTCTCCCGCATCGTTTAAGGTGAATTCCGGCTCAGGCAGGTTGAAGTCGATGGAGCCGCGTTGTCTTCTCTTTTTTTGCAGAGCTTCAGCCAGTTCCTGTGCCCATTTCAGTTGGGTAAGAAATGGTTTGTAGAGTTTGCGGACGTCAGGATCCTTAGCGATCAGAATTTGCTGGACGATTGTATAGGTGAAGCGTTGTTTGCTGCAAATAACCGATCGGGTAAAACGTTTACTTTGCAATGTTCCGGCCCGGTCAAAATCAAGAATCGCCGAAACGGTAAGCCGATCTTTATCGGGAACCAGGCTGCAGAGGTTGTTGGAGAGCCTTTCCGGCAGCATAGGAATTACCCTGCCTGGGAAATAGATGGATGTCCCTCTGGCATAAGCTTCTTTATCGATAGCTGATCCCGGAACGACAAAGTGGCTGACGTCGGCGATAGAGACATAGAGTTGAAAGCCCTGCCTTGTCTTTTTAACGCATATCGCATCATCAAAATCTTTGGCGGTTTCGCCGTCGATCGTGACATGATCGGTTTGGCGCAGGTCTTCACGGTTTTCATCAAGGTCAATGCCACTTGAGAGATTTTTCGTCTCCTCCTGAACCTCGTCACTAAAGCTATGGGGGAGTTCGAATTTTTCAATGACCAGGCGCATTTGGGTGTCGATTTTGTCGCTTCTTCCCAATACTTCCAATATTTTTCCAGACAGAATCCTGGCCGCTTGCAATTCTCTTGTGAATTGCACAATGACGGCATCTCCATCGATTGGCTCTAAACCGTTGTAATCGTCGATTCTGATAGTAAATGGAAATCTCGAATCATCCGGAAATACCATTGCGGAGTGTTGATTTTTTTTGAAAATTCCGGCAATTTTATCTTTTCCAGGGGCAGTAATTTGCAGGACAATGGCTTCAGGGCGAAGATCCTTGCGAGTACGCAAGACTCGTATCAACACCCGATCCCCGTGTTGGGCAGCTCCCATGGCGCTGGGGGAAATAAACGGGTCACGAGCAAAAGAAGCGCTTTTGCCGTGCTGCTGCACCGGACTGACAAAACCAAACCCTTTTGGATGTTGTGTCAGATGGCCTTCATAAAGTGGGGCATTGCGGCTGAGTTTAAAGAGGCGCTTGCCACTTTTAGTGATGAGTCCATCGTGCAGCAGAGAGTCGATGGTCTTGGGTAGGTCTTTTGCCTTGCCGCCTTCTTTTACGATATAATTTTCGATTTCCGCATGCGATACGGCTTCCTTTGCGGAGTAGAGATAACCGAGCAGGAGGTTAACCAATTTGCTGGGTTGTTGTCTGTCGCTCCTCTCGTTCCAATTAGGTTTGGGGGAGGCGCTTTTGGGTTTTTCTGATGATTTTCTTTTTTTTGGCATGTTCTGTTTTTTGTTTTGTCCGGCAGGTTAATTTTGTTAAGCTGCGATGTATTTTTGTTAAGTTGCGATGTATATTGTACAAATCCAGTTTGTTTGGGTAGGGTGAGCCGTATGGTCGAAGAATAGAGAAATTAGTCGGCGACTTTTCGAAGCCGTTGTTGAAAACATCTTGGCCAAAGGATTGTCCGGAACGGTATAAGGATCCGTAGCGAAGTTGGAATGAAAAGCCAAATTATTTCGTAACGGTTCATATGTTTTCTTATTCTAAGTATCCTGTAGAGTATGTCTATAGGTCTGGACTGTTATATGAACAGATTGGGGGAGTATGCGTCGTATTTCTTTTGACCTGGAAATCTACCGCGACCAAATGCGGGCGCTCATCACAGAGAAACCAGGGGAAGACACATTCTGGCAGGCACTTGATTTTGCAATCGAGGCTCATGCTGACCAATGGCGTAGGTCCGGTGATGCCTATATCTTCCATCCATGCAGTGTGGCGAAAATTCTTGCCGAGGAGATGGATATTACCGATCCGGAGATTCTTGCCGCAGCCCTCCTTCATGACACGGTAGAGGATGTAAAGGAGGTAACTGAGGAAGTTGTTGGGCAACATTTCGGCAGCTATGTTCAGGCGATTGTCGAGGGATGCACCAAGGTTACTCATGTTTCCGGTAATAAGCAGGCGGACAGCCAAACCACTCACCGGAAAATATTTACCGGTGCGGCCTTGCGACCGGAGGTCATGCTGGTAAAACTTGCCGACCGGCTGCATAATCTTCGGACTCTGCGCGCAATGCCGAAAGCCAAACGTCAGCGCATCGCCGACGAGACCATTGATATATATGCGCCGCTTGCCACTGTTTTCGGACTTTTTAACATGAAAAGGGAGATGTATAACCTGGCTCTACTTTATAAGTATCCGAAACAGGGAGCAAAGCTTAATAATCAAATTCGTCAGTTGGCGAATGCCCCTGTCGGTCAGACGATAGTCAATGAAATAACGAAAAACGCCGAAAGTAAAAACCTCGATTGCCGCATCACATTGAGAACGAAAAATCTCTGGGCCTATTATGATGTTGCCAGTCGCATTCTGGTGCAGCGAATAGAAACCCCCATGGAGATCCTGATTGCCGTCAATGACGTGCAGTCCTGTTATAATGCCCTGGGAATTGTTAATCAGACCTTTCGGCCCATTCCTAGGGCGATTCGCGACTTCATCGCCAATCCCAAACCGACAGGGTACCAAGGTTTACATGCCCGGGCCATTATCGAAGGCCAGAAATTTCTCTTTAAAATCCGGACGGATGAAATGGCCAGAAATGCCCAAAGAGGGATTTTCAGAAACTGGAGTTCAAAATCTGGGAAACAGGGGAGATTTATTAGGGAAATTCAGGAAATGTTCGATGTTCTCGGCTCCGAAGATTCGGTGTCCTACAGGGACGTCATCGCTGCCAGCGGTATAAAAGAAATATATACCTATACACCGCAGGGGGACCTGATCTGCCTGCCGGTAAATTCCACTGTTCTTGATTTTGCCTTCCGAGTACACACCGAAATCGGACAAACGTGTCTTGGTGCCATGATCCGAAACAAGAGAGTTTCCACCGACCATGTTCTTAAAGACGGTGACATGGTGCGTATAATACGCGGAGAACAGCATATCCGGTTTGAGCAGCAAATGTTGTCGTTATGCAAGACTCCCAGGGCGCGAGGCGAATTGGCAAGAGGTTTTAAAATTCGTCGTCGCAAAGTAAGCCGGGATGTAGGTTTTTCCATGCTTCGTCAGGAAATGCTGCGATATGGTATACCTTTCGATGTTATGAACGACAGAGATGTTCCTCTTCTTTTGGAGAACTACTCTTTATATTCTCTCGATGATCTTTATATACGCATCGGAGAAGGGCGTCTTCGATTGCAGGAAGTTATCGAAGATATCAAAAATATTCTTTATGGCGGGGTTTCTCCTTTGCTTGCTCCGACGGGAGCCTTCAATAAAATAGAATTGACCACTCTTGATCCCGTCTCAGTGAAGCTTTCCTCATGCTGTAAGCCCAATCCTACAGCCAAGGATAACTGCGCCCTGCTGACACCAAAAGGGCTCTCTGTTCACCATAAAAAATGTCAACGTTTCGGGGAGCTTGATTTCCAACGAGAGGATGCGGTAAACATCACCTGGAAAATCAGGGAAACTCGTGTCGTGAAGCCGCAGCTTCTCCATGTCCTCAGAGCCACAAGAAAAGACATAATGCAGGCTGTAGGTTCCGCCCCGGAAGAAATGGAAATGCACAGCCTGGAAATCCTCTCCAGCTATTCCTCTCTCAACCCAGCTTGGCAACTTTCCTTCAGTGTTCCTAGTCTGTACGCCCTACAGAAGGTGTTGCGGCATTTCGATAAATCAAATATCTCCTACGAATTCTACCTCGATGTCTGACTCAGGAGGATCTGTGGGAGTGTCAAGGTGCGATATTTTCCTTGCCGGTTTCGGTTGCTTTGTAGTTGGCAAGCACCTTGCTGAGCATGGCTGGGAGGTCGTCCGGCAGCCTTGAGCTTCGCTGGAGCTGGGTAAGAGTTTTTTCGAGCGTCAACCTTTCCCCTAGGAAAATATGTCTTAAGATGAGTGAGATAAGCCTAGTTATTGTGGTCAAATTGGAAATTCGTGACTGTAGGTGTTGGTCACGGTCAAAAGCTGTTGAGGCGAAAATTTCAACAGGATTTCCATCAAGTTCACTCACCGACACATACCAGGTATTTCGTTCTCGGTCGATTGTTCGATAACGTACCGCGTCGAGAACATCAGGGAGTTCCTGTTCGATCTGTTTGTGCTGGGTTTGTGAAATAGTGGTGATCCCGGCAATTTGGGTGAGTTTTACTACGCAGTCCGGGTGGTTTTGCATGATGTCGACCATGGCCAAACAATTAGCACAAAGAAAGTCTTCAGACTGAGCGGTGAGTTTCTGCTGTGCCCCGCAGACGGTACAATGCTTATTTCGCGAATTAATGGATGTCTTTTTTCCAGTTTTCATGAGGTGTAGTATCTTTAATGAATTCTTTAAGGTGGATCTGAAATTCTCTTCCGCTTATTTCTCGTGCCCCAAAACGTAATAAATGATCTGTGGTCATCTGGCAATCAACCATTTGGAAATTTTTCATTTTAAGGAACTTTAATAAATTGATCATGGCAAATTGGGAAGCGCATTTTATCCTGGAGAACATCGATTCGCCAAAAAAAACCCGATCCAAGGCGATGCCGTATAAGCCTCCCACCAAGCGGTTTTCTTGCCAGCACTCAACTGAATGGGCAAAACCCATACCGTGTAACTCTATATATGCTGCCTGCATCTCCTTTGTGATCCAGGTTCCAGCTCCTGTTTCAGCTCTGATCGCCGCACATTCCCGAATTACCTGAGGAAATGCACAATCACGAGTGGTTGTAATCCCGGAATTACGGGCATAGCGCAGCAATCTTTTAGGTATTCTGAATTCGTCAGGAAAAAGCACGAGTCTGGGATTGGTAAACCACCAGAGTAAAGGATCACCTTTTGAATACCAAGGGAAAATTCCGTGACTGTATGCAGCAACGAGTCTTTGCGGGCTGAGATCACCTCCGATTGCCAGCAGACCGTTTTTTTCTGCAAGATCAACAGGAGGGAAGCTGATGTTCTTGGTAAGTTGAAAGACGGTCATTGACGTGATGGATAACTAAGAGTGGTTGTAGGAAAGAGAATCGTATCGATATGCAATAAATACTCTACCATTAATAGGGGAATAAGAAAAGCGGCTGGAAACATGACTTCGGCCTGATTCACAACGGGAAAGGCGATCAGACAGCGGTGATTGCTTGGGGGAGATCAAGCAAAATAATTGATTCTCCGGCCAATTACCGGAAATTGGTAATACTAATTTTTTTTAAAGAGTGAGTGTAGTATTATGATTTTTGCAATCATTGGGAAAAGCGAGAGTCGACGGGAAAGGCTGGCATTTGTATGGCAGTCAAATCCGGAAGGAATACGTTTAATTAAAGCTAACAATCATGATAGAGATTCAAAAACATACTGATAATACAATGGAGTCGTCTTTTCAGGAGAGAATAGTTCTTGAAAATTTCTATTCGGGTGCCGGTCGCGGTGAATTACTCGCTCGTATGAAGGGTGCCGTGGAAAGCGGGGCGCCGCTCATGGTTCTTTCAGGTGATGAGGGAATCGGGAAAACGATGTTGTGTCGGATGCTTGAGAGCGAGTGTCAATCTTCGATCATTGTTCTTTTCTTTCCCAGCACTGTAGAGTCTTTCGAAGATGTCGTCAGAATAGTTGCGCAAAGGCTAGGTTTGCAATTGTCAGCCACTGATGAAGGGAAATCTGTTGAAACAACCATTGAGTTGATAATTGCTCACTTATTGCGGCAATCCAGTAGGCTTCTGATCATCTTTGATGAAGCGGAAGATATTTATCTTGCGACCCTTGAGAGGATTCGCAAGTTGTTGGACCGGACAACGGCTGCCGGCGCACGTATACAGATTCTTTTCTCTGGTCGGAAAACCTTTCTTGAGAATTGCGCACAGCTTGCTATATGTGATTTTCGCAACACCGAAGACCTGAATTTTGATGTATTGCCGCTCACTGAACAGGAAACTTCTGACTATCTGAGTGAGTACCTGGGGCGTTTGGATAAGCCAGATAAGAAGGTCTTTAGTGATGAGGAGGTAAGGAATATTCATGGCAAAGCCAAGGGGAAGTTTCGGAAGATAAATCTCCTGGCTGATGAATCTTTACGACCTCACGGCGATGAAACGTCCTTTATGGTATTGCTTGAAAGTTTTAAGGATGAGGCTGATATAGAAAAGGACAAACAAAAATCGGCACTCTCTGCTTTTGGTCGCGCCGTTCCCTATATGTGTTGGTTCGGAGGTGCTCTCTGTACTTTGTTGCTGTTGTTTTTCCTCCTGCAACCTGGGGAAAAGCGGCGTGCAATAAAGCCGGTTTCTCTACCTCCACCAAACGAAACAGCAAAGATAGAGACTGTTGTCCAGGATGGTGGTGGGCAGCAACAGCCGGCTGTACAACCAGTAATGGAACCGATAAATCAGCAACCAACTCAACATGAGGAGATTTCTCAGAAGCACCCTGAAACAGTGGGGGAAAATGTTCCTGGGGAACCAGAAGGGAGTATACCGGCAACCATGCAGGTGTCCGGGGCCACTGAAAAAATACAAGAAATAGCCGTGCAACCCCCTGCAATAGTCCAGCCGATGACAGAAAAAGAGACAGAGCCATTGCCTGCGTCTATTCAGAACAAACTTGTGACTGCAGTCGAGATCAAAGTGCCGGAGTTGCGGCAAATCCCACCCTTGAAAGTCAAACCGGCATATCAGCCTGAGCCGTCAACTGGGGCAGCAAAATTGCTGCCTCGAATGGAGGTTCAGGAGGCGGTCGGTGTTCAAACAGTTGATCAACTTTACCAGAAACGATTGAATGCCGGCATTGGCTGGGTAAGTGGTGAGAAAAATGATAAGTTTACAGTGCAGCTTATGGTTCTGACCGCTAAAAATGCTGAGCAAAACCTTAAGAAGATGCTTGCCCAGCCCAATTATCGACAGGAAGTCGGCAATTTTTTCATCTTTAAAAAAAATGAATCTCCTGAAATTGTTTTGGTGTTTTACGGCGAATATTCAACCATTGAATTGGCTCGTTTAGCACAAAACAGCCTCCCCTCATTCCTTCAGATCCATCAACCCTATGCAATTTCCGTCAAGGGAGCAATAGCCAAGATCGGAAAATAGGCTTTAAAAAGCAGAAAATAAAAAGGGGTGTTACAGAATATCTGTAACGCCCCTTTTTATTGGTGGTGGAGCTAGACGGGATGGTCTTTTGATTCTGGATGAGAAAGTGTGTATTGTCTCAGTTATTCATTGAGCGATCAAAAACCTTCAAAATTAGTGCAGAATACTATGACACAAAACCCAACAGATGCTATTTACATTCACGAGTTCATTATTCCCGAAAGTGCTCTGGATCAGAATGGACACGTTAACAATGTCGTTTATGTCCAATGGATGCAAGATGTGGCCATTCTTCACTCGGAGTTAACCGGTGGCACTCAGGCAACCAATGCAATTGGTGCGACTTGGTATGTTCGCTCTCATAATATCGAATATTTGACTCCAGTCTTTGCAGGTGACCAGGTGATCTTGCAAACTTGGGTAGTCGATTTTCGGAGAGCAAGATCTCTTCGACGCTATCGATTCTTTCGAAAAAAAGACAAGAAGCTGCTAGCCAAGGGGGAAACTGAATGGGTTTTTGTCGATATAAAGAGCGGTCGACCTCGAACAATTCCACCCGAGGTTCAAATAACTTTCCCACTCATTGGTAAAGATGATGAGCCCTGATTATTTCAATGTTTGAATGATCGATGACGCGGCGAAATTCGCCATCAGCAAGAATCTTTATCGATCTATAGAAATCTAGCCTTCAAAAGATTTTGGAGATGATAGCAGTTAATATTCTCAGAGTGATTAGAATTTAAATTTATGTAAATTCATACAATTAAGTGAGATACCCCTGTGCTCAATGAAAAAAATATACAGAACTACCTGAAAATTATTTCGGTAATACAGCCTGAAGTTTCAGTTTCGTTTCTTAAAGAACTTCAAAATGCACATCTTGGTGCCTTTCCGTTTAATAACCTAGGGGTACTGCTGCACGAGAATCTTTCCCTTGAGTCGCAAGCACTATTTGATAGACTTGTCACACAAAGGCGGGGTGGATATTGCTTTGAGCAAAATAAAATCCTTTTTGAGGTTCTAAGCCAGTTGGGATTTCAATGTGATATAACGTTATGCAGGGTGCTTCATAATCGCAACTTTGATGTGCCACGAACTCACAGAATTACAAAAGTTACCCTCGCCGACAAGAATTACATCGTTGATGTCGGGTTTGGCCCATTGTGCCCACGCGAACCCTTACTTCTTGATACGGACAAACCTCAAGACCAAGGTGACGCAGTTTATCGTATAATTCAACCAGACATGGGACACTATCTTATTCAAAAGAGGGAAGTAGGCGGATGGTTCACTCTATATAGTTTTGATAACGGCTTTTATACAGAAGCCGATTGTATTTGTGGTCATCATTACTCATCAACTCACCCTGATGCTGCATTTGTGAACAATCTCGTTGTTTCACTAAAATCTTATGATAACGTCCGACTATTGAGAAATGGTGAATTTCATTTTATTAAAGGAGGGAAAACAGAGATCACGGAGATCTCCTCCGAGGATAGATTGGGTGCGATTCTTTTTCAGGATTTTGGCCTCACCGTGACTTCAGGCCAATTATCAACGTTGTATGAAGGTTACTGCAAATGAAGTTGACCCAGGAAGGAGGCCAGCACCAGGAAGCTCAGATGTTCAAACAATACTCCTGATTATTTCCGAATAGTCAGCACAAATTCTTATTGATTTTTGGTCAAGATCGAAAGGAGAGATGGCGGCTTTCGTCCCACAGTCTTTTCTCTGTCAGGAAGACCTATCTTTTTTCGAAGGTCAAAATCCTTCCTGGGTTGTTAGGTGTTTAAGTTAACCTCTTGTTTCTTCTGTTATCGAGAGATCTTTTAATATCCAAAGGATGTTTTTTGCATCTGGGAAGCTATCGCCTTTAATTTGCTCTTCATAAAGACGATTTAAAATTGCAGTCTCATTCAAACCATTTGCGAGTAGCCTCACTATTACAGCATGGTGCGATGAATCAAAATCTCACATGAGTCATTTTTATTTGCTGTTATTTTTACAGTAAATTTTGCTCCTGTGGGCTCTTTAAATATGCCATTGTACGCTTCTCTCAACAGCCCATCTCGGTAAGGTTTTTGATTATGAAGCAATCAGGTGGATTGAAAGCTTGCATGGATAAACAAGACCGTTTGTTACGAATACAGTAGAACCTTCAGTTCTGAACCATTGATAAATTAAGAAGATACGATTTGGCTATCTCAAATGGGGGCACCTATTTTTTGATAAATTTCTTGAGCCGAGCGATTTTCCCCTGAACCTTCCCATCAAAAATTTCATTCTTCCCTTTGATCTCCAAGTTGCGATTTTCGATTACCTCGCCGACAGCCTCTTGGATTTTGCCTTTCACCTGGCTGACAAAGACGAGGTTTCTGCATCCCTCTGGTACCGGCGCAACGGTCTCCCAGCCAAATCGCTGGTGACCTCGGAGTTCCGTGGTGAAACCAAAAGGGAAGGCAGGTATGTCCTGCCCGCCGGGTCCTGCAGTTACTTAAAATTAAAACCGTTTCCGCCAAACAATCCGATCAGGCCTATAAAAATCAGATATATGGCAATGATATAGTTTAACAGACGCGGAACCACCAGGATGAGGATGCCGGCAGCCAATGATATTATCGGGGTGAGGCCTAGATGAATGTTCATATCGATCTCCTTTTCACTTTTATCGTCAGGCTTTCTCTTTATTAAATGCGGTGACGGTATCTTCAATCGTCGACTGTAATGTCGTCCATATGTCTTCCACGCCGTCTTTGAGTTGCTCCCAGACATGCTTGCTTCGTTGGCATGTTCGAGTTCGCTCAGCTTGACCTCCGTTAAGTCGAGCCCTACGCTCTATTTGACGCCGACAAGGCAGGCGGCCAAGAGGAGCCGCCTGTGGAATGTGTTTTTAAGCAGTACTCTTTGTGAAGCAATCATTGTGCCAGGTTCCCAGCACTTATTTCCAAGTTATATATCATCCTGTAATTTAAGAAAATCCCCCCAAGAGGCAGTGGCCGGAGAGTCGTTAACGGCCCCATGCCAAGGGTCATATTTGCCCAAGTGGTCATATATGACCTTTTAAGGGTTTGGATTGAAATGTGGAAAAACGTATCCCGTTTGTCGGGGTACTTGAGAAAGTAGTGATAAACAGTCGGAGCCACTCATAGTAGGGCCAACTGGTTTAATCGGAGTATCCATGTCTACGCATCGTTCGACCGTCGCTCTAACTTGGGCCACGAGAAGAATTCCGTCTTGGGGAGAAACTGGCTGTTATGTTGACGCCATTATTGAAACCAATCTTGGTGGGCGCTTTAAGGAAATATAGACCCGTTGAGGTAGAAAACGTTGCTCAATTCATGGTAAAAATTGCTTGTGAAGAACCGATTTCAGGTGTCCATATTTATGAGTCAAATTTGGTAGCGTAAAACTCTTGCAGATCGAGACGGCAATCAAGATTTCCCTCTAAATTTGAACCGTTGGACGCTGAGATACTCAGGAATCTTGATGTCAGATATTCATAAAGTGCTAAATCAAAACTTTTCACCTATGGCATCATCCAGCACCTCTCTTACTTTTGTGGACAGGTCCTGTTTTGAAAACGGTTTGTTAATAAACTGCACTCCTGTATCCAGAACACCGTGATGAGCAATAACATTGGCAGTGTAACCCGACATGAACAAACATTTAAGGCCAGGGGACATGCTGAGGAGTTTTTTCGACAGGTCTCGGCCGTTCATATCAGGCATGACAACATCCGTCATAAGCAGATGGATTGCCTTAATATCAGGGGCTTCCACAATTGATATGGCTTCATTCGGCGTAGAAGCTGTCAATACAGTGTAGCCCAGTCGCTCAAGCATCATCTTGGTCATCATCAGAATGGCCTTTTCATCCTCCACCAATAGGATTGTTTCATTACCTCTCAGTGATGTCTTCTTAGAATCCTTTTGTTTTGAAACTGCCGGTTCTGAATGAACAGGAAGGTAGATTTTAAAAGTAGTTCCTTCACCGGGCTCACTGTAAACGTTTATAAAACCATTGTTCTGTTTTACAATGCCATAGACTGTTGCCAGCCCAAGACCGGTTCCTTGGCCGATACCTTTCGTGGTAAAAAAGGGTTCGAAAAGTTTATCAAGGTTTTTTTTATCAATACCAGAACCATTATCACTAACGGCGATCATTACATAATCACCGGAATTAAAGCCTGCATGTTCTTTACAATAGGCTTCATCAAAAGAGATATTGTCTGTCTCAATGGTAACTTTACCTACACTTTTGATTGCATCCCTGGCATTAACACAGAGGTTCGCCAATATCTGGTCGATCTGGGAAGGGTCTATTTTGACAGGCCACAGGTTTTGGGCCGGCTGCCAGGTCAAATCAATGTCCTCTCCTATCAGACGCTTTAGCATTTTAAGCATATCATCAAGGACATGGTTCAGATTTAGTATCTTGGGATCAATCGTCTGTTTGCGTGCAAAGGCTAACAGTTGTCTGGTCAAGTTGGCGGAACGTTCAGCAGCCTTATATATCTCTTCCAGATTTGTGACAAGAGGATTTGACACACCAATGTCCTCCATCATTATTTCCGCATTACCAAGGATGATACTAAGCATATTATTAAAATCATGGGCCACACCTCCGGCCAAACGGCCCACGGATTCCATTTTCTGGGCCTGGTCCAACTGGGCCTGCAATTTCTTCCGCTCAACCTCAGATCTCTTACGCTCAGTTATCTCCACTATTGATCCTTCAAGAAATCCTTGTTCAGGGAAAATCGTTGCCGAAAAGGATATCCAAATATTGGTCCCATCTTTACGTATGATTTCCGTCTCGTAATCGCTGACAAATCCATTTTCTTGTAAAATCTTCAAAAGTTCCTTACGCCCATTGGGATCAACCCAAGCGTCGGCCGCATTGAACTCCGCCATACAGTCTTCAGTATTTGAATACCCTGCCATTTTCGCATATCGTTCATTTATTTCAAGGACTTTGCCGTCAGAAAGTCTATTCCTGAACAGCGCTACTTGGGCATTCTCAAACAAGGATTGATACTTTTTTTCACTGGCCTTCAAAGCCTCCTCTGTCTGTTTACGCTCTGTGATGTCCTGAGCAGCTCCCCTTAGTCCAACAGTGGCGCCTATTGCATCATGAACGGCCTCGCCGTGCACCCACATCCATCCCCGGTTCCCATCCTCTCGCAATGTTTCCAACTCAAGCTCGTAGGGGATTCCGGTATCTTTAGTGTTATTCA